>JBDSGK010000102.1:0-6965 GCA_039919015.1 Ferruginibacter sp.
GTATATAAACCCAACGATCAAAGAAAACCAATTAAAACTAAACAATCGTAAATCTAAAATATTATGGCTTTACCTAGAGAGCCCCGGCAAAAGATGATCAACATTATGTATTTGGTGTTGACCGCTATCTTGGCACTGAACGTATCTGCTGAGATATTAGAAGCCTTTAAAACGGTGGATAAAAGTCTTCAGAACTCAAGTACTAATTTGTCCAATGCTAATAGCTCATTGTATGAATCACTTACTGAGAAGCTGAAAGATGAAAAGTATAAAGACCAGGCAGCAAAATGGCAACCTAAGGCTGAAGAAGCAAAGAAACTTTCAGCCGATATGATGACCTATATCGAAGGACTAAAAGTTGAGTTGAAAAAGAATGCAGACTTGGTTATTAAAGAAGATGGATCGGAAAGTTTTAAGGAAGATAATCTCGATGCTTCTACTCGCCTTTTTGAAGTTGAAAAAAAAGGAGATGATTTAAAAAAGAAATTAGATGAGTATAAAATAAAGATGCTTGCAATTGACTCTTCATTTGCGGGTAAATTCGGAACAAACTTTCCTGTAAATACAGACCCGATCGTTACTAAAGAGGGAAAAAAAGATTTTACATTAGGTTATTTTCATATGACACCGGTAGTTGCTGCGTTGACCATGTTAAGTAAATTTCAGAATAACGTAAAAAATGCTGAAAACCTGATCGTAAATGAGTGTCATAGTAAGATCGGATCAGTGGAATATGTGTATAACCAGTTTCAACCTATCATCGGTACCAGTTCAACCTACCTGATGCCGGGAGAAGACCTCGAAGTTACAGCCGGTATCGGCTCATTCAGTAGTGCAGCAGCACCTATTATCACAATCAATGGTCAATCACAGGCTGCAGATGCTAATGGAGTTGCGATCAAGAAGTTTAAAGTGAACGGATCAGGCAGTGTACGCGTTGTGATCAATTTCAAAAAACCGGATGGCTCTCCAGGTACAGTAGAAAAAGATATTCCCTACACTGTTGGTCAACCAAGCAGTGCAGCTATATCGCTTGATAAAATGAATGTATTCTATGTAGGTCTTGATAATCCTATTACCATTGGTTCACCAACAGGTATGGAAAAAACAGGTGTTTCAGGAAACAATTGTACGATAAACGGAAGTGGACCGAAAAGGACAGTGAAAGTAAGTGGTACAGGTACGTGTTCAATTACTGTTTCTCCACAGGGAAGTACACCTTTAACAATGGAGTTTAGAATTAAAAGGATTCCCGAACCAAGCTTTATGGTGGGTTCAGGTAAAGCCAGGATGCCATCAGTTGATTTTAAGAATCAGCAGTATTGCAGGGCTGATATGGGACCTGATTTTATTTATGATGTTCGATACTCTGTAGTGAGTGCTACAGTATATTTTGCGGGAGCAAATTTTGCCAATGTGGTAACAGCTTCAATTACCGGAAATGGGTTAAGCAACTTAAGTTCTTATATACAACGTTGCGGACCTGGGTCTGTGGTTTCTTTTGATAATATTAAGGTTTCAGGTCCTGATGGAATAAGGATCATTGAGCCGAAATCTTTTGCACTTTATTAATAATTAATCAGGAAGTACTATGAAAAAATATTTTGCCTTGTTGCTTTGTTTCTGCTTGTTTGCGGGCGGTGCTATAAATGCACAAACAAAGAAAAAAACGACAACAAAACGTGCAGCTACAAAGCGGCCTTCAACCCGTAAAACAACAAAGGCTAAAACCAAAGCTAATATCCAGCCAACTGTAGCGCAGGTTGATACAGTAGCAGTTGCTGCAGTGGAACCACCACTGCCGGATAGCTTACCCATAAAAAAAGTGCTTAAGTCTTTACGTCCGGATGAAGCTGTTGAAACAACTATGTTAAAAGACAGGACTCCTTTGCCATATGAAAACTTACGTGCAGATGATGCCATGTACAGGCATAAAATATGGAGGGAAATTGATACCAGGGAGAAAATGAATTTGCCATTCAGGTATTCTGCCGACGAGAATAACGGTAACCAGCGATTCATTTCTATTTTATTCCAGGCGATCCAGGATAGCGTAGTTACTGTTTTCAGCAATATTGACGACAGGTTTACAACACCAATGACAAGAGGTGATGTAGCCAAGGCTATTGGCGGAGAACCAATTCCTATTAAGCAATACGACTCGTTAGGAAATGAGATCGGAATAATTATGAAAACAAGGGAGATCAATCTTGATTCAATTTATAAGTTCCGTATTAAAGAGGAAGTTATTTTTGATAAAGAAAGTTCACGCCTTTTCTGGAGGATACTTGGGATAGCTCCTGTAATGAATGTTATCAATTCACAGGGAATAAACCTGGGTGAGTCAGAAGTTTTCTGGGTTTATTATCCTGATATGCGCCCTGTTTTTTCTAAATATGAAGTTTACAACGGAAAAAATTATGGAGCAAGAATGAGTTGGGAAGACTTATTTGAAAGCAGGATGTTCTATGGCAGGATCATAAAGAGTACCATTGACAATCCGTATGATCGTCTAATAAAGAATTATCCCGGATTGGCAGATAAAGGCATACTTCAATTACTGGAAGGTGAAAATATTAAAGAGAAGATATTTAATTACGAGCAGGATCTATGGTCGTATTAAGATGTTTGATCTGGATCTGATTGGAAGCCCCCCGAAATTATCGGGGGGCTTTTTATTTTCAAATGCCATTCATTAATTCATAACCATCAATTATAAACAAATTATTAATTTACGGATTATACCCTCTTCAGGGTATAGGTTATAAAGGATGTATTGGTTATCTTCGAACTGGTTTTTCATAGGATATTGGATTTTAAACGGGGCTGAATTTCTATTCAGGCCCCTTTTTTATTTGGTTATCCCGGTGAGTCACTCTCTTGGGGTGACTCACCCGGATACTCAGGACCTAAAGTAATTGATCAATAATGCTGCTTTTGCCTTTCCAATAAGAGGTTCCAGTTCTTCAGGGGTTTTTGTTTTAATATTTTTCACCGATTTAAATTCCTTAAGCAGCAAATTGGCTGTGGCTTCACCAATGCCTTTAATTTGTTCGAGTTCATTCTTAAATGTTCCCTTGCTGCGAAGGTTACGATGGTAGGTAATACCGTAATTATGTACTTCATCTCTTATCCTTCGGATCAGTTTAAGGCTTTCGCTATCCCAGGGTAATTTAACAGACTCTGTATCTCCCGGAAAAAATATCTCTTCTTCATTTTTAGCAAGCCCGATGACCGAAGTTGTGCCGGGCAGCTTTAAAGCAGAAACACTTTGCATGGCAGCGCTTAACTGGCCTTTGCCACCATCAATAATGATCAATTGGGGCAAAGGTTGTTGTTCGTCAAGTAACCTTTTATAACGCCTGTAAACAACCTCAGTCATGGACGCAAAATCATTAATGCCTTCAACGGTTTTTATTTTAAACCGGCGGTATTCAGCCTTGCTGGGTTCGCCATTCTTAAAACATACCATGGCAGATACCGGGTAACTTCCCTGGAAATTTGAATTATCAAAGCATTCAATATGCAGTGGTAGGGCAGGCAGCTGAAGGTCTTTTTGTAATTGAGTAAGTACTTTTATTTTCTCTGTCCCTGTTTTTTCTTCCAGGTTCAACATTTTTTTCCTGTTGAGTTCTTCCCTGAAATAGTTTACATTTTTTTCAGAAAGATCCAGCAGTTTTTTCTTATCACCGCTTTTCGGGATGGTAACAGTAAGATCCTTTTCGGGGTAATCAATGGTCATGGGTACTATGAGCTCTTTGGCTGTACTACCAAAACTTTCCCTGATCCGGACGGCTGCAAAAACCAGTACTTCTGCTGCAGTTTCTTCCATCTTCTTTTCAAGCATTATTGTCTTAGTCTGAACAATGGTTCCTGCATGTATAGCCAGGTAATTCACGTAAGCAATATTCCCGTCTTCCAGGATGGAGAAAACATCAACAGTACCTATCCGTGTATTTACCACGGTTGACCTGGCCTGGTAGGTTTTGAGGTACGCGATCTTGCTTTTATAATGTGCTGCTTTTTCAAACTCCATTTTTGTAACATGCTCCTGTATTTCTTTTTTAAAATGCTGCATCACGGGCGAAAGATTTCCTTTTAAAAGATTAACCAGCTGTTGTAATTCTTCATTATAATCATCAACAGTTTGTAAGCCTTCACAAGGCCCTTTGCAATTGCCCAGGTGATATTCCAGGCAAACTTTAAACTTTCCTTTTTTAATATTGTTTTCCGATAAGTTTAATTTGCAGGTACGTAACAGGATGGTTTGTTTGATAAAATCAAGCAGTTCTCTTACTTTTTCAACTGATGTATATGGTCCTAAATAGCGTGAGCCATCATCTATCTTTCTCCTGGTAAAAAATACCCGGGGAAACCGTTCATTTTTTATTACAATGTACGGGTAAGTCTTGTCGTCTTTTAAACTGATATTGAAGCGGGGCTGAAATTCCTTGATCAGTGTATTCTCCAGGAGGAAAGCATCCTGTTCATTATTTACAATCGTAAATTCAATATGGTGAATACGTTGTACCAGTTCATGGGTCTTATAGGTTGTAAAGGTTTTGGAAAAATAGGAGCTTACCCGTTTACGCAAATGTTTTGCCTTGCCAACATATAGTAATTCATTGGTATTATCGTAATATTTATAAATACCCGGCAGCGCAGGAATGGTTAATGCTAAAGCCGAAAATTCTTGTTGTGTCATGCTTTTTAAAAATCCCAGAAGACCTTTTCTTCTTTTTCAATTTTTGATACACCAGCCTCATCCGTGATAATAGTTGTTGTTTTACACCATTGATTGCTCACCCAGGTTAACTGCAGCGTTTTATTCTTGCTTACTTGCTTTATCATATAGATCCTTTTTACTTTATTGTTATCAGGGTTAATATACACATCCCAATGCTGCAGTTGCATACTGTCGGGTAATGGCGGTAAAGTTGGATCATAAGTAAATGTAAAAGCATGTATGGATTGATCCAGAAAGCCAGTTTCGGTAAATAAAGTGATCAAATTGGCGGAGTCTATTTCGGGATGAATAAATTCATAAAATGCCGTGTCAAATTCTTCTACTTTTAACCACACCGAATCTGTATGACCATTGATGGTGGTATATTTTTTTGGATTGATCCCGTCAGCTTTAAGGTTATGTATCTCACCTTTTAAAAATGGAGTGACCGGAAAAAATCGCTGTTTCACAGCTGTGTCTTTACCTGGCGTAGCTACAGGTGCAGTATTTGATGAATTATTACACGACAACAATATGATTGCCATTAAAAATACCGGGAAAAGAATTTTCATTTTTCAAATTTAAAAGGAAACGACGGGATTGCAAAACAGCGACTGGTTTTAATGAGCAATTAACACGATGCCTTAAAATGAAAACGCAACAATACTTAGCTGTATTGTTGCGCACAATATGATGAAAAGTTAAAAACCTTTTGTTAAACCGAATTTAAGGCCTACTGCATATGGTTTTTCGATTAAAGCTACAGTTTTACGATAAGTTGAATAAACCTGGTAGCGAACCTGTGGACCAACCTGTAACTGGTAAGTACCCAGTTTAAAGTTCATGTAAGTTTCAAAACCCAAATTCAAATTCCAGGTCCTTATGGAAGAAGGGTCTGATACATAGCTTTTCAGATCAGATGAAATGATATGTGCATTTCCGCCAAAAACATAGGTTGGCTGAACGGAAGCCCCGGCAAACCAATCCACATTCTTTTCGGTTGATAATTTATAGGCAAAACCAACAGGCATGGAAATTTGATAAGTTCTGTTGTGCAATGTTACAGGCTGCAATGGTGTAGAATTATTATAAGCATTTGCTGTGGTAGATATCCTTGAGGCTGAATATGAATATCCTGTATTCGGGTCAACAAGCAATATGGTAGTTACAACCGGGTGGTTGGTTTGGTCGGCAGCAATATTATAATTGGTATAGTTAAACTGGAAGCCGGCCTTCAAACGTAATCTTTTTGCAATGCTATAAGTTACACCCAGGCCAGTTTCAAAACCAAAACCAGGCTTTTGGCTGATCGCATTATTGATATCTCCCATAGTGGCAAAAGGCGTTGTTGATCCTTTTGTTTTAGAACTTAGTTTACGGTAATTAACAGCCGGGGTAGCATAAAATTGAAAAGCAAGATTATCCTTCCATTTGTTTTTGGCCGGTTTACTCAGCAAAGTATAATTCTCTATCCAGGACTTTTCTTCATTTGTAAGTGCATTCTTTTCTTCAACTCCACTGATCTTAACAATTGCTTTTTTATCTCCTTCGGCCAATTCATTAATATCGGCCTTATCGGTATTAACTGTTGCAGGTTTTACCGTGTTTTTATTTGTTATTGTTGTATTCAGATCATCTTCAGTATTATCATCTTTTAATAGATCTGTGTTGTTGTTCTTAGTTGTAGATCTTGTAGAATTTGTTTTGTTCTTTTTATTGCTAACAGCAATATCGGTAAAGATCTTATTCGATTTTATGTAAGTATCAACATCCTGTATAAGGTCCTTGCCATTAGTCTCCGCGTTATCTTTAGCGGCAGTTACTACTACGTCGGCAACAGGAGCTGGGGTATAAAAATTAGGTGGCCTGTTACTTTTAACAATGGTATAGGTGTAGAAATCAGTTTCGTTGGTAATTACATCATCAAATGCATGGTCATAAGCATTCACAGGCTGTTGTTGTGTACTCGTATAAGTTGATACCTTTTTTTTGCTTTCAGCCTTTTGCGTATTGTCTATTTCATTTTTGGTAAGCGGAGTATTATTTATCTGCCGGTTAATTGTGTTGTCGCCTGTGTTTAAATAACCAATGAGCGATAAGGAAGTAAGTAAAAGCAAGCTCATAATTACAGAAGGCCATCTGCGGCTTGGATGCAGGTTATTATAGATGCTGTGCCAAACCCGCTTGGAAGGATACATCCGGAACTGATCTGCTTTTTCCTTGATCAGTTGCTCAAATT
>JBDSGK010000103.1:0-11793 GCA_039919015.1 Ferruginibacter sp.
AGGGCTGCGGGTGTTTCGGAATTGCCTGTTGTTGCGGTTTGTGTGCCAAACATATATTCTGCCCTAAGTTCGGTAAAACCGGCTTTGCTCTTAATTTTTACCTGCATATCGGCACCATAATAAATTCGTGGAGCGATTTTGCCTGCATTGGTTGCTGTTGAATCAGCAATAAAAGATTTACCAAAACTATTATTGCCGCTATGATAGATATATTTTGTGTTTTGTAATAATCCCCCGTTCAAATAAGAAGCACCGGCACCAAGTGTAATTATTTTTGATACAGGATATGGCTTCAGGGCAACACGGGAAATAAAATCTTTATGGCTGTCAAAATCAGCTGATGCTGCTAAACCCTGTCCGTTAAATAAACCCGCATCAATTTTTAAATATTTTAAAGGATGATCTTTTTTCCTGGGTTCAAAAGATATCATAGCGCCCAGGTCCCTTTCGGTCTTCATTAATATCTGGCTCATTCTTCCCCGCTCGGGGCTTTCCCTGTCGCTTGAAGATAAATTAAGTTCGTAGCTGAATGGCCTGGCGAACATGCCCACAGACAAAGCAAACACACTATATGTGTTTTCAAATACACGCCCCCAAAAATCCCTTATTACAACGCCTCTTTCTGTGCCGTCAAATTGAAATACAAATTGTATGGAAGGCCCTTTTTTCTGGGCAAAATGAATATAATCGAAACGGATGCGGCCACGGCGCAACATGAAACGATTGTTAACATTTGCAGGAAAATCGCCCCCTGAAAAATTCTTAAGTCCTTTGGCCTGCGCCGCCTGGAACTGGGGTTGCATATATCCACTTATTCGTATATGGTCGAATTTTTTATAAATACCGAGCATACTTTTACCCATATCCTTGGTGGTATCTACCATATCCATTAAAAACTGGGCTGGCACAGATATTGACAATACTAAGAGGGATATTAATACCAGTGTTTTCCTAAACATTGAATGAAATTTGGTGCAATGTAATAACAAATTACTATTACCTCAATGTTAAGTTATTATTACCATTTTTTTGTTTGATATCCCGCAAGTCAATAATTCTATTTTTGCAAAAAACATAAGTTATGGGAATAAATACAATGCTTAAGATCTTCCTGCCAAAGGATAAAATATTTTACCAGCTTTTTGAAAACGTATCGGAAGTTTTGGTAAAGATGGGCGATAAGCTGAAAGAAGTTGTTAACGAACCTGACTTTGATAAACGTGGACAGACCATCCAGGAAATTGAGGACTTGGAGCATGTTAATGATGATTTAACCCATACCATCTTTACAGAGTTGGGTAAAAACTTTATTACCCCTTTCGACCGGGAAGATATACACTACCTGGCCAGTTCGCTTGATGACATTGCGGATTATATATATGCCTCTGCTAAAAAAATAAATTTTTACAGGGTTAATCCAAACGATATAGGCTTTACTAAAATGGCCGAGCTGATTTCACAAGGATGCAGGCAGGTAGAAATTGCGGTAAAAGAACTGCGTAATATGAAAAATATGCGCTTAATAACCGATGCATTGGTGGGCATAAACAGCATAGAGAACCAGGCTGATGATATTTTTGATATGAGTATTGAGAGACTTTTTGCTACAGAACCCGATGCAAAAGAAGTGATCAAGAAAAGGGAGATCTACCAGGTAATGGAAATTGTAACGGATAAATGTGAAGATGCGGCTAATGTGATTGAAAGTATAATAGTAAAATACGCTTAAAATTAATTAGCTAATCAGCACATTAAAAAAATATGACTTTAGTAATAGTAATTATAGCCCTGGCACTAATTTTCGACTACATCAATGGTTTTCATGATGCGGCAAATTCAATAGCTACGGTTGTCTCCACCAAAGTGCTTACCCCTTTTCAGGCGGTTGTTTGGGCAGCCATTTTTAATGTAGTAGCTTATTTCATTTTTAAAGATCATGCCGTTGCCAACACCATTAGTAAAACAGTAAATAAAGAATTTATAACACTGCCGGTTATTTTATCAGGATTAATTGCCGCTATTTTCTGGAACTTATTAACCTGGTGGTATGGTATTCCTTCATCATCTTCCCATACCTTAATCGGCGGTTTTGCAGGTGCTGCCATTGCACATGCATTGTCGGTAAAAGGAATAGGATTCAATTGGGGTAAAATTGTAGAATCAGACATCATCTTTAAGACCATTATTTTTATCTTTTTGGCACCACTGATTGGTATGGCGATATCTATTTTTATAACTATAGTAACCGTCATGCGAAATATTTGGGGCAGGATTACCATCATTGCAATTGCTACTATTTTGACTGTTTTTTTATTCGACAGATTTGAAACCGCTAAAATGGACGAAAACCTGCAGAAATTTTTAAAGGTTGATAAATATAAAAAAGAACTGAGCGAATCGTTGGCTAAAAAAAATGCAAACCCCGCTGATACCATTACCATTAAGGCATACAATACTGCAAAAGAAAAGTTAGATAAAGCCCTGCCCAATTATAATAATATTCAAGCACTGGTTAACGACTATGATGATTTGGGAGCAAAAGCCATTGCAAAAAAAGCAGCAGCCGAAGGTTGGCTTAAAGATATTGAAGGCAGCAGATTAAAAGATGAGATACGTAATGCAAATGATTACCTGGTACTGGAAGCAAAATCAGCAAGCGACCCGGAAGTGAAAAAAGAATACAATATTGCAAAGGAACTCACTGAAAATTATAAAACCCCGATTAAAAAATATTTTAAAAAAGAACTTTCATTGGACAGTACGATGATAGTATTGAACAGTATCTATCCAATAAAACCAGAAAATACAGAAAAGGTAAAAGCAAAAATTACTTCTTTCAATATTGAAAAGTCATTAGCAAAGGATATTGATAAAGCAGATAACAGTATGATAGTATGGGGTATCATATTTACTTCCATTTTATTTTGCCTTGTTTATTTATATGTTGAAAAAATACGAACCCCAACAGCCTTTAAGGTAGCAACCATGTTTAAAAGGTTGCAGTTATTAAGTTCTGCAGCATTCAGTATAGGCCATGGCGGTAACGATGCACAAAAAGTAATGGGTATTATTGGTGCAGCTTTAATTGCCAATGGTAACCTGCAGAATTTTTCTGAATTACCCAATTGGGTTCCCATTGCCTGTTACCTGGCCATTGGTGTAGGCACCATGAGTGGGGGTTGGAAAATTATAAAAACTATGGGTACAAAAATTACAAAAGTTACACCCTTGGAAGGAGTAGCGGCGGAAACAGCCGGCGCATTCACCTTATTTTTCACCGGGCAAATGGGTATTCCGGTATCCACCACACATACCATAACGGGAAGTATAATTGGTGCCGGTGCCACCAAACGTTTATCTGCTGTTCGATGGGGAGTTACCGTAAACCTTTTATGGGCCTGGGTTTTAACAATACCTGTAAGCGGTTTGCTGGCAGCGATTACTTATTATATTGTTCGTCTTTTCCTATAAAGTGCAAAATAAAAAATATCATTTATAAATCAGTCACCACAATGAGTGATTTTTTGTTTTCTTTGCATATGAACAAGATCCTGGTAACCGGTTGCTGTGGTTATATTGGTGCACATACCATGGTAGACCTGATTGAAAATGGTTTTGATGTTATCTCTGCCGATAACAATTCCAGGAGTAACGAAAGTATTTTAGATGCTGTTGAAAAAATTACCGGCAAAATTGTAAAGAATTATAAAGTAGATCTCTGTATCTATGATGACACTTTCGCCATCTTCCAGGAAAACCCGGATATTATCGGGATCATCCATTTTGCTGCATATAAATCAGTTGGAGAATCTGTAAAAAAGCCGCTGCTCTATTTCGAGAATAATTTAAACTCACTCATCAATATTTTAAAATGTGCTGATGAGTTTGCCGTTCCCAATTTTGTCTTTTCTTCTTCCTGTACGGTATATGGCAACCCCGATGAAATACCGGTAACGGAAGAAACTCCCATGAAAGCCGCTGAATCGGCCTATGGCGCTACTAAACAAATGGGAGAACAGATCGTTAAGGAAGCTGTAAACTGTTCACAGCATCCAACAGGTAATATGATAAATGCGATTTTGCTCAGGTATTTTAATCCCGTTGGCGCACATCCATCAGCATTAATTGGCGAGTTGCCATTGGGCAAGCCCGAAAACCTGGTACCCGCAATAACACAAACAGCCATTGGCAAATTACCCATGATGCAGGTTTGGGGAAATGATTACGAAACAAGGGACGGAAGCTGTGTAAGGGATTATATTCACGTTTGCGATATTGCACACGCACATACACTGGCGCTTAACTACCTGCTGCAAAATAAAAACAAAACCAATTGCGATGTTTTCAACCTGGGTACCGGTGATGGTCATACCGTTCTTGAAATTATTAACGAATTCGAAAAAATAAGCGGGGTTAGCCTCAATTACCAGCTTGGGCCACGCCGCCCGGGCGATGTGGTTGCCATATATGCGAATAACGATAAGGCTAAAAACCTTTTAGGCTGGAATCCCAAATACTGTTTACAGGATATGATGAGAACTGCCTGGAAATGGGAATTAAAATTGAAGGAAGAGGAGAAAATATTTAATTCTTCAAACCCTGCGGGGTTGAATTGATCCTTTACTGTATATTTTCTAAAACTTTGTGAGCAACTTTTTCAATCTCATTTGATACCCTGCAAATCTTTCTTTTACTTTGCCGCAAACAGATAACAGTTTAAACCTTTTTATTGTATGCTCAACGAAATTCAGGTCTCAGGTAATAAAGATACCCGCAGTGGTTTTGGCGATGGCATTTTAGAGGCAGCCCGTAAGAATTTAAATATTGTAGCCCTTACGGCAGACCTGGCAGGCTCTTTAAAATTGAATGGATTTATTAAAGAATTCCCCGAAAGATTTATCCAATGTGGTATTGCAGAAGCTAATATGATGGGCATTGCTGCAGGTTTAACCATTGGCGGCAAGATCCCTTTCACAACTACGTTCGCCAATTTTTCTACAGGAAGGGTTTACGACCAGATACGCCAGAGCATTGCTTACAGCGGTAAAAATGTAAAGATCTGTGCATCTCATGCCGGTCTTACTTTAGGTGAAGATGGTGCTACTCACCAGATATTGGAAGATATTGGATTGATGAAAATGCTGCCGGGCATGACAGTGATCGTACCTGCAGATTATAATCAAACAAAAGCTGCAACCATGGCGATTGCTGATTACCAGGGCCCGGTTTACCTGCGCTTTGGCCGACCGGTTTGGCCCATTTTTACCAATGAGGCCGACTTTGTGATAGGTAAGGCTCAACAATTTTCAACAGGAACAGATGTATCTATTTTCGCCTGCGGCCATATGGTTTGGAAGGCCATTGAAGCAGGAAAGATCCTGGAAGAAAAAGGGATCAGCGTTGAAGTAATAAATATCCATACCATTAAGCCGCTTGATGTGGATGCTATTGTAGCTTCTATCCGTAAAACAAAATGTGCGGTAACTGCCGAAGAGCACAATATCATTGGAGGCCTTGGCGACAGTATTGCCCAAACTGCAGCAAAAAATTTCCCGATACCCATTGAATATGTGGGTACCAATGATACTTTTGGTGAAAGTGGCAAGCCTATGGATCTGTTAAAAAAATACGGCCTGGACGCAGAACATATAGTTGCAGCAGCCGAAAAAGTAATATCCAGGAAATAAAGCATATTAAACCTTATAATAAAATGCCAATCATATGATTGGTTTTTTTATTTTTACGCTCAACCTACTATGACTGAACATTTAGATGATACAGAACTTTTAATACAGTTCAGGGAACCTGCAACCAGGGAACGCAGTTTTACCCTTATTTTAAAAAAATACCAGGAAAAACTTTACTGGCATATCCGCCGTATGGTGGTATCGCACGAAGATGCCAATGACGTATTACAGAATATGTTTATTAAGGTTTGGAAGGCATTGGAAAATTTTAGGGAAGACAGCCAGTTATATACCTGGTTATACCGCATTGCTACCAACGAATGTCTGACCTTTTTGGAAAAAGAGAAAAAAAGATCCTCCGTATCCTTAAGTGATGTTGAAACCGGCCTGAGCAATAAATTAGAAGCGGATAAGCATTTTGATGCCAATAAACTGGAATGGAAACTACAGGCTGCAATACAAAAGTTGCCTGAAAAGCAGCGGGTTGTGTTTAATTTAAGGTATTATGATGAAATGCCCTATGAAAAAATGAGTAAAGTATTGGATACCAGTGAAGGAGCGCTTAAAGCAAGCTATCATCACGCGGTAAAAAAAATCGAGGATTTTATCCTCAATAGTTAAACGATTAGCAAAAAAAACAGTCTGAAGGATAGATGGAACAACAAGTAGACATATTGAACGAATTAAAAGCGCTGAGCCCCACCGTTGCAGCTATCCAAAAAGTAAATGTATTTGCTGTTCCCAACGGGTATTTTGAATACCTGTCTGCTGATATTTTGATGGGTATTGAACACGAAAATGGATTGACAAAAAAAACGGCCCAGGTTGCAGATCTTCCTCATGGATATTTTGATACCCTGGCAAATTCAATTTTAAGCAAAATAAAAGCGCAGGATACAGCAGATGTAACTGCAGAAATAAACAGTTTATCACCTGTGTTATCTGGTATTAAAAATAAAAATGTATTTGAGGTTCCGCAGGAATATTTTGCTTCTTTGACTGATACTGTTTTACAAAAAATACAAGTAACTGAAGTGGAAGACGCATCTACAGAAATAAGGTCTCTATCACCTATGTTGTACAGCATACAAAACGAAAATGTTTTTGAAGTGCCACAAGATTATTTTGAGAACTTAAGCGATGATGTGCTGAATAAAGTGAAACCAGAGCCTAAAGTTGTTACAATGACGAGGCGTAGCAGTACTTTCTTTAAGTATGCTGTAGCGGCAGCATTTACGGGGATGATGGCATTGGGAGTTTTTAAATTTACCAGTGTAACTGATAAAGCTGAATTGCCCGATTATGTAACAGCAGGTTTACAGATACAGGATATTGATAAGGAACTGGCGAATATTTCTGATGATGAAATTGTAAACTTTTTAGAGGCAAATGGTACTGATGTTAAAACTGCCATGGTTGCCAATAGCATAGATAAAAATGAATTGCCTGCACAGGAAGATTACCTGCTGGATGACCAGGCCCTGGATAAATACCTTAACAGCATCCATGTAGAAGATTTAAAAAACTAAAGAAGATCATGAAAAAATTTATACTCATATTATCGGTCTTATTTGGCAGCCTTTCTATGGCTTTTGCACAACAAGACCACCCCGATGGTGAAGGGAGGATTCAGGCACTTTATGTGGCTTATGTAACCCAGCAATTAAAATTGACACCTGAAGAAGCTCAAAAATTCTGGCCTTTACATACCCAGTTTGAGACCGATTTAAAGGGCGTGAATAAAGACCTGCCCGAACTGACCAAACAACAGGCACGCCTGGATATCAAAAAAAAGTACCAGGACGGATTCAGTAAAATAGTTGGCGCTAACAGGTGTGAGCATTTTTACAGGATGGGGGATGAATTCAGAAGAAAACTTTTGGAAAAAAGGGCACAAAGAAACGGAAATCAGCAAAGGCCGAATATGCGGCGCGGCCAATAAATAATTAATAAAAAACTCCCTTTAATTTAAAAAGGGAGTTTTTTTATCGATGAAATTCAATCTATTTTTTTATGAATTTATAACTTGCTTTTTCTTTTCCATCTGATACCGTTATAAAATAAGTTCCGGCAGGGATCGAATTTATATTCCAGTTCTTTAAATAACCACCGGAAAACTGCAGGTCTTCTTCTTTTCTCCATACGGGTTGTCCGTTAAGCGCTGTAATGGTATAGATCATTTTACCTTTTGTTGCAACAAATCCAAGGTTCAATTCATGTTGAACAGGGTTAGGATACAGGCTCGTGATCACTATATCACTGCCCGTATTTGTCCTGAATAACCTGATGGTATTTGAGTATTTAATTATCCCGTTCGATTCAATACTTTTTATGCGGTAATACACTTTCTCATAACCGGGCGTATGCGTATAATTATAAAACTTACTGCTGCCTGCCGGGACCGATCCTTTTTTTGTAAAATGCTCTCCATCGGTTGACATCTCGATCTCTAAATTTGCATTGGCTGATGACAGGGTAAATTCCCACTGCAATTCGGCTTTATTTCCATTCCACCTGCCCCTGAGTAAAAATGTATTTGCAGGTACAACGGAAAGATAAGGCTGGGTCCATAACCCACGCCCATGTGTTGCTGCAGCTATCAAACCGTCTGATGATCTTAATTGAAGCATGTCTGTGCGAACCGTTGGAAAAGTAGGGCTAGGGATCCAGGAAGTAGATCCACCATTAATGAGCTGGGTTAAATAAACACCGGCTTCAGTAGCAATGATCGCTCTTGTATTATCGCCGGGTACAAACATGCACCATCTAACAGGCATGTCGGGCAGGTTTCCATCAATATTTGTCCAGGATGTACCACCATTCGAGCTTACCCAAATCTGCTGTACGCCATAATTTGAATAACAGCATATAAGATTATTGTCATTTGTTCCTACTTCAATACATGAAACGCTTGCAGCAGGTAATCCTGTACTGATATTGGTTCCTGCCGACCCGGATACAATTGTATTGGCGGCATCTACAGATACTATCCTCCCACCTGCGGTTCCAAAGTAAACCCTGTTGGATGTATAAGGAGAAACTTTTACAGCGAGTACACCTGAACCGTTGAGTGCTGTTATGCTTACCACATCGCTGGTACTTCCGGTTTGGGGGTTAGTCCAGCGGCGATACGAGCCTCCAATATCACCACAGTACATGATATTGCCTGCGTCATCATAGTCGGTTGGGTTTATAAACTGTCCTGTAGAACCATTTAAATTTACCCCGGTCCAGGAAGCGCCACTGTTGGCACTTCGGTAGTATTGGTTATAAAGGTATGCTGTGAATTGGTATTGCGGCTCATTCTGGTCTATATGAACAAAAGCTCCATCACCACCCGTAACTTCAACTGTACTGCCAAGTCCCGCTGTTGAGAATTGATGACTCCCATTATCCTGTGAACCTGCAAGAAAATAATTGGTAGAGCCTGGATGAATAGCTGCAGAATAAAATTGTTTGATCCTCAATCCGATGTTTCTGTCCCTGATCGTGGTTCCCCCATCGCTGCTGTAATGTATTCCTCCATCACAGCCAATTATTACCCGGTTGGCTCCGTACATTTTTATTAAATGTATATCAGCATGAACATATTGTCCGGTAGTGCCAACCCATCTGCCGATCCGTGACCAGGTAGCCCCGCCATCGGTTGACCTGTAAGGCTCCAACCCGGCAACAATTATATTGCCTGAACCATCAATATCAACAGCAAGCGAATACCATGCCTGCCCATTTCCCCAACCAACAGTAGGTTGTCCTGTGGTAGAAGCCCAGTTAGCGCCTCCATCTGTTGATTTGTAAATAGTGGGTACCTGGTAGCTACCGTCAGAAGGTAGAGCATATAATGTATTCCCGTTACATCCCAATTCTATCCTTACACTACTGGAAGGATAACTAGCTGTCGGAGAGGTCCATGTCCCTGATGTAACAGTTGATGGGTTATCAGTATATCGGTAGGCACAGGTAGAAAATTGGCCTGCACTTACATGAAGCCTTCCTGTGCTGCTTATTTCCATATCACTAAAGCGGGATGTGCTTAAGCCGGACGGGGTTATTGTTGTCCAGTTTGTTCCACCATCCGTAGAACGAAATACACCTGATCGTGTAGAAACATAAACATTACCTGACGCATCACAAACTATCTTACTGCAATAATCATAATTTGTACCGGTGGTGTTGGCAAGTTGAGCCCATGTAAGTCCGCCGTTGGTACTTTTAAAAATTCCGTCACCTCCAACCGCATCTCCATTATAAGTCCACTCTCCCGTACAGAAATACATAGTGGCTGGGGTAGCTGGATTTTGGCAAATTCCGGTAATGGCCATATTGGAAAAGAAATCATTCATATTCGTCCAGTTGGCAGGGGAAACTGTTATATTAGTTGTTTTCCAAATGCCTCCATTCACGCCCCCCACAAAAACAGTATTACCTGTGGCATCTGCAGCATCAACCAGTACTGCTCTTACTCTTCCTGCGGCAACACCACTATTGGCACGTGTATTTCCGCTGGATGGTCCCACAACATCGGAAGTTGGCCCACGTTCTGTCCAGTTGCCATAACCTGCCACGACCTGGAATGGGAGGGTCTTTTTAAACGAATCGGTATATATCAGGGCGCTCATTAACCTGTCACGTGGTACAGTACCGGTAACAGGGTCTTTAGTACGTTCAAATTCCATCTCCGCGGCCTTATCCGGGCCATCATATTCTTCATTCTCCGTTTGATACTCACCGGTTTTCTGAAAGCAGGAGCTTAGCAGGCACAGCAATAAAATAAATTGGAATAGTGGGTTTTTCTTAAAGATCATATTAGCGTATTAATGGCCTTATAAAGCAGTTTTTTAATAAATTCATTAAAATTAATATGATAACGCTCATTTGCGGTATTTTATTTACCAACATGGCTGTAAATAATTTTTATTTTGTTCGTTTCCGTTTTGCCATTCCGCCTCCGTTCCCTACCTTTGCAGCCTGAAAAAAACAGGTCTTTTAATAAAAATATCAAATAAAAATTATGGTAGAAATTAAACCAGACGAGATCTCCGCAATCCTTCGCCAGCAGTTAAGCAATTTTAATGCAGGCGCAAGTTTGGAGGAAGTGGGTACAGTTTTACAGGTGGGTGATGGTATTGCCCGTGTTTATGGATTAAACAATGTTCGTTCGGGTGAACTGGTAGAGTTTGACAACGGTGTAAGAGCAATTGCCCTTAACCTGGAAGAAGATAATGTGGGTGTGGTATTAATGGGTGACAGTGCAGAGATCAAAGAAGGTGATAAAGTAAAACGTACCGGCCAGATCGCTTCTATTAAAGTAGGAGAAGGTATGAGCGGACGTGTTATTAATACATTGGGCGAACCAATTGATGGTAAAGGCCCTATAAAAGGCGAATTGTATGAAATGCCGCTTGAGCGTAAAGCACCGGGTGTAATTTTCCGTGAGCCTGTAAAAGAGCCATTACAAACCGGTATCAAAGCTATTGATGCGATGATTCCCATTGGCCGTGGACAACGTGAGTTGATCATTGGTGATCGTCAGACCGGTAAATCGGCTATCGCTATTGATACCATCATCAATCAAAAAGAGTTTTATGCAGCAGGCAAACCTGTTTACTGCATATATGTAGCAATTGGACAAAAAGCTTCTACCATTGCAGGTGTAATGAAGACTTTGGAAGAATATGGAGCAATGGCTTATACAACCATCGTAGCTGCATCTGCTTCTGACCCGGCTCCATTACAGTTCTACGCACCATTTGCCGGAGCTGCAATAGGCGAGTTCTTTCGTGATACCGGAAGACCTGCTTTGATCATTTATGATGATCTTTCAAAACAAGCTGTTGCATATCGTGAGGTATCATTATTGTTGAGAAGACCTCCCGGACGTGAAGCTTACCCTGGTGATGTATTCTATCTACACAGCCGTTTATTGGAAAGAGCTGCCAAGGTTATTTCAAAAGATGAGATAGCCCAAAAAATGAATGACCTTCCAGAATCAATTCGTCATTTGGTAAAAGGTGGGGGATCATTAACGGCTTTACCAATTATCGAAACACAGGCTGGCGACGTATCAGCATACATTCCTACAAACGTAATTTCCATTACTGATGGA
>JBDSGK010000104.1:0-8969 GCA_039919015.1 Ferruginibacter sp.
ATTTTTACAAATCATTAAACTTAATTAAATGCACATGAGAAGATTTTTATCACTGTTTACAATGTTGATGCTCTGTGGGGTATTGGCATTTGCGCAAAGCCGGGTGGTGACCGGCAAGGTTACTGATATAGACGGTAACCCGGTTTCTTTTGCGTCTGTAAAAGTTAAAGGCACTTCAACCGGCGTTTCTGCCGATGCCAACGGAAATTATTCATTAAGAGTAAATCCGAATGATGTTTTGGTTATTTCCGGAGCAAGTTTTAAAACAACTGAAGTACCTGTAGGTACTCAAAACGTTTTAAACACGGTACTGGAAACAGGCGGAACAACTGAATTAAAAGAAGTTGTTGTAACTGGTGCTTTTGGTATCAAGCGTACCGCAAGAAGTACCGCTTCCAACGTGCAAAACTTAACCGGCGATCAGGTTAATACCATTCGTCAGACAAACGTAAATAACGCTTTGGCAGGTAAAGTAGCAGGCGCACAGGTTCGTAGCCAGTCAATTGCTAAATTAGGGGCTGAAACAGTTGTACGTCTACGTGGTGAAAATGGTTTTGGCGTAGGTGCAGGTGCTTTATATGTAGTAGATGGTACTATCATGCCTAGTGGCGCTGGTCAAAATGGCGGTGCTGATATTAATCCTGATGATGTTGAAGATTATACCGTATTGCAGGGCCCGGCTGCTGCAGCTTTATTTGGTCCCGATGGATCAAACGGTGCTATCGTAATTACATTAAAAAAAGCTAAAAAAGGTGCTAAAGGTATTGGTTTAGAGATCAATACAGGTGTACAGTTTGACAAAGTATATATTGTACCTGATTATCAAAATTCTTATGCCGGTGGCGCTAATGGAGATTTAACGCTTTATAAGTACAAGGCTGGTCAACCGGAAGGTTGGAAGCAATTAGATGGTAAATACTACCACGATTATTCAGATGATGCAAGCTGGGGACCACGTATGGTTGGCCAGGAGCACATTCCCTGGTATGCATGGTACGGAGGTAGCGAATACTCATTTAAAACTACAGCACTTAATCCCGAGCCTACTAATATTCGTGATTTCTGGGAAACAGGTGTTACAAAAACAAACAACGTTGCTTTTTCAAAAGCAACTGATAACTTAAATATGAGGGTTTCTTATACAAATCTTGATATTACAGGTATTACACCAAATGAGTATCTTAAGCGTCATACATTAAGTGCAAACCTTACTGCTGATCTGAATTCACGCCTTACTATGGGCGTTAACTTCAATTATATAGCAGAAAACAGGAATACAGAGAGTGATGATGCTTATTCTAACCAGTCTTCCGGTTCATTCGGTCAGTGGTTTCACAGAGACCTGGATATGGGTAAAATGAGAGAATTAAGGAATTTAAAAAGTCCTGAAGGGATTTTTGCAAGCTGGAATCATAGCAACCCGGATGGATATAACGCTTCTGCCCCTGTTAAATTTTATGGTGGTAACTATTGGTATAATTTCTACCAGTATTTCGACAATATTCGCAATGACCAGAGAAGAGACAGGATCTATGGCGATATTAATTTAACCTATAAGATCAATAATGATTTTAAAGTTAAACTTACCTACCGTAAAAACCAGTTAACACTCAATGATGAGGTTATTTACAACTCTGAGTTAGAGATCAGTGCCAACCAGATGTCATTTAACCCTTTCCAGGGTAATGCAAAAGCTGCTTATGGTACTACTCATTCATTCAGGGATCGCCAGAACTATGAAGGTTTACTTAGCTATAGCAAAACATACAAGAGCTTTAAGTTTAATGCAAATGCAGGTTTTGATATCTTAAAAACTAAATTTTCTAGGGTTAATGCTAACACTATGGACGGCTTAAGTGCTCCTGGTTTGTATGCGTTAACAAACTCAAAAAGCCCGATCAACTACGGTAATACCAGGCAGAATTTTGCCCGTCGTGGCGTATTTATCCGTGCTGATGTAGGTTTCCGTAACTTCTTATTTGTGGAAGGAACTTATCGCAGGGATTATACTTCAACTGAACCAGCAGGACATTTTATTGATTCTAAATCAGGTGGTCTGTCATTTGTGTTCAGCGATCTGATCAGGAATGCAGTACCTTTTATCAGCTATGGTAAAGTAAGAGGTTCAATTGGCCAGTTGTTAAATACCTTAAATATCTATCAATTGAATTCTACATACGGTATCGGCGTTCAACAGTGGAACGGTAATATCCTTACCACTGTACCAGACAATTTAGTTGATCCGGCCTTACAGGGTGCTACCAACGTAGAAAAAGAAATTGGATTAGAAATGAGGTTCCTTAAAAACAGGTTTGGTTTCAATGTTACTTATTGGGACAGAACCAACAAAGATTTCCCTGTTGATATAACAGTAACCGGAACAACTGGTTATTCAAGAGTTTCTAAAAATGCAGGTGAGCTTGCAAAGCAAGGATGGGATGTAACAGCTTTTATCAAGCCGGTTATGACCAAGAACTTTGAGTGGGATATATCAGGTACATGGGGTTATTTAACCAAGAATGAAGTGGTTTCAATTTTTCCTGGTATTGACAGGTTAGTATTGTCTTCAGGTTCTTTCTCAGGTTCTTTTGCTGCTTATGCAGTTAACCGAGTGGGTAAACCATGGGGAGAAATGTTTGGTGGTGGAATTAAGAAAATTGATGGACAACCTGTATTGGAAGCTGATGGCAGGTATGTACGCGAAGCTGACGTTAATTTTGGTAGCGTTTTACCAAAGTATACAGGTGGTGTACAAAACACGTTCAATATCTTCAAAAACTTTACGGTTAATATTAATATTGACTACTCTTACGGTGGTAAATTCTTCTCTTTATCAGATTTCTGGGGAACTTTCTCTGGTTTAACTGCCCGTACAGCCGAGCTGAACGATCGTGGTATTCCTTTGCGTGACCCTGTTGCTGATGGTGGTGGTGTTCACGTATTCGGTGTTGATGCTACCGGTAAAGCAGTTGATTATTATGTAGAAGGTCAAACTTATTGGCATCAGTTCCAGGGAAAAAATATTGCTGAAAACAGTATTTATGACCTGACTTTTGTTAAGTTAAGAGAGTTAAGCTTTGGTTATAAAGTTCCTGTTGAAAGATTGGGAATTGGAAAATATGTGAAAACTGCTATTTTCTCAGTAGTGTCACGTAACCCATGGTTAATTTATACTAAGAACAAAGGATTTGATCCATCTGAGATCAGTAATGTTTTTGGTGAAGATGGCCAGCTTCCAGGTACAAGGTCAGTTGGAGTTAACTTAAAATTAGGTTTCTAAGCATTTGCTTAACAATAGCATTAACGCTTTATATTTAATTTTGCGTTTATTAACTAAAAAAACTTATAAAAAATGAAAAATATAATAAAAAAATTCACTTCTGCAGCCCTTATCACTTCGGTGATAATGGGTGCGGGATGTGCAAAAATTGACCAGTTTGGGAAAACCAACCAGGATCCCAATGGTATCACCACACCTGTTCCATCTGCGTTACTTACAAATGTAGAATCTGGAATCGGAGGTTTGGCAGCAGTATTAAGAACTGCGGTTTATGCCCAGTATATTGCTGAGAACCAGTACACCGAAGTTTCATTGTATTCTTTACCATTGGTGGAGATGAGTGGTACCTATTCAGGAGTGGGTACACCGGCCAATTTAAATGATCTGCAAACAATAATCAATTACAATTCTGATCCAAAAACAGCAGGCGCTGCTTCTGTTGATGGGACAAATGCAAACCAGATCGCGATTGCGAGGATCTTAAAAGCCTTCATTTTTTGGCAAACTACCGACAGGTGGGGTGACATTCCTTATAGCGAAGCGTTAAAGGGTGCTGCTAACTTAACACCAAAATTCGACAAGCAGGAAGATATCTATTTTGACCTGTTAAAAGAATTAAAAGAAGCGGCTTCATCTTTCGATGTTGGTACCCCTATTAAGGGTGATATTATTTTTAATGGCAATACTGCACAGTGGGCAAGAACTGCAAACAGTATGCGTATGGTCATGGCTATGCGTTTAGCCAACAAATATCCTGCAGCCGGCGGAAAAGCGGCTATTGAATTTGCTAATGCTGCTGCTGCAGTTACCGGGCATATTACTGCTAATGCAGATAATTTTACAGTTGTTTACCCAGGTGCTGGTTATAAAAATCCATGGTTCCTTACTTATGAGACCAGGGATGACTATGCATCAAGTAAAACCATGGGTGATGTATTGAATGGTTTAGGCGATACCCGTTTAAGCGCTTTTGGTACAAATGCCGTTATGTTCCCTTATGGTTTAACCAGGGATCTGGCAATTCAATACGGTAATAGTGTTGGTAATGGACAGTCAAGGGTTTTACGTGCAGATTTACGCACGGCTACTTCACCTGTAGTTGTTATATCAGCAGCTACAGTATTATTGGCCAGGGCTGAAGGTAAAGAAAGAGGATGGATTGCAGGAGGTACAGCAGGTGCTGAAGCAGATTATGCTGCCGGAATTGCGCAATCATTCGCACAATGGGGTTTAACATTGCCGGGTACTTACTTAACAGGCCCTGCTAATTACCAAACAGGTGCAGGTGTACCAGGAAGTATTGGTGCAGGAGCAGCTCCTTATGACAATTACAGGACTGCTGATAATAATATACAGGATGCAGCAACAACGACCCCGTTGGCTCGTATTGCTTTGCAACGCTGGATTGCAGGATTCCCTAACGGAAATGAAGGTTGGGCTGTACAAAGAAGAACAGGTGTACCCAACTTAAAAACTACCAGGTTTAAATCAGGTCCATTTGTAACCCGTTATGTTTACGGTAACACAGATTATGGTCTGAATAAAGCTAACACTGAAGAGGCTGCTGCCAGAATAGGTGGAGATAAGCAAGACACAAAAGTTTGGTGGGACCTTTAATATAATTTTAACCTACTCCACTTAAAGTGGAGTAGGTTAATTAAGTAATTTTGCAAAAACAAAAACACACATAACATGAAATATTTAAACCTTACAAAGAACATTGCAATTATTGCAGTAGTCTCTTTGGTATTTATGGCTTGTAAAAAGGCCAATGTAGCAACTCCCCTGGGAGATGCGGGTCAGACACTGGTTAAGATAATGGGTGCCGGAACACCTCCTTCAATAATTAAGAGTGCTATTGATTTCGTACCTAGCCCAACAAAATTATTATTGGTTGAGTTACGACGCGATGTACCAAATGAAACTGAGTTAAATAGAACGATGACAGTAACTATCAAGGATGATACTGCTGCTGTCGGTTTTTTTAACAGGGATACCGTTTCATCTAATCCTAACAGAACCAATCCTGATAAAGTATTTTACAACCAATTACCAACTTCATGGTACACTATTCAAACAGATGGTGTAAAAACAGGTGGACAAGGGGGTACATATACCTTTACCTTTTTACCGGGACAATTTGCAAAGGAGATCTACGTAACTATACCAGATGCAACAGTAATGAACCCAAGTGCCTTATATGCTTTGGCATTTACCATCACTTCTGCTGATGCTAATGGAGTTATTTCAACTCAAAAATCGATCATCAGGGAGATAGGTGCTAAAAATGCATATGACGGTGTATATACTGATGATTTTTGCAACTATCACCCCAGTTCAAACCCCGGATATACATGTAGTACAACAGTAGTTCACATGATAACCACAGGTGCCAATAAGGTAAAAATGTTTTGGCCCCTTGCCGGAGCTTTTGGAAATCCTGCAGTATTAGGAGGTAGCTTAAGTTATTTTGGCGCACAGGAACCTGAGTACACCATTAACACGGCTACCAATGCCGTTACTGTACAAAATGCAGCTGCGGGTGCTTCAACATTTTACAATATGGCAGCAGGCTTTAATTCCAGGTATGATGCACCAACAAAAACATTTTACGTAAAGTTTGGATATAATAACCCAGGAGGTGTTTTTGATCCTGCAGCTACCAGGGAATGGACAATAACCCTTAAATATACCGGACCAAGGTAATTTACGGTATGTATTATAATTTTACAAAGAGCCCCAAAATGGGGCTCTTTGTTTTTATCTTTGTAAAAAAATAGAAAATGAGTAATCTACCCGAACAGCCAAACCAGATAAACATTGAAATTTCAGAAGAAGTATCAGAAGGTGAATATGCCAACCTTGCAATAATTACGCATAGCCATGCAGAGTTTGTAATTGATTTTGTAAATGTAATGCCGGGTACACCAAAGAGTAAAGTAAAAAGCCGTATTATCCTGACACCCTTTCATGCTAAACGTTTTATGAAAGCCATGGTTGATAATGTAAAGAAGTTTGAAACAGCCAATGGAACCATACAGGATATGGAAGTTGTAGAAATACCCTTTAATTTTGGCGGGCCAACAGCGCAGGCTTAAACTGTTAGTTTTTAGTTTTTGGTTCTTAGTTTTGAAGAGCCTGAGGTTTATTACAGCTTTTTGTTATCCCTGGCTTTAAATTTTTGTCCCTTTAAATCTGACTTACCAAGATAAGAGATTAGTGCATTTATCATTTTTTTGATTTCTTCAATTATGATGAACAGATCATCCATTTTTTCATAGCTGATATAGCTTCTGTCAAAAGCCCTGTAAACTTGTGACTTGCACTCAAGCACTGAGCCATAAGAATAACTTAGGAAATTAATAAATTCTCTGTTGCCCATTCTCCCAAAGCCTTCTACTATATTATCCATTACAGAACCGGAGGATCTGTTTATCTGGTCTATTAAAGCAAAATCTTTAGCAAATTTTCCTGTTGTTATCAAATCAAAAATTTCCTGGCATAGTATTCTTGATTTTTGCCAAACTTTTAAATCTTCAAAACTTTGTATTGTTGCCCATAATTATAGGGTTTGTGATTATTAACTAAAAACTAAAAACTAAAGTATTCCCTCATCTGCAAAACTGTAAAATCCCTCTTCACTAACAATGATGTGGTCAATGATCTTAATGTCGAAATAAGCTGCAGCCTCTTTAATTTTTTTAGTTAGCTCTTCATCTGCCCTGCTTGGCTGTAAATTGCCGGAGGGATGGTTATGGCAAAGTACAATAGACGTAGCGTCTTCTTCCAGTGCTTTTTTTAAAATAACCCTGGGATCCGCTACTGTACCGGTTATACCGCCTTTACTGATGATTTCGAAATGGTTTATTTTGTTTGCACGGTTTAAAAAAACAACAGCAAAAACTTCGTAGCTGTGATCTTTCAGGGTGGCTTGTAAATATTGGGCAATATCCCTGCTTGATCTTATAACTGTTTTTTCCAAAGCTGCAGAACCATGTCTTCTTCTGCCCAATTCCAGGGCAGCTGAAATAATTATTGATTTGGCCTCGCCAATACCCTTTACCTGTTTAAAATCATGAATGGATAATTTGCCAAGTTCATTTAAATTATCATGGCCTAATCTTAATATTTCTTTGGCAAGTTCTACTGCACTTTTATTTTTGCTGCCGCTATTCAGCAAAATAGCAAGCAATTCTGAATTGCTGAGCGCTGCAGCTCCTTTGGCAAGGAGTTTCTCCCGGGGGCGGTCATCAATGGCCCAGTTTTTTATAGATGTGGAAGGCTTGTTGACATTTTCCATAGTAAGTACGTTAAATCATCTAAACTAAATGATACTTTCGCAGGATATTATCTTACACCTATCTCAATATAAATATATATGGAATCAAATGCAAAAATTTTTTCAGGTACAGGATCACAGTACCTGGCTGAAAAAATTGCCAAAAAGTTTGGAGAACCTTTGGGTAAAGTAAATATCCAGCGATTTAGCGATGGCGAGATTTATGTTGAGTTCAAAGAAAGCATAAGAGGCCGTTTTGTTTTTTTGATCCAAAGTACTTATGCACCTTCTGATAACCTGATGGAACTGCTGCTGATGATAGATGCGGCAAAAAGAGCATCCGCTTATAAAGTGATAGCTGTGATTCCATATTATGGTTTAGCCAGGCAAGACAGGAAAGACAGGCCAAGGGTGGCAATAGGGTCAAAATTAGTAGCTAATATGCTTACAGCAGCTGGTGCAGACCGGGTTATAACCATGGATCTGCATGCGCCGCAAATACAGGGTTATTTTGATATACCTGTTGATCATTTAGATTCATCGGCTATTTTCATACCCTATATTGAAAATTTAAAACTGGCAAATCTAACATTTGCTGCACCTGATGTAGGTAGCGCAAACCGTATTCGTGAAATTGCTACTTATTTTGAATGTGAGATGGTGATATGTGATAAGCATCGCAAAAGAGCTAATGAGATAGCCAGTATGGTTGTTATTGGTGATGTAACAGACCGCGATGTGGTTTTAATTGATGACATATGTGATACAGGAGGTACTTTAGTGAAGAGTGCAGCCTTAATGAAGGAAAAAGGAGCCAGGAGCGTGAGGGCATTATGTACACATCCTGTATTGAGTGGAAATGCTTACAAAAATATAGAAAGCAGTGTGCTGGAAGAATTGGTGGTGTGTGATACCATTCCTTTAAGAGGCGAATGCAGTAAAATAAGAGTGGTTTCAACTGACGAATTATTTGCAATTACCATACGTAATGCATTTGAAAATAAGAGCATTAACAGCTTATTTATGAGGAGCAGGATGGCAAATAAGAAGTAGACAGATCGCAGAAGGCACTTGGCAGTTACCGCATCCTCCGCCAACTGCAAACTGCTCTTTGCCAACTGTGCATTTTCCCCTACCTTTGCGCCTCATAAAAAAAATATAATAAAATGAAATCAATTACAATCGAAGGACAACTGAGGACCGACAGCGGAAAAAAAGCCACCCGCCAACTTCGCTCTCAGAAAATGGTGCCAGGTGTAATTTATGGTGGTTCTCAAGAGATTAACTTCTCTGCTCCTGCAACTGCTTTTAAAGACATCGTTTACACTCCAGACTTTATGCTGGCAGACGTTATTATTGATGGTACAAGTTACCGTTGTATTTTAAAAGACCTACAGTTTCATAAAGTAA
>JBDSGK010000105.1:0-4682 GCA_039919015.1 Ferruginibacter sp.
GATCATGTCTTTGGCTGCCGCTTCATTTACCATGCAGTCGTACAAACTTTGGGTAATATTGTGAAGATCGAAACCCGTACCCGTGGTACTATTGGCCTGTGGATCTGCATCTACCAGCAATGTTTTAAATTCCAGCACCGCTAAACTTGCAGCCAGGTTAATTGCTGTAGTTGTCTTACCTACTCCGCCTTTTTGATTTGCTACTCCTATTATTTTAGCCATATGATCTTTGATGCTTGTTGTTATGCGTTTGCCGACTGCCCACTGCTAATTGCCAACTGGTTTCCGCCAAAGGTATTGTAATGTACTTCAATTCCCATTTTTATTGCCTGTCCCGCAGCTATGCTCCACCCGGTAAAATATTTTTCTATCCCAACCGTCTTTATGGAAAACCGGTTGATCTGCTGTCAAATTGCTGTCAGGATGGCAAATTTAACCATTCGGCATAAAATTGGACAACAAAGAAGCATCTTAATTGTAATATTGGAAAAATAAATGCCAAACAATAGCAGCAAATATGATCACCATCATCTCAGGTACGAACCGAAAATATAGCAATACTTTTAAAATAGCCAAAGAGTACCAGCTTATTTTACAGGAAAAGGGGCTGGAAGCAGGGCTCTTATCCCTTGAAGATATAGATCTGTTTCAATATAATACCGGGTTTGAAAGCATGGAGAACGAGATCCTGATCCCTACTACTCACTTCATCATCATTTCACCTGAATACAATGGCAGCTTTCCGGGGGTCTTAAAACTTCTTTTCGATAACAGCCGTTCCCACGAGATGTGGTTCCATAAAAAAGCATTGCTTACCGGGGTGGCAACGGGCAGGGCAGGAAATTTGCGGGGGATGGACCACCTGGCGGATGTATTGAATTATTTAAAGATCACCGTGCATCCAAATAAACTTCCCATTTCGGTTGTGAACAGTATTGTTGGCAGCGATGGAAAAATTATTGATGACTATACCCTGAAAGCCATCAACCAACAATTAGATGAATTTATTTCATGGGGTGCATTAACTCCCCAATACAAAACTCAAAACCCATAACACAAAACCCGTTTTCATGCGTACACCATTAGGAGCCTTTTTTATCATTGCCATTTCGCTGTTAATGGATACTTATATTTTCCAGGCCATTAAAACGATAAGCCTTTCGGCGTCTCCCAAAACAAAGACCATCATCTATACGGCGTACTGGATCTTATCTGCATTGGTCATTATTAGTTTTCTGATCTTCATGTTCACCGATCATAATTTTTTAGGCAAGAAATTCCGGACCTATTTATTTGCAATAGCTATCGGATTGTTCCTGTCGAAGTTTATCATCATTACCTTTTTATTTATTGACGATGTAAGAAGATTGATCCAATGGGTCTTTGCAAAATTATTTACGGCTAAGGCCACAACCGCTACTGTTGTAGCAGGCGAAGGCATCAGTCGCTCCGTATTCCTGAGCTGGCTTGGTTTGGCTGCAGGCGGTACTTTATTCGGAAGCCTGGTCTATGGCTTCAGCAATAAATATAACTACAACATAAAAAGAATGCAGCTTTCTTATGATAATTTACCGGCTGCATTTAAAGGACTTAAGATCGCCCACATCAGTGATATACACAGTGGCAGTTTTACCAATAAAAAAGCTGTGCTGCACGGAGTTGAAAAAATATTAAAGGAAAAACCCGACCTTATTTTATTTACCGGCGACCTGGTGAATGACCGGGCACATGAAATGGATGAGTACCTGGAAGTCTTCGGTCAGCTAAAAGCACCATTGGGTGTATTCAGCATTTTTGGTAACCATGATTATGGCGATTATGTAAGCTGGCCCTACAACGGAATTTCCAAAGACCAGAACCTGGAAAATCTTAAAAAAGTACACGCCGATATGGGCTGGCGACTGTTAATGAATGAGCACGTGGTTTTGGAAAAAGGCGGAGAAGAAATTGCTTTGATGGGCATTGAGAACTGGAGCAACAAAGCACGTTTTCCCAAACACGGCAGGATGGACCTGGCACATCCCGGAACAGAAAAATATCCTTTTAAAATATTAATGAGCCATGATCCCAGTCATTGGGACGGACAGGTAAAAACAACATACCCCGATGTTGACCTGATGCTGAGCGGCCATACGCACGGTATGCAGTTTGGTGTAGAGATACCCGGATTTAAATGGAGCCCTGTGCAATACATGTACAAGCAGTGGCATGGTTTGTATGAAGATGGCAAACAAAAACTGTATGTTAATCCGGGTTTTGGTTTTATTGGGTATCCTGGTAGGGTTGGGGTGCTGGCAGAGATCACCATGATAGAACTGATATAAGAACGAATTTTCAATAATCAATGTTCAACGTTCAATGCTCAATTGATGAGCATTTCGTTATAAAACGGATGTACTTGAATATTGAGCATTGAAAATTGATCATTGAATATTTGACTGCATTCAAAATTATTTTAACCTTTTTCTTAGGGTTTCTTTTTTATCTTACTGAAAAGAAAACTACATGCGCCAGCTAATTGCCTTTACGGCTTTTGTTTTTATTTTTTCTTCGTGTACTGACAAATCAAAAAATGATATTACTATTTTTAGAGCAACTGATGAAGGGTTGCGGCAGGCCATACAAACAATTTCCAAGTCCAACGAGATAATATACCGTTCATTGAAAGAAAGACTGCAAGATCCGCAAAACATGGCATTTGTAATGATATGGGAACCTAAAGCCATGGAAATAAAAAAAATCTCTGATAGTATGACAAGATATCTTGAGGGGTTGAAAGAAGAGCTGAAAAATGAAGCAGGACCCGATAAAACCGGAAACAAAGGATCATTTAAAGAAGATGATTTGGGTGCCGTTAATCATTTATTCAATGACCATGAAAAAGGCAAAGAATTATTTGATCAGCTAATAAAATACAGGAGGGATATCCTGGCTGTCGATACTGAGATTAACAAGGGGATAAATGTAATTGACATCATAGTTTTTGCAAGAGGGTTTGACTACAGGAAGAACGGCGCTGATGTATTTACAAAAACCTATGTGAATGATATCCCGGTCATTGCTGCAATGGCGATCCTCAGTAAATTTGAGAACAATGTAAAGATCAATGAAAACACGCTTGTCAGCTTTTGTCACAGCAAAACATATGTTGATGGCGGATGGCATGATAAGCTCATGCCTGTTGTAATGCAAAGCAGCACAAGTGTAAAGGGGGGAGAGGAGATAGAGATAACTGCCGGGATTGCAATGTTTACAAACAGGGCTGGTCCTGTTATCACTATCGGTGGAAAACCTATCTCTACAGATTTTGGAGGTGTTGCATATTATAAATTAAAAGCTGCTGCATCAGCAGGGAAACACACTGTATTAGTAAAAATTGAATTTTTCAATCCTGATGGAACTAAAGGATATCTCACAAAAAATATAACATACACTGTGGAGGAATAGACCTTCTTATTAAATCATTTGTTCTGTAATCATACTTCTGCACAATGGTTTCACAATATTGAGGAGCAACTTTACCGATCTGTGCCTGCTACATCTAAGGTAGGTAATGTTCAATGTTCAACGCTCAATGTTCAATTCTCAATTGATGAGTATTTCGTTACAAAAACGTATACCCGTTGAATATTGAGCATTGAAAATTGATAGTTGAACATTTAGCTCATAAAAAAGCCCCGAATTTTTTTCGGGGCGTTTACATAATTATTTAAAGCTTCTTCTCTCTTTAGGAGCATAAATTCTTTTTCTTCCTTCGGTAGCCCGGTCGCTTCTGCCGCCTTCATCATTCGGCCTTTTAAAACCACCATCAGCTTCATTCATACGAACGGTACGGTTATTATAACGCTTGCCGTCAATGGCTTTGATCATGGTAGATGCTGCAGCCTGGTCAATTTCGATCCAGCTATTCATATCCCTCATATCTATTTTACCCAGCACTTCTTTTTTAAGATCACTCTCATCTAAAATGAACTGTAAAAAACTGGCTTTATAAAAACCATCTTTGGTGCCGAGGTTAATAAATAACCTGGTATAACCACTATCGCGTTTGTTAAAGCTGGTACGTTCTTTACGGCTGCCGTTCATATCACTACTACCGCTTCTTTCCACCGGCCTTCTGTCTCCACGGATATCGCTCTTATTTAAATCGTCAGCATGTTCGTAGTACTTTAAAAAATGACTGAATTCCAAGGCGGCTACTCTTTGCAACACTTCTTCTTTGCTCACGGCTGCAAATTTCTCCATCAGGTCGGGCATATAGGTTTCATAATCGCCATGGCTAACATCGGCCTGCATTAACTTATCCATAAAATGGAAGAATTGTTTGCGGCAAACATCTTTACCCGATGGTACATCTACTTTATGAAATTGTGCATTGATCATTCTTTCCAGGGATTTGATCTTGTACGATTCCCTGCTGTGGCAGATAGACAAACAGATACCGGTCTTACCTGCACGGCCTGTACGTCCGCTCCGGTGTGTGTACACTTCCATATCATCAGGTAATTCAAAATTGATAACATGGGTAATACCATCTACATCAATACCTCTTGCGGCAACATCCGTTGCGATCAATAACTGTAAATTCTTACTGCGGAAACGGCCCATTACTTTATCACGTTGTTGTTGCGACAGGTCGCCATGCAATGCTTCGATCTCGTAACCCGATTTTGCCAAACGCT
>JBDSGK010000106.1:0-7227 GCA_039919015.1 Ferruginibacter sp.
AAGAAAACACGCCGTGCTGGTGGAGCTAAGAAAAAAGCTGCTGATGCTGAAACAACTGAAGAAGCAACGGACACAACAGAAGAAACCAAAGCATAGTTTGAAACTAACAGTTTATAGGAGCCCCGGATTAATTTTCGGGGCTTTTTTTATAAGATGTCTGAACGGGGATTTGGGTGGATTAAAAGGATGTTTTGGATTAAATCCTTTTAATCATTAAATCTACCCAAATCCCCGTTCGGACAGAAACTAAAATGTGAGAAATTTTATTTGTTAAATACCCATTTCTATGCGTTTCTTTGCAAAACCTTTATAATACATGCCTGATACAATAACACTTCCCGCTATTTTAATTTTAGAAGACGGAACCATTTTTAACGGTACTGCTTTTGGCAAAACAGGAACTGCTACCGGTGAGATCTGCTTTAATACCGGCATGACCGGTTACCAGGAAGTTTTTACTGATCCCAGTTATTTTGGACAGGTACTGATCATGAACAATGTGCATATAGGCAACTATGGCGTTAAGGCTGCAGATGTAGAAAGTGACAGCGTAAAAGTAAAAGCAGTGATCGGTCGTAACCTGGAAGACAGGTACAGCCGCTTTATGGCCGATACTTCTTTGCAGGATTATTTTGAAGCACAGGGTGTAGTTGCTATTGATGGTATTGACACCAGGGCACTCGTTGCTCATATACGTACACAGGGAGCCATGAATTGCATCATATCTTCTGAAATTACAGATGTTGAGCAACTCAAGAAAACATTAAAGGAAGTACCGTCAATGGATGGCCTGGAACTGGCATCTGCTGTAAGTACGGAACAATCTTATTTTGCAGGAGATGAAAAAGCTGCATTGCGTATAGCAGTACTTGATTTCGGTATAAAGAAAAATATATTGAACTGTTTGGTGGAGCGGGGAGCTTATGTAAAAGTGCATAATGCAAAGACCGGCTTTGATGAACTTGAAAAATTTAAACCTCATGGTTATTTTATCAGCAACGGCCCCGGCGATCCTGCTCCCATGGGCTATGCCATTAAAACGGTAAAAGATATCCTGGCCGCTGATAAACCTTTATTTGGGATTTGCCTCGGCCACCAGTTACTGGCCCTTGCCAATGATATACCGACTTTTAAAATGCATCACGGCCACCGTGGATTGAACCACCCCGTAAAAAATATCATCAGTGGCAAATGCGAAATTACAACACAGAACCACGGTTTTGGTGTTGATCCAAAAGCGGTGAGGGCAAATGACAATATTGAAATTACCCATATTAACTTAAATGACGATAGTATTGAGGGCATACGCATAAAAGATAAAAAAGCTTTCTCTGTTCAGTATCACCCGGAAGCTACTCCCGGGCCTCACGATAGTCGTTATCTGTTCGATGAATTCATTCAATTAATTCAAAAGTAAAAATTCAAAAAGCTTTTGCATTTTTTTACTTTTTACTTTTTACTTTTGGCCTATGAGAATTGCGATAATCAACGGACCTAACTTAAATCTTCTTGGCAAACGTGAAGTGGATATTTACGGGGCTGAATCTTTTGATAGTTACCTGGAGACCTTAAGGGAAAAATACGCCAACCAGGAGATATCCTATTTTCAAAGCAATGTAGAAGGTGAACTGATCAATGAGATTCAGCGGGTGGGTTTTAGTGTTGACGGTATAATTTTTAACCCGGGCGGCTATACTCATACATCTGTGGCCATTGGCGACGCCATTGCAGCCATTACCAGCCCTGTGATTGAAGTACATATCTCCAATATTTTTGGCAGAGAGGATTTCAGGAAACTGTCTCATGTTTCGGGGAAGGCTAAAGGTGTTATCAGCGGTTTAGGTTTGAAGGGATATGAACTGGCACTTGAATGTTTTTTGGAGTCGGGACGCTGACCTGAGCGAAGCGAAGGAGCGGCCTGAACCCTTATTACCAAATGAACAAGTGGATTTCCTCTTTAAATACAGAGAATTTAAACTTGTTGGGATGATGTTCGGTTTTGTACTATAGGTTTCACGCCGCTTGTAGCGTCCCGACCCTACAAGATAACCCGCAACAGCAAAGCATAACCTGTATCTTCTTTTGGATTGTCTGCTATCCTCACAATGTGCAATCCCGATTCAGACCATACTTTAAACAGGTCCCCTTTCTTATGTTTCACCATTTCCTTATCAAGCTGCGGCAGCATTACGCCTTTAATGAACCAGCCCAGGTCGCCAGCCTTGGAAGATGATTGCAGGTCGGCACTATAAATAGCTGCCTGTGCTGCAAATGTTGATATGCCGGCTTTTACTTTTAAGATAATAGAATCAGCCAGTGACTCTGCAAAGCCCTTGTCAAAAACTGATGTATCAATTAAAATATGATTGATATGGTAAAAAGTATTCGGCAGTTTCGCCAGTATCTTCACCAGTATATTTTCTTTTTTGAACGGCCCATACACTTTTCCGGTCTTGCCATGATAGGCCAGGCTATCGGCTTTGCCCATAAATTGCTGGGTGCTTACAATGGTTATGGTATCAATAAAATATTTTTTCTTTAAAACGTATTTTACAAAGCCGATGGGGTTGCTGGTGGTATCTAATACTTTTTTTACCTGGGCAAGGGATTGACTTTTTGCAAAAAATACAGATCCGGTAAACAGCAAAATGAAAAGATTTTTTTTCACACTAAAAAATTGAATGGCGAAGATAAGGCTTAGGTGTCTGGCCACTATGCATAGATCAAAGAATTAAGAAACTTTTGTTATGCAGGTGTTTTTTTTATTTTAAGACTCTATATAGTGGCCTGACACCTACGATTACTTTTGAGCATACAAAACCGGGAAATAAGACTACAAGCTTTTTCTTTTCTTAAATTTTAATGAGGATGAATTTAAGAACACATTTACATACAAAAATATTATTTCATTTTCCGCAATATAGCCTTCACCTGCTTTTTCATTTCATCAAGATCTGCATGTTGCTGTTGTATAAAGCTGTTATCTTCCAAACGGCCGATCACCTTATTCATCTCTTCATTAGTATCATATACCATTTTGCGGAAAGGGTTGCTGTAATCTTTTGCACGTGAATCAAAAATGCCTTTGCACATCCATTCCTTTGTATTCAAAGCCTGTTGCAGCAACTGTTTAAGCAGCGCATGGGTAAATTGTTTGGGTGTGATATTCAGTACTTCAAGAAGCGAAGTATATCCATGGTTTAACCTGTCGGCTGTATAGGCGGTGCCCTGCTCCTTGTAGAACTCATGCAATTCAACCCAGCTTTTTATTTTACCCGATCTGATATTACGTTTGCAACTCTCAATTTCTGATCTTTGGATCAATTGTCCGCCTATATTCAGCCATTCACTCCGCTGCACTTTGGCAGACAGTGTTTTTTTTAATGCATTAAAATCGGCAAACTTATTGGTTTTTATATGGTTCAGTAATTCCATCGTGCCGTAATATTTTATCAACTCTTTAAATATTGATATGGCCTGCGGTACTTTATGCAGCTCGGTCTTGCGGTTGGTGTTTTCCCAACCTGTTATTTCAGCAGTGCCTGCATCATCGGGTTTTAGTGTTTCTAAAAGTTTCAGCGAATCAAATAATTCGTTGATCGTATCAGGTGCCAGGAAATCATATTCAATCCGTTGTATCTTTTCTGTCCTCCTGTCACGGGCAATATATTTCCACTCGTTACGTGACAGTGCATACATGTTATACATGAACCAGTAACCGGGCATCACCACTAATTTGTCATGGGCCACGTCATTGCTTACCAAACAAAAGGGGATCGGGATATTTAATTCTGCAGGAAAATCACCCTTGGCTATAATGGTGAAAGATGCAAATTTTGAATTGTGTTTTAAGCTCACACATAGCCCGGGCCAGAACCCACGGCCAGCCACTATTTCACCATCTGCTGCCCGGCTGTTGTGGTTGCTGCCAATAGTAGCTCCAGCCGCCATATTGCTTTGCCCCATGATCACGGCCGCACATAAAAATGAATTGTTATGGTGCTGTTCATGAGCCGGGAAGATCAATGAATTTAAAACTTCGCAGCAGGAAATGGTAGAGTTGTTGCCCAGGTAAGAATTGATCAGCCTGGCGCCATATTTTAACTGCGAGTGCGAAGCCATCACAAAACGGACTGCTTTTACACCATAAAAGATCCTGCAACCATAACCCACAACGCCGTTCACCAGTTCACAACCTTCACCAATTTGCGAAGTACGGTTCTCATCGCTGTTAACCGTAAGGTTCTTTAATTTGTTGGCACCTTTAAAATAAGCATCGGTACCCACCCAAACATCTTTGATGATCTTACAATTTTTAATTACTGTTCTGTCTCCGATCTTACCATAATAGCCCCGTTGTTTATCGTAGCGTTTTTCTGTAAACTCTTTGAACTTATTCAGCAAAGCATCGTCTTCCCTGTATTTACTCCATAGCCAGGCATCACCTGCCAGCATACCGTTGAATGGGATCACACTTCTGCCGCCGGCTTCGTTACCCAATTCCATCCATACCCTTGTTTTTTCTTCTTCACCTTCTTTGAGAATGCCGTTGCCGAACTTTGAATAATCGGTAGTTGCCAATTCATTTACATTGGCGATCATCACTTCGTTTCCAATGATATAATGGCTGAGGTAATTTACATTATCAATACAAACATTATTACCCAGGTCGCTGCTGATGATGGTACTGTTGTACAAACCCACCGGCATGCGCAGGTTATGAAATTCCAGGTAAAAAGATTCCTGTTTTCCTATGCGGACCAGGCCATGAAATTTACAGTTCCTTACCAGTTCGGGGTTAAAATCTTTGGAAACAAAAATTTTATTCCAGTCATCTGATGTATTCCGGTTGCGGATAAGGGCCTCAATATCCTGCGCAGTCAGCTTGCGGTAATCAATACCATTCTTATTGTGCAGGTTGCGGAGATGGTATTCGTCTTTGCCTGCAGGAATATATTTTTTATCTACAAAGTTGTAGCCGAGATTATTAACCGGATGTTTTTTAATGATATTCATGAAGCGATTGGATAACTGATTGAATAAAAATTTAACCTGGTAATCAGGTTATCAAAAAAATATTATCTCAAGTTAACAATATCGTAGCAAAAGAAAAAGAATAAGCGTAAAGTTGATGACGGGGGATAGGGATCAAATTACGACTGTTATTTAAACTTTATTGTTTTACAATTTTAACCGTAATTAATTTCCCGTCCTGTTCGTTTTTATACTGAACTATATACATGCCGCGGGCCAGGTTTTGAAATGAGATGTCAGTGTTATTCATACCTTTTTTCAACTTAAGCACATTAGCCTGGATTAACTTTCCTGCAATATCCAGAACTGATACATCTACCTGTTGGTCTTTAGCAGACTGCAATTGAATGTTCAAACGGTCGTAGACAGGGTTTGGATACAATTGTGTTACTATGAGGTTCTTTGCTTTTGTTTTAAAACTAAGAATACCTGAATAGGTAAAGTGGCCATCCAGGTCAATAAGTTTTAACCTGTAAAAGCTGTTACCTGAATAAGGGTATGCATCAATGGTCGAATAAGAAGATCCGCCACCGGTAACGCCGCGGGGCTTCATGCTGATCAAGCCGGAAAAATTAAGCCCGTTATCACTTCGTTCAACAAGCATGTTTTGTAAGTTTGTTTCTCCTGCGGTAGTCCATTGCAAGTGTATCTTTTCATCAATATTATTGCCGTTAAAGCTGGTGAGTGTTACAGGTAATGCGCAGATGGGCACACTGCTCATCCTGCCCAACATAAAATCTTTTGCCCTGGTTATAATATCCAGCCAATAAACTGTTGGGCCTCCTGGTATAAATGTTCCATTACTGGTACCCCAGTATTCATGGCCTAAACCTGGTTCGAAATATAATTCGTGATATATAGAAGTTCTGTTTAACTGTTCGTTGATCTGTTGTGAGCCACGTACATAAGCAATGGTTGAAAGCCCAAACGGATAGCCTTCGGTATAAGGTACGGTAGCGTCTCCGGTACCATGAAAAAGCTGAACCGGTGTATTGTTATTATTTTGTACCCAGGCCGTGTCTCCCGTGGCTCCCCAGCAGGAAATGATACCGGCTATCTTTGAACTATGTGCAAAATTATTTCCTGTACAATCTTTACATCCGAGATCGGGTCTTAAACTTCCGGTATAGGTACTTGCAGGTCTTTCTGCATTATCAATATAGGCGACCCCCAAAGCTAAAAATGCTCCTGCACTGCTGCCCCACATAAAGATCAGGCTGGTATCTATTTTATAAAGTGCAGCATTCTGTTTAAAGAACCTGATCGCTGCACTGCCATCCTGGATGCCACGCCACACGGCACGTTCAGAGGCGTTGCTGCTGAGGGGGTTAAATCCGAGCCGGTAATTCAGGGTTGCCGTAACATAGCCCCGGTGGCTGAAAGAATCGCAGAGTGCCTGCATATCGGCATTATCTTTTGTGCCATTTACAAAGCCACCTGAATGTGCAAAAATGATCAGGGCTCTTTTTTGTGCAGTATCTCCCGAAGGTTCAAATATATCCAGCACCAGGTTTTGATTTGAAGTGCTGTTTTCGAAAATGTAGGGGGAGTTCAATGCCGGCGCATTGCCATAGATCACGCCGGCTGTCTTATCAAATGCAGAAAATATCCTTAACTGGTAACGGCAGGGTTGTGCTATTGCAAATACGGGAAAACCTAATATCAGCAAAAGATATTTCAATGGCAGTTGTTTTGTACAAGGTATAAATAAATTCATAAGAATCTAAATCTCTTATTCAACAGTAACACTTTTAGCCAAATTCCTCGGTTTATCTACGTCAACGCCTTTTGCAATACCTACATAATAACTTAACAACTGCATGGGTATTGTACTCAGTATGGGTGCAATAATTTCATCGGCAGCAGGTACAAAAAAGACATCATCGGCCATACCGGGAATGATGTCATCTCCTTCGGTAATAATGGCGATCACTTTTCCTTTACGGGCTTTTATCTCCTGTATATTGCTTACGATCTTTTCGTGGTAAGAATCTTTGGTAGCAATGAACACAACGGGTAAATGCTCATCCACCAATGCAATGGGCCCGTGTTTCATTTCTGCTGCAGGATAGCCCTCAGCATGTATGTAAGAGATCTCTTTTAACTTCAAAGCCCCTTCCAAAGCGATGGGGAAATTATAACCACGTCCTAAATATAACGCGTCGGATGCGTCTTTGTATTTGAGGGCAATGG
>JBDSGK010000107.1:0-3139 GCA_039919015.1 Ferruginibacter sp.
TTTGAAAATGTTTTAGCTTTTATGGCAGTTGCTATTTGAGAGATGGTATACAATAGAAATTAATTAACCTGAATACTTAAGAATAATTATCATCCGGCCATTCATTGCGCTTATGATAGATCGAATAAAAAATAGAACCCGAGATACACACTACAATTACCAGCAATGAGACCCAAACAGGCATATGAACCCATTCCGTGATCAGCATTTTTACACCAATGAATAATAACACCAGCGCAATGCCCTGCTGTAAGAAATCAAATTTACTGGCTGCACCCCTTAATAAAAAGAAAAGGCTGCGTAAACCAAGTACGGCAAAAATATTGGAAGAATAAATGAGTAATTTCTTTTCCGGATCGGGAATGATAGAAAATACGGCCGGGATAGAATCAACTGCAAATACGATATCGATCAGTCCGAGCATGACCACAACCACAGACAGGTTGGTAAAATAAGCTTTGTGATTATGTGTAATGATAAAGCGTCCTTTGGCCTCAACATGGGTGATGCGCATGAATTTTTTCATGATGTTGTAAGCCCAGCTCTTCTCCGGGTTAAACTCAGCCTCATGTTTACTGGCGAACATTTTGATACCGGTGTATAAAAGGAATGCACCAAAAATATACATAATCCATTCGAACCGGGCAACCAGTTCACTGCCCAGTGCAATAAAAATTATCCGGAAAACAATGGCCATTAAAATCCCGAGCAATAACACCCGTGAATAATTTTCAGGCTTTACTTTGAAATAAGAGAAAATAATGATGAACACAAAGATATTATCAATGGAAAGCGACCATTCCAAAAGATAGGCAGAGATATAGGCAACGGCGTCTTCTTTTCCATTGCCATTATCATTTTCTATCAGAATAAAAATGCAAAAGGCAACTGAAAGTAAAACCCAGAAAATAGTTTGTATCAATGCTGCTTTCAAACTTACCACCTGGTTCTTTTTACTGAGCAGCCCCAGGTCAAAGACCAAAGCCAGTATGATCACTGCACTGAAAACAATATATATCAACAGGGTTTTGTCCATATTAATGCGTGTATTTTCTTCTTCTAACAAATTGATATACCCATGCAAATAATACTACCAATATCACGGGAACAAGGATATTGATCAGTTTCCAGGTAGTTTTACCTGATTCTACTTTTTTCTTGTCGAGCAAACGTAAAGTATAATCTTTTGCCTTTGCTTCTGAAAGGTTGGAACTATTGACCAGGTAATCGAGGCAGTTTTGTAAAAAATCTTTATTGGCAAATGCAAACTCCTGCTGCGATCCGTAAGTATATGGATTCATACCCATTGGTATTGGCTCATTCCCTTTAACAACAGAGTTTAATACGATGTCCCCATCAGCCACAACAATTATTTTATTATCAACCATGCATTGAGGCAAAAATGTTGCGCCATATTTTTGCAGGCTATCATTCATGGCCTGCGATAGCCGGTTACTGAACAGTGACTGGAATTTACCTTCGAGCAAAACAGCAACAGGAATATTTGATCTTTTAAACTTCTCATCTTCGGGCGCCTTTACATTTTCAAGTACACTGATCAAAGCCGGTGTTGCAATGGTCCTTGCATTTGGAGATGAACTTAACAAAATGGTTTTCTTTATCCCTTCAGCTCCTACGGTATCAATTGAATTTACAAACCTGCCGCTGATAAAACCGAGGTTCTTATTAATTACATGATTTGACCGGGTTTCAAAGACCGGGAAATAATTCCATGGTAATAATTCAAACTGGCCATTGCCGCTTACATCAAATGGTAAAAAATCACATTGCAGGTCCATCACCAGGTCTGAATTGATCCTTGCCCCGTATTTAAACAACAGGTCATTTAATTCTATGCCCCGGTCATAAGCTACAACCTCGCCTTTTTTAGTTTGCAGACTATCAAGTTCTGCATTCAGCTTATCGGCAAACAATATTAATTTTCCACCCCTCATTACAAACTGATCGATCTTTAATTTCTCTTCATCAGTAAAAGGAATAGTGGGCTTTACGATCATTAATACCTGGACAAGATCAGGTATCCTTGGTATAGCTTTAATATCTACAGGTTGAAATTTATAATTTGGTTTCAGTACATTCTCTGAGAGGTCGTATGTCCTGGCATCCAATGGTTCTCCATTGCCTGCCGAATAAACGACCATCGGTTTATCGGCTGTTGAAAGCTTATCTATTGCACTGATGAAATTAAATTCCATCATCGCCTCTGCGCTGTTGATCTCGGGGTAGGTAATGGCTTTTGTTTTACCCTGGTAAAGCATTACCGGTAACACATTTCCCTTATAGTGTACAAAAGCAACCGGGTAAATATTTTGCTGCTGTTGCCCCGCTTTTATCTGTGAAGTAAGATTGATCGGGTAAAAACCCAGTGCGCCCAGGGTATCGGCCCAGGGTATATTTGTATCTTCTACCGTTTCATCAGGGCTGATAAAACGATATTGCAATTTTTTACCGGCAACCTCTTTAAATTCAGAGAGTATCTCTTCTGTGCTGAGGGCGAGTTTTTTAAACCCACTTGGGAAATCGCCTCTTAAAAAAACATCCACCTGTACCACATCATCCAGTTTTTGTAAAACCTTTTTTGTGGGGTTTGAAAGCGTAAATCTTTTTTCGTTTGTAAAATCAATACGGGTATGATACAAAGATGCCAGCCAGTTAATTGCAACCAATACAACAATGGTTATCAATAACCAGATTTTGCTTTTCCATATTTTAATTACAATCATTTTCATTTTTCGCTTCGTTCTCCGCAACACCCTCTCTTTAAGGAGAGGGACGGGGTGAGGTCATTTTTTATGGAGATTTTTTACGGTGGTCAGTAAGAAAATAAAGATCACACTGATAAAGTAAACCAGGTCCCTGCTGTCCAATACGCCACGGCTCATACTCCTGTAATGAAAATCAATACCCAGCATTTCAACATAGTAATCCAAACCATTTGCAAAAAAAGGCAGCCTGCTCAATGCATTGAATGCAAAATATAATACCAGGCAGCTGAATGCACTTATTAAAAAAGCCACCACCGCATTATTGGTAAATCCACTGCAGCACAAACCAATGGCCGCAAATACAGCCGCCAATAAGAACAGGCCAATATAACTTCCTAAAATTCCGCCACTGT
>JBDSGK010000108.1:0-6676 GCA_039919015.1 Ferruginibacter sp.
ACGACCTGCTCGTTCCTGAGTTGCAAGACATTGCTGAGCAATTTGACATCTCCAACGCAAAAAAACTTGTTAAACAGGATCTGATCAATAAGATCCTCGAAACCCAATCTATTATGAACCCTGATAAGAAGAAAGATGGCGAAAAGCCAAAACGGAAGCGGATCATCAAAACCGCCGAAACAGAAACTACCGAACCTGTTATTTCTGTAAAAACAAAAAAACCGGAAGTTGAAAAGAAACCGGTCAGGAAGCAGGTAGAAGAAGAGGAAGATGATGCTGATGTGCAGCCCATCACAGACCAGGAAAGCACGATCCCTGCAGCCATTGCACAAATGCTGGCAGAGGAAGATGAGCAGGAACAGGCTCCTGAAAATATGCATGATGAAGAATCAACCCAGGCCCCTGCCAAGCAATACAACCAACAAAGACAACAACCTGCTTTTAATATAGAATTCGACGGCGTAATACTGGGCGAAGGTGTTTTGGAAATGATGGCCGATGGGTATGGATTTTTAAGAAGCAGTGATTATAATTATTTATCATCACCCGATGATATTTATGTTTCTCCAAGCCAGATCAAACTATTTGGTTTAAAAACAGGCGATACGGTTTATGGCAGTGTTCGTCCTCCAAAAGAAGGTGAAAAATATTTTGCTTTATTGAAAGTGGAGACGATTAATGGCAAATCACCTGAAGAAGTAAGGGACCGTGTGCCTTTTGATTATTTAACGCCACTGTTCCCGTTTGAAAAATTAAACCTTTGTACAAAAGCTGATAATTACAGTACCCGTATCATGGACCTGTTCACCCCCATTGGTAAAGGACAGCGTGGATTGATCGTTGCCCAGCCAAAAACGGGTAAGACCATGTTGCTAAAAGAACTGGCCAATGCCATTGCAGAGAATCACCCGGATTGTTACCTGATGATCGTGCTGGTAGATGAAAGGCCGGAAGAGGTTACTGATATGGAACGCAGCGTAAGGGCAGAAGTTATTGCATCAACATTTGATGAGCCCGCTGAAAAGCACGTTCGTGTAAGTACCATGGCTTTACAAAAAGCAAAACGCCTGGTTGAGTGCGGACATGATGTGGTGATATTACTTGATTCCATTACCCGTTTGGCAAGAGCTCATAATACAGTAGCTCCCTCAAGCGGTAAGGTATTGAGTGGTGGTGTTGAAGCCAATGCGATGCAGAAACCAAAACAATTCTTTGGTGCGGCACGTAAAATTGAAAATGGCGGATCATTAACTATCATTGCCACTGCACTGGTTGATACCGGCAGTAAAATGGACGAGGTGATCTTTGAGGAATTTAAAGGAACAGGTAATATGGAATTGCAACTGGAACGTAAATTATCTAACAGGCGAATTTATCCCGCCATTGATATCGTGGCTTCATCTACAAGACGTGACGACCTGTTGCTGGATAAAGATACCTTCCAGCGCATGTGGGTTTTGCGCAAGCATATGGCCGATATGAACCCTGAAGAAGCGATCAATACTTTGTTGAAGAATATGAAAGGGACGAAGGATAATGCGGAATTCCTTACAAGTATGAACGGATAACTAAGAGGATAAAAGAGGATAAAAGAGGGAAAGAGCTGAAAGAGAAAAAAATACTAATAGGAAAAAGGGAAGGGCAAAGAATTTAAAGGAGAATAAAGAGTTTGTTTTACTCTTTTTCTCCTTTTCTCTTTTAACCTCTTAGCTAATATATTTTAACTTTAGCATGAAATGCCGATAGAAAAAATAACGATAGAAAATTTTTTAGAGCTGGCAAAGCAATATCCCATCCTGGATGTTCGCAGCCCCGGTGAATATACCCATGCACATATACCAACTGCACATAGCTTACCCTTATTTACAGATGAAGAAAGAAAACAGGTTGGAACTGCTTACAAACAACAAAGCCGTGAAGCAGCTATAAAGATCGGGCTGGATTATTTTGGGGTAAAGATGCGGAAGATGGTGGAAGAAACTGAGCGCATAGTTGGCAGTTGGCAGTTGGCAGTTGGCACTCAGCAGAGTGCAAGCGATCTGCCAACTGCCAACTGCGTACTGGTCCACTGCTGGCGCGGCGGTATGCGTAGTGCAGCTGTAGCCTGGCTGCTGGATATGTATGGTTTTAAAGTTCATTTACTGGTTGGTGGTTACAAGGCTTACCGGAAATGGGTACGGGATCAGTTTGAAAAAGAATACAACTTCAATATTATTGGTGGTTATACTGGCAGTGGAAAAACCTTGTTATTGCATGAATTGGAAAAACACTATAAAACGATCATTGACCTGGAAGGATTGGCTAATCATAAAGGTTCAGCATTTGGTGCCATAGAAGATATGCCGCAACCCCGGCAGGAGATGTTTGAGAATGCTTTGGCACATGCCCTGGCTCAGTCAGCAGTTGGCAGTGAACAGTTGGCAAATAGAAGCGAACAGTTCACACTTGATGCGAATTGCCCACTGCCCACTGCCAACTGCATTTGGATGGAGGACGAAAGCCAGCGAATCGGTAACCTGCAAATACCCATGCCGTTTTGGTCCACGATGCGCAGGTCTCCTGTTTTTTTTATGGATATTCCTTTTGAAGAAAGATTGGAATATATAACTGAAGATTACGGTAAACAAAAAAAGGAAACTTTACAGGATGCCATCTTGCGTATTCAAAAACGCCTGGGCGGACTGGAAACCAAAAATGCCCTTACATTTTTAGAAGAGAACAATTTCAGGGAATGTTTCCGCATTTTACTCAGCTATTACGACAAATGGTATCATAAGGGCCTGTATAACCGGGAAAATATTTCATCATTATTAAATAAAATACCCTGTACGGGCGTTGATACAAAGGCCAATATCCAAAAACTATTATCATGCAATGTTGTAAGCGCTTAATAATTTTTTCCTGTGTTTTCTTTTTATCAGCACAGTCATTTGCACAATCAGTAACTGGTATTGATGTTACCGGCCTTTGGAAGGGCACCATGTATAATGATACCACCGGGCAATTTCTGAAATATGAAATTGCCATCAGCGAAAAAAAGGGAAAACTAAGCGGCTTTACCCATACCTATTTTATATTGGATGATAAAGAGTATCATGGCGTAAAAAAAGTAAAGATCAGCAGGCAGGACGGAAAAATAATTGTTGAAGATGTAGAACTGATCGCCAATAATTATCCAGTTGCTCCCAATAAAGGAGTAAAGCAACTGGATGTGCTCACGCTCGTGATCACGGAAGGGCTCATGACCTTAAGCGGCCCTTTCTCTACCAGGAGAACAAAACTGTATCATTCGCTCACCGGTAATATTAATGTGCAAAGAAGATCCAATTTTAAACAGTCGGCATTGGTACCACATTTGGAGGAACTGGGGTTGTCCGATGATCTTTCTTTTGTGCAGGAAGAGAAATTAAAGGCTTTAACTGATGTTGTACAATCTACGCCGCAGACAAAAGAAAAAACTGAAAAGCAGAAGGGCTCCATAGTTGTAAAAAAGAATCCTGAAAACAAAGTTGCTATAAAAATTGATACCCTTCAAAAAACCACACAGACAAAAGAAGCAAGGACCGAACCTGCAAAAACAAATGTAATATCCAAAGCGGCTGCTGATATTGATAACAGGATCATTGAAACAATACAATCAGTAAATTACACATCCGATAGTTTGGTACTTACTTTATATGACAACGGGGAAGTGGATGGTGATACAGTCAGCATATTAATGAATGGAGAAGTGATCCTGGCAAAGGCAGGCTTGAGTACCAATGCTGTTAGAAAAACAATTTATACGAAAGACATTAAAGACAGTATCCAGATAGTCATGTATGCTGAAAACCTGGGAAGCCTGGCACCAAACACCGGTTTATTAATTGTGTACGACGGGAAAGAACGATACGAGATAAGGTTCAGTGGCGATCTGAAAAAGAATGCAGCGATCGTATTCAGGAGAAAAGACCCTCTCTAGAACTGCGTTCGTTCCCTTGCAGGGAACCCCGAAGGGGGAAGACAAAGCGTAGAACTTAGCGAATAAAATAATTACATGGAAGATAACTCCTTTAATTCTCAGACTTCAAAAGCCCCTCCTTTGGAGGGGTTTGGGGAGGCCCGACTTACCCAATTTTCCCGTGGCGCCGGTTGCGGTTGTAAGATAGCACCCCAAATGCTGGATGAAATTTTAAAAACAAATATTTCTATTCCTGTTGATAGTAAACTACTGGTTGGCAACAGCAGTAAAGATGATGCAGCGGTTTACGACCTGGGTAATGGCATGGCATTAATTTCTACCACCGATTTTTTTATGCCCATTGTTGATGATGCATTTGATTTTGGCCGCATAGCCAGTGCCAATGCCATCAGTGATGTGTATGCCATGGGCGGTAAGCCCATTTTAGCCGTTGCTATTTTAGGATGGCCTGTTGAAAAATTGCCTGTAGAACTTGCACAAAAAGTTTTGGAAGGAAGCCGTAGAATTTGTGAAGAAGCCGGAATCCCATTGGCCGGTGGACACAGCATTGATTCTGCCGAACCCATTTTTGGATTGGCTGTTAGTGGACTTGTTGATATAAAAAACCTGAAAAAAAACAATGCTGCAAAAGCAGGGGACCTGATCTTTATTACAAAGCCATTGGGCGTGGGCATATTATCAACTGCACAAAAAAGAGGCTTGATAAAAGATGAACATGTACCCGTTATGATAAACCAGATGGTGCAGCTGAATAAAATAGGCGAAGCACTGGGCAAGCTCGAAGGCGTAACAGCCATGACAGATATCACAGGCTTTGGGTTGCTTGGTCATTTAATTGAAATGGCCGAAGGCAGCAACTGTTCTGCAGAAATAAATTATTCACTGTTGCCGGTTGCCGATGGCGTAAGAGAATACTTAACGCAACGCATTATACCCGATGCTACATATCGGAACTGGAACAGCTACAGCACAAAGACCGCTTTTGAAAAGGGCGTAAATGTGATGGAAGCATTTAATTTACTACCCGATCCGCAAACCAATGGTGGTTTGTTAATTACTGTAGATGAAAATGCCGTTGAGGCAGTAAAAAAATTACTGAGAGAAAACGGCCTGGAAAATTTTTCAGAACCCATTGGTAAAATGACTTCACTTATCGATAAAACAGTTTTTGTAAAACCATAATTACAGATGAATGTCAGGCTGAGCTTGTCGAAGCCGGTATTAACTCAATTCAACCCGCCTTCGACATCCCGATAGTTATCGGGACAGGCTGACAACTTTTTAGGACTGAAACTCTAATGCTGATGGTTATTTACTTAAAAAGAAACCCATACTTTTGTTTTAAATAATTTTTATGAAAAAAATATTCTTCCTTTTGTCCTTGTTGATGCTGGGCATTTTTTCTTTTGCACAAGTAAATATCCAGGCCTTAATAAAACCCGCCACCAAACTGATCTACGCTGTTGAAGCAAACGGGTTGAAGTACGATTTTATAGTTACCATAAAAGCACTCAATCCTGCATTGGTATTTGACTGGGAAATGACGGACCGTGCTGGTAACAGTGGTACCATAACGCATACGCCTGCGGCTATGATCGCTGCGAATACGATGTATAACTATTTTTCTCCCGGCCCAAAAGCACTGGATGACAATACGCTCAGTGTATGGATCAGTAAAAATACTTTTACCGGTCTTACCAAGGGTAGTATGAATGTGATGATGAAGATGAATACCAATGAGGGGCTGAAAAAAATGGGAATGGCTGGCGGGGATGAAGACAAAGATGAAGAAAGCGAACTGAACATCATTGTCAATGGAGAGAAAGAGACCGTTGAAGAAAAGATAGCACAGGAACTTAATGCAGAGGGCCGTGCGGTTGGGGAAGGAGCGCTTTTCAGTTTTTATAATTCTGCTAAAATGCCCATCATCCTGCGGATGCGGAATGGTTTCAATATTGTATTAAAAGAGATAAAAACAAAATAATCATTACGCAGCATGGGATTAACCATAAACGACTGGATAGGATTAACCGGTGTTGCGATCCTGTTGCTGGCCTTTTTGCTCAACCTGTTTAAAAAAATATCCTCCAACAGCCTGCCTTATATTATTATGAACATTATTGGCGCAGCCCTCGCATGTCTTGCATCCTGGCTGATACATTATATTCCATTTGTTATTTTAGAAGCCACCTGGACGGTGGTTTCAATATTTGCCCTGGTCAATTATTTAAGAAAGATCAAGCAGTAAGCTTATCAATGATGGCTGCCAGTTTACGGTCCTTCTCTGTTACAATATCTCCGGCATCATGTGTACTTAACCAGATCTCTACTTTGTTGTAGGTATTCTTCCAGGTTGGATGATGGTCCATCTTTTCCGCGGCCATGGCAACCCGGGTCATGAAAGAAAAGGCTTTTGAAAAATCAGGAAAAATAAATTCCTGGTAAAGTTTATTATCAATTTCAGGCCACATAGTAAACGGTTTTTATTGTTAAAAAAATTGCTTCGTAGTTTGAGATTGCTTCAGGTGTTTTTATGCCGATGGCAAAAACGACTTCGCAATGACGTTAAAAGATAAGATGCTGCTTATGTTTTATTTTCTCATTGGTCATTTCGGTAACCAGTTGAACGCCGGCTAATGTTTTGATGGATTGGATCAATATTTTCAGATCTTCCGGTTCAATAGGATCTCCTTTTATCAGCCACAAAAAATCAAG
>JBDSGK010000109.1:0-6004 GCA_039919015.1 Ferruginibacter sp.
ATTTGCACATAGCTAAATTAATAACGTCCTGCCCGATATGAAGCCAAATTGAAATACAAAAGTTGAAACACGGCTTCCGTCCGCCCCCATTTTGGCAAACCCCATGTTGTGCGTTCGTGTAATGGTATAAGGAAACTTCTTCATGGCTTTACATTCAATAGGAATCAAAAATAAAAAGATGCTATGCGATTAGCCATATCCATTTGCCCTGAATCCAGTTCTGTATTTAGGAAAATGATTACACTTATTTTATCATCGATAAAACGAGTAAAAGCACTCTCAAACCCAGGTATTCTTCCAAGGTGTCCAACCCGTCTGAGATTTTGAAAGGGTGTTGTCGCAAAGCCTAAACCATTTGGCGCAAATCCGTTATTTATTTTAGCTGGAGTAAACATCAACTGAAGAGTTTCTTTTTTTAAAAGTTGCTCAGAATCTAGTGCTGCATCCCATTTCGCCATGTCAAGAACTGTTGAAATCAATCCACCATCCGAGAATTCAACCACAGGGTCCTGGGGTAATAATTTATTCACAATCAGGTTATCCCTTTTTTGGTAGCCAGCAGCACGGTTGGGAATGATTTCGTTATAGTTCATCATTCTGGTATTGCTCATCTGCAAAGGTTTGAAAATATTCTCCCTTAAGTACTCCTCAAAAGTCTTTCCTGAAACAGCTTCGATGAGCATGCCTAACACATAATACCCCCTTCCACTATATTCCCATTTCTCACCCGGCGTAAAACGCAAGGGTAAGCAGGCTGTTTCTTTGATAACATCTTCACGGGTATAATTAAAGTTATCATATTTTAATTCGCCTTTACAGGGTGGCGGCCAGTCAACATTTCCCTTTATTCCGGAGGTGTGACTCAGGAGTTGCCGGATAGTAACGGCATTCCAGTGGGATGGCAGGCCCGAAAGATAAACCGCTATTGAATCGTCTAATAAAATTTTACCTTTTTCCACAAGCATCATCGTAGCTACTGCAACAAATGTTTTAGTAATTGAAGCCATTAAATAAACCGTGCTATCGGTTGCTTTTATTTTATGTTCCAAGTTGGCAAATCCATATCCTTTGGTGTGTATAATTTTTCCTTCATGCATAACAGCTAGCGATAAACCAACAATATTCTTCTGTGTCATCTGCAAATTGATGAACGAATCCACTCTTGTATTAATTGCTGTAAAATTCTTTTGCTGGGCTATACTAGGTATCAAAAAGCCTACTGAAATAATAGTAATACAAACAAATTTAAAATATCTCATGATTGTGCATTTTATTTATATAGGGTCATAACTTAATGAAGTGGAATTTTATACATGACGCACAACACGTAAATTTATGCTATAATATGCTATCTGCATAAAAAAACTGGTATTGAAAATCAATCATTTAGTATTATACATTTTCAATTGTCGTTAGGACAATCCAATCTACCAATCAATCTCCCCGGAAAATTATTGTGCGAGTTGGCAACGGTAGGTAAAACAATTGATACATGGATTATAAAAAAATAAAATTACTTTTAAGCATGCAACTCACGCATGCTTTTTTTTATACAATTAGATACCTGAAAACTACATTGCTTGTATGCTGTATGTTTTATTCTACAGGTATATATGCACAACACCCTGATTCCATAGTAATTGAAAATATCTTTTACCAGGGCTATAAAAAAATTTATACCAATACCGATAGTGCTGTTTACTATTTTGAACAAGGAAAAAAAATAAGCAGGGAGAAAAATTATATAACCGGTCTCGTAAGCTATTATAATTTCTATGCAGCTTTAATGATCGCCGGGGATAGCCTGGGTAAAGCTTTTGATTATTATGATAAAGCCATAGCAGTTGCCGGCGCAAATAAACTGTATATCGACCTCGGGGTTACCCACATGAAACTGGGGAACCTGCACCAGTTTACAGGGAATTATGCAAAAGCAGGAGGAAATTATTTAGCAGCCGCCGCACTTTTTAAAACAAATGAAGACCGGAAAAAGATCATCGGATTATATCGAAACATCATTTCAACATTCAATAACCTGCAACAGCAAAACCAATCCCTGCGAAACGTATTGCCTGCTTTAAAAAATGATAACACCAGCGAAAAAGAGATCGTCTCCATTCTTTCTCAGAAAAAAACAAACGAAGCCAGCCTGGATTTTCCTGACCAGACGACGCTTCGTGAAATATCGGCCGGGGAAGTGTATGTCATCTTTGGTGGCGCCAAATTCCCGGTAGCTGATCTTTATGTATTAAGCAATTACAGTAACTATAGAAGCATTCAAAAGATCCCGGATGGAATGCTTTCTCAAATACCTGCTATACCGCGGGAAGGGACAATACTGATGGAATCTAATGATAAGGATAAAGTTGTTTGGTTAATAAAGGACAGGTTGCGCCACAGGATCGATAACCCGCAGGTATTACAGTTTTTTGGCGGATGGGATGCTTTGTGCATCATACCGCAAAATACCATGCAACAGATCCCCGATGCCCGCGATATGGTAACCATGCAAAATGTATTGACAACGTTTAATTTTAAAAAGGAATATGAAGGATTGATCGACACACTTAAACATGCCCTTATTCAGAATACCTGGTTACTTGCTGAGGTAGGAAAAAAATTAGAAGCAAAGAACAATGAACTGCAAAAAAGAAAGATACTGCTCTGGAGCTCCCTTGTTGGTATCCTTGCATTATTATGTATTGGAATTCTACTTTTAAGGAATTCCCGTCAAAAGCAAAAGCTTCACCAACAATCTTTAAAAATGGAATTGGAAAAAGAAAGAACAAGGATAGCTACTGATATGCATGATGACCTGGGTGCAGGGCTTACCAGGATCAAATTCATTGCAGAAAACATTGCGGAAAAGACAAACGATATTGAATTGCAACCCGAAATGGAAAAGTTAAAAACTTCATCGATTGAACTCGTGGAAAATATGTCCGAAATTATCTGGGCCATGAACGAAAAGAATAATTCACTCGAAGACCTGTTATTTTACCTCCGGTCGTACGCAGTAGCATACTGCGATGAGCATAAGTTGGCCTGTGAATTTTTTCTCCCGGAAAATATTCCGCAAAAAATTATCGGAGGACAGTTACGCAGAAACTTTTTCCTGGTATTAAAAGAAAGTCTCCATAATATAGTAAAACATGCAGATGCCCAAAAGGTAGTGATCACGATCACTGCAGGTAGTGAACTATCTCTTACCATTGCTGATGATGGCAAAGGATTTGAACCCACTACACATCACATTGGTAACGGTTTATTAAGCATGCAACAAAGAGCAAAGGCATTAAAAGGGGAATTATTGGTAAGCAACCTGCCGGGAACCTGCATAAACCTGAAAGTTCCTGTATAACTAAAGTGTTATTATAGAATAGCATATTGGTAACTATATTTAATTTATGAATCCAATTACGGTAAGCATAGTAGAAGATCTGACCGAGATACGCGAAAGCCTCGAAAACCTGGTGAGGGTGTCGGGGAATTTTCTTTTGCTTTCAGCATACGCCAATGCCGAGACAGCGAAAAATAAGATTCCTGAGGAACAGCCGCAAATAGTTATCATGGACATAAACCTGCCGGGTATTTCAGGTATTGATTGTATACGCAGTATAAAAAACGATTGCCCCGATACCCAATTCATCATGTACACCATTTTTGAAGATGATGATAAAGTGTTTGAAGCTTTGGAAGCAGGCGCCAGTGGTTACCTCCTTAAAAAAACGCCTAAGGAAAAGATCATGGAAGCATTGCTTGAACTATACGAAGGCGGGAGCCCGATGAGTACACAGATTGCCCGTAAAGTGATCAGGTCTTTTCAGCAGAAAGAACAGTTAAATGCAGACAGTAATTTGCTGACACCGAAACAAAAAGAAGTACTGGAACTTTTGTCCAAAGGTTTTTTATATAAAGAAATTTCTGAGAAACTGCAGATCAGTCTCAATACCGTAAAACAGCATATTCATAAGACCTATTTAAAGCTCCATGTTTGTAACCGCACCGAAGCTGTGATCAAAATTTATGGTAAAAACTGATTCCCAGTATAGACCCTGTAAAACAAAAGTGTTATTGCCCGGCTTTGCTTTTTAGGATAGGTTTGGTAAAACTATCAGCATGAAAAAGAGTTTCTTTTTTTTGGCAATATTTACTACTCAATCTTTGATAGCCCAAAATATAGGAATTGGAATTACAACACCCTCGGCCAACCTTCACATACGTAATGGTGCATCTGGAGTTACACCCTTTCCTTCTTCACAGCTTGCCGTGGAAAGCAATGTCAATACCTATGTCAATTTATTAGCTCCAACTGTAAACGAAACCGCTATACTATTTGGTCAGCCGGGCAATGCAGCTAATGGAGTGATCATGTATAATAACCCGGCCACGCCCAATGGTTTCCAGTTCAGAAATAATGGTAACCTGACCAGAATGACCCTTGCAAGTAATGGAAATATGGGTATTGGACTATTGTCCCCCAGTGCAAAACTTTCTATTTCAGCAACAGGAACTGAGCTTGCAGGCTCTGCCGCCAGCAATATTTTTAGAACTCATGCCGGAACGCTGGGTTCAGTTGCAGGAGATGAACTAAGCCTTGCAAGCATTGGCTATGCAAGTACCAATAATTCTTCGCTTGGGATAAAGGCATACCGGACTGCTGCAGGTTCAGACTGGACAACGAGCTCGCTTTTATTGCAACATGATGTGGACAATAGCCCGAGAGTAAATGGGGCATATTTAGCATTGGCACCAAATGGGAATATTGGAATAGGAACCGTGCTTCCCGCCGCCAAATTGCATGTTTCGGCCGGCGATGCATCATTTGCATTATTCGGACCCAATTCATTTGGCGGACAACTTTTTGTAGGTGCAGGATATAACCAGGGAGTTGCATTAACAGCCCAGGTAATATCGTTAGATGGCAATCTGTACATAGACCCGGCTCCGGGTAAAAATATGTATTTAGGAGATTTTCAGGGAAGAGATATTTATATGAATCTAAATGGCGGCAACGTGGACATTGGAGGTAAGCTGGGTATTGGTATTAGTAACAATACGCCCGGTTTTCCATTAACCTTTGCCCAGGTTACCGGAGATAAAATTTCACTTTTTGGAAATTCAGGGGCTCATTATGGATTGGGCATACAGGGATATTTGATGCAGATCCATACGAATGATGCATCAGCTGATATTGCCTTTGGTTATGGCAGCAGCAGCTCATTTACCGAAACCATGCGAATAAAAGGAAATGGAAACATGGGCATCGGAACAACAACCCCCACAACTAAACTTGAAGTGAACGGCTATACTAAACTGGGAAATGATGCGCCTTCTATAAAAGTAAAAAAACTAACAGGAACAACAGCCTCAACCGAGGGAGGTATCATACATATTCCGCACGGATTGGACGCTTCAAAAATTCTTTCTGTTTCAGTTATGATTTCAGCTTCATTTGATACATGGTATGGGCCGAATTCAGCGGGTTTTGGTGTTAATTTTTATTGGTTTGTTATTCCAAACTCAGGCGCAGTTAGTGTCTTTAACCGAACAGGTGATTCTGTTTACCTTCTTTCAAGACCAATCAAAATTTTAATTACTTACGAGGAATAAAAAAATTATAGGAGATGAAAATCCGCTGAAACAGTAATTATAAATGAGTTCAAAAAATAAAAATAAAAAATAATTGCACAAAACACTCGTTGAAAATTACTGAAGCATTAATTGTATAATCCTCAATCAAAACAGATGAAAACATTGAATGTCAATTCCCCAGTTTATATCGATGAAGTAAAACCACCCATCATTGAATTACCCACCTGTAAAGGAATAATGGTAATTCCGGTACAGCAGATCATCCGGATACAGTCGATAAGCAATTACAGCAAACTTTTTTTTAAAGATGGAAGAACTTTGGTGGTGGCTAAAGTGCTGCACTGGTTCCAGCAACAAACCGGCCTTTTTTCCTTTGTAAGGATACACCGCACACATTTTGTAAACATGC
>JBDSGK010000110.1:0-9434 GCA_039919015.1 Ferruginibacter sp.
TGCCTGCAATACGGTTTTTATAAAGAGAGCCTGGTTAGCATTACCAAAAAAGGGATGAACGGCGCCAAAGAAATTGCAGAGATGATGGAAGGTTACCGCAAAAACCCGCCATTAACGATCGATAGCGCAGCAGTTACTGAATTGCTGGATTATGAATTGCAGACGGGCAAAAATTTGCAAACCGGTGAAACCTGGACCATTGACCTGCCCAAAAGTAATGTGCTTCAATTTGTATTGACAGATGGTACAAAAATTTCGGCCAGGCCAAGTGGTACCGAGCCTAAAATAAAATTTTATTTCAGTGTGAATGCAAAGCTGCCTGATGCAGCAGCATTTGATGCAACTGAAAAATCACTGGATGAAAAGATCGCAAGGATCGTGAAAGAGATGGGGTTGAAATAATTTTTTAATCCCGTCAAAGTTTCTAAATTGTAATCCGTTCCGGTACCAAAAATCTTGTATGAAAAGGATCTTCCTGCCGCTTTTGATATTTACCTCACTGTATGTGCATGCACAGCAGCCGGCTACATCATCTTTGCGCAGCAAAGTAATCACCCTGCATCGCTTTTTAGAACAGAATCATTATCTGCCGGTAAAATGGAACGATACTTCATCAGCCATGCTCTATACAAAATGGATAGAAAAACTGGATGATGAAAAGGTGCTCTTCACACAAAATGAAATAGCCATCCTGGAAACCTATAAAACCAAACTGGATGACGAGATCCTGGGCAGGGCCCCGATAACTATCGGGGGGGAGTTTTACAACAGGTCAACGGCTATGTATCAAATATGTTTAAAAAGAACAGACAGTATATTGAAGGCATTATTGGCAAAGCCATTGGATTTTTCAAAACCCGATAATATCAGTTGGCCATTTACAGTGTATGCGGGTTCTGTTGCAGAACTTGGTCAGCGCTGGCAGCGGTTCTTAAAATGGCGGGTGCTGGAAAATATAGCTGATGAATTATCGGATAAGGGAAAAACAATTGCAGAAACATTGCCTGCCGATTTTGTACAACTGGAAAAAGATGCCCGTGAAAAAGCAAAAAAGCAGGAAGGCAATTTTATTTATGAATTGTTGAAAACACCCCAGCAGTTTAAATCAGATATGGAAGAAGATTACCTGAATGCCATTGCGTGGTGCTATGATCCGCATACTACCTACATGAGCATCAAGGAAAAAAAAGAATTTGATACCGAGATGAGTGCTTCGGAATACAGTGCAGGCTTTGAACTGGAAGAAAATGATAAAGGAGACCTGGCCATCAGTTTTTTACAACCCGGCGGCAGTGCCTGGCGCAGCGGGCAATTACATACCGGCGACCAGCTTATCAAAATAGAAAGCGGGGGCATTGAAAAAGATATTTCAGCAATAACAGATGAAGATGAACTGGGCAGCATGCTGAGTGGCAATAACCAGGCTGACCTTGAAATAACCGTTAAAACAGCAGCAGGCGAATTAAAAACGATCAAGCTGCACAAAGAAAAAATTGATGATGAAGAAGGGATCGTAAAAAGTTATGTGCTGCGTGGCAATAAAAATATCGGTTATATTAACCTGCCGGGTTTTTACAGCCGGGAAGATGAATCCATCACTGATGAAAAAGATATTACTTATGATGGATCTGCCAATGATGTAAGTAAAGAAATTGTAAAGCTTCGGAAGGATACAATCGCGGGGCTGATCCTCGACCTTCGTTACAATGGCGGCGGCAGTATGTGGGAAGCCATGCAATTGTCGGGGATATTTATAGACATTGGCCCGGTGGCATCGGTGAAAGAAAAAGACGGTAAGGTTCGTTTTTTAAAGGATCCCAACCGGGGTACTATTTATGATGGCCCGTTAATGATCTTAATAAACGGCGCCAGTGCAAGTGCCAGTGAATTTGTAAGTGCTGTCTTCCAGGATTATAACCGGGCGATCATTGTTGGCGGTACCACCTATGGCAAGGGTACGGCACAGGTGGTGTTACCGATGGATACGCTGCCTTTTTCGAATAACAAAACTTACGAAGACTTTGTAAAAGTTACCCAACGCAAATTTTACCGGGTTAACGGAAATACCGCACAATGGACGGGCGTTGTACCCGATATTGAATTACCGGATATTTATTCCGATGAATCTTACAAAGAAAAGGCAAACAGCAGTGCCCTGCAGCCCGATAACAGTAAGAAAGGAATTTATGAGCCTGGAGTTGCTTTGCCAGTACAGGCATTGAAAACAAAAAGTGAACAAAGGGTTTCGGGCAATGCTTACTTTAAAACCATAAACAACTTTAATGCGTGGATGAAAGACTATAAAAAAGGCAGAACCATTCCTTTGCAATGGAACAGCTATGCGATCCACTATAAAAAAACGATGGAAATGTTCAAAGAACTCAGCGATGATGATCATGTGGATATGGCCACATTCTCTGTTAGTAATAATGGGTTCGACAGGCAGCGGATCAATGTATCTACCCAACACAGTAAAGAAAATAATGAGGCTTATTTAAAAATGGTTAAAAAAGATATTACATTAGCCGAAGCATATAAGATTATGATGGATTGGATAAATAAATAATTGTCATTTCTCACTTCGTTCGAAATGACAATATGGATAAGAATTTTTAAATTAAAAATCTGCTTTATGAAGCAAATATTTCTATTCTTTTTTGCTATACAGCTTTTCAGCTTTGCTGTTGCACAGGATTATAATGTCCCGGTTGAATACATGAATGAGATCAGCAAGCAGCGGGAGAATATCTCAAAAAAATTCATGTCCTATATGAGCGCCTCTGCACATGGCAAGCGTGCAAAAAAAGTTGAGGCCCTGCGGGCTAAACTGATCGATGAGGTACAGGAAGCCAGGATGAATATTTCCGGCATGCCTTCTTTTAAAGGAGATAAAAGCTACCGGGATACTACCGTTAATTTTATGAAACTGTATTATCATGTGCTTAATGAAGATTACAGTAAGATCATCAATATGGAAGAGATAGCCGAGCAGAGTTATGATGCTATGGAAGCCTATATGATGGCACAGGAAATGGTGAATAAAAAACTGGAAGAGGGCAATGAAAAAATGCGCCTGGCAACTGAAACTTTTGCGGCAAAAAATAATGTTACGTTAAATAAAGACAACACCGAACTGGGGGAGAAGATGAAACAGGTGAACCAGGTGAACAAGTACCATACAGTGGTGTACCTTATTTTTTTTAAAGCCTATAAGCAGGAAGGCTATATGCTGGAGGCCCGGGATAAAAATAATGTTACCGGTATTGAGCAAAATAAAAATTCATTGTTACGGTATGCACAGGAGGGGCTGGAGAAATTGAAAAGTATACCTGCTTTCCAGGGTGATAATTCATTAATGAGTGCCTGCAAAGCCGTGATGAACTTTTATGTAAAGGAAGTAAATGAGAAGATGAATACGGTAAGCGAGTTTTATTTAACACAGGAACGTTTTGCGAAAATCAAAAAGGAATTTGAAAAAAAGAGCAGCCCGTCAAAAGAAGAGGTGGATGCTTATAATAAAGGAGTAAAGGATGTGAATGCAGCAACGGATACATTTAATAGTAACAACCAGTCATTGGATAAAGAGCGTAACCAGGTATTGAACGACTGGAATAAAGCCGTAAGTGCTTTTTTTGATGAGCATACACCACGGTATAAATAAGTGAAGTGCTTTAGTTCTACCTATGTATTTTTCTATTGTGTACTATGCTTCTATGTGGTTCAATAAAAAAATGGAACCACATAGGATGATAGGAACATAGGAAGCCACATAGTTCGCCGACCAGATCTATAAAATAATCTGTAAGTGTTTTACACTGGCATTTTTTATCTTGCAGTCAACAATGAGAAAATACGAAGACAGTTACCAACACAAAGGCCTCCGCAAAAAACTAATGGACGTGTTGAGGGAAAAGGGCATTAGCGATGAACATGTTTTACAGGCGATGACCAACATCCCCCGCCATTATTTTTTAGATAGTGCTTTTGATAAGATCGCTTATGAGGACAGGGCATTCCCGATAAGCGAAGGACAAACCATTTCACAGCCTTATACGGTTGCCTATCAAACCCAGTTGCTGCAGGTAAAGCCCAATGATAAGATACTGGAAATAGGTACCGGCAGTATTTACCAGGCCACGGTACTGGCCGAAATGGGAGCCAAAGTATTTACCATTGAAAGACAAAAAAGACTTTTTGAGAAAACAAAAGCGTTCATTTTTAAGAACCAGTATCCTAACCTTAAATTCTTTTATGGTGATGGTTACGAGGGCCTGCCCACTTATGCTCCTTTTGACAAAGTGATCATAACTGCCGCAGCACCTTTTATTCCGCCTAAATTAATTGCGCAATTAAAAACAGGTGGCAAAATGGTAATACCCGTGGATGAAGATCATCACCAGCGCATGTTGCGCATAACAAAGAACGAGGACGGTACAACCACGGAAGAAGCATTTGAGAATTTTAGTTTTGTGCCGATGCTGAGTGGGAGGAATGGTTAGGAGTTAGGAGTTAAATTGAGCTTTTAAAGTTAGCGAATTACGGATTAACGGATTAACAAATTAACGGATTAACCAACAAACCAACCATGCGCTTTTTTTCAAAGATCACTGTTTTTTGCAACCTTTGTTTTTTACTGTCGGTTGTTTTTTGGTATATGGAAATGGGTAAACAACGGCATGGAGATAGCAACCAGGTATTGCCCTTGCCCTGGATCGAGAATACTTTGGTGATACTGGGTTATGGTGCCATCATTGTCAATGCACTTTTTTTATTATTGTGTTTTATTTTCTATTCTTTTAAATCCGGTATCAGGATCCCCCGCTGGATCATTATCTTTAACATCATTATTTTTTGCTGCCAGGTTTATTTTCATTTCATTTTTAAATAAACCTCACCCCAACCCCTCTCCAAAAGGAGAGGGGCCAGACCCTTAGATTGACGGAAACTTTATTTTTAAATAACTTTCATTTTTATTAAAATATTTAGAAATGATTCACAGCATACTTAAAGACAAAAGCACCAAACTCTTTATTTTACTGGCCGGTATATTTATTACCAGTGCTTTGCTGGCAGAAGTGATCGGGGTAAAAATATTTTCACTGGAAGATACGGTTGGTGTGCCACGTGCCAATATCAACCTGTTTGGAAGCCCTTTCAGTTTTCATTTAACAGCCGGGGTACTGTTGTGGCCCGTAGTTTTTATTATGACAGATATTATCAATGAGTATTACGGAACCCGGGGCGTTAAATTCTTATCTTATCTCACCATTGGTTTGATCACGTATGCTTTTCTGATCTTCACCGGTGCCATCAGTCTTTCTCCTTCTGAATATTTTGATGTGGGCAATGGTATTGATAAACCTGATCATGCTTTCCGGGGAATTTTCGGACAGGGTATGTGGATCATCATTGGTTCCATGGTTGCTTTTTTAGTGGGACAGTTATTAGATGTATTGATCTTCCATCGTATCAAAAAGATGACCGGTGAAAAAAATGTCTGGCTGAGAGCAACGGGCTCCACGCTGGTATCACAACTGATCGACAGCTTTATTGTACTCTTTATCGCTTTTTATGTTGGCAAGCGTATACAAACAGGACAAGGCGAACCCTGGAGCCTCCACCAGGTATTGGTTACCGGCACCGGGAATTATATTTACAAATTTGCAGTGGCCATCATCTTAACGCCGGTCATTTACCTGGTACATGCATGGATAGAAAAATATTTGGGAAAGGGTTTGGCAAGTGAAATGAAAAATTCTGCAATGAATGCTGAACCAACAGGCTCCTAAGCCAACACATGTGTTCTGAGGAAATGAATCTGTCGCCCCGATGGGGCTTGAAAAACATTTTACAAATTATTCTACCAACCTTAGATGCCTATGGCATTGAATATTGGCAATTTAAGCTCTGTTAAGAGCGAAAGATTGGTAGAAAATAAAAGTTGTTGCATTAGAAGTTCCATAGGAACGACACAAAAAGCGAAATGAAGCATGCTGCAATGAGTGCTGAATCTGTTGCTCCTAACTCTTCTTCTTATTGAGCACTTCATTATAAACAACATGCAATGCATCTTTCACCATGCCCTTTTTTATCTTGCCCAATTCAAAAATAGTAGCGCCTTGTTTACCCCACCCGCCGGGGACAGGATAGATAATATTTTTATCAAAAGCGCAAAACACCGATTGCTCAAGTGGAGAGAACATGAGTACAGCGATCTTCTTCTGTTCATGCAGCGTAGCAAAAATTCTTTTGTTGATACGGAAAGAAGCCCTGTCGAAATGCGGCAGTTCAATGGCATCGGGAAGCGCAAGCGCCATTTGCCGGAATGTTTCAACAGTTACCATATTTAATTTATAAAGTTCCGGTATTTTTTTTTGAATAATGGTTATGAGCAATAAAAGAAAGCGGCAGCCCTATCGCTATCACTAAGATCATGGCACTGATCAATGCATTTTCTGCTTTGAAAACAAAGGGTTTGTTGTTCCATAAAGGCAGGATGACCATGCTCATCATTGCCCATACAAATAGGCCATATATAATTGCGGTGAGCATACTATTTTGCCTCATCAGTTTTATCCTGCTGTATAAAAAGAAGTAAATAAGGGTCCATGCGAATGCTATGGCAAAATGAACCAATAGTCCGGTTATGATCAATACTGCCAGATCGGTGAATGTGGTTTTACCGAATACTACTTTAGAGATGTATTGTAAAACTTTTGCAGGCGCAGTATCATTTTTAATATAACTGTATAAACAGGCGGAAAGGATATCCAGGGTGCCTGCCAACAGCCCGGCTTTTATAATGATTGAACAGGGAAAGCCCATGACCCTGTTGGAGCTTGCTGTTGAAATCATTTTAGTTAGTTTTTAGCTTAAAACTGATGCAGCGGCTTAATATTTTACATATCTAAATTTAATATTTGTATTCCGAGACCACGAAAACGGGTTTTAAAAATATTTTATATTAACTTTAACACTCCCATTTTACATAAATGAAGACGCCACAAATGAAAAAAGCTGTTTTTCCCCCTTTCAAATTAAAATATGTATTGCTGTTGATCTTATTATTGGGAGGCAATAAACTAATGCTTGCCCAATGCCCGCCGAACATTGATTTTGAGACTGGCGACTTTAGCGGATGGGAATGCTGGGTAGGCCATGCATACAACCAGAGTAGTAAAAATGTGATCTTATGGGATATACCCCCGGCAAATACACCTGTTAATCCTGCGCTTTACCCAACCCGGTTTCAAATGCTTACAAGCCCGGGGGATGGACGTGATGAGTATGGCCTTTTTCCAAGAAATTGTCCGAACGGCAGTGGACATTCGATCCAATTGGGTAATGACGATATCCCGGGGAATCACCAGGCTGAAGGTGTATCATATACTTTTACTATCCCTATGGGACAAAATCAATTTAATGTCATTTTTCACTATGCCATAGTATTCCAGGGGCCTCAACATGCTAATTGGGAACAGCCAAGACTGAAAATAGATGTTATGAATCTTACGGACAATGTCAGGATCGATTGTTCTTCCTTCGATTTTTTTAAAGATGTTAGTAATACCTTACCCGGTTTCTATTTATCTACAAATAATCCTACGGGCACGGATGTATGGTGTAAGAACTGGTCTGCCTCTTCAATAAAATTAGATAACATGGAAGGAAAAACTATTCAGCTGTTCTTTAAAACTGCTGATTGTGTTTTCCAACAGCATTTTGGTTATGCATATATTGATGTTAATACCCAATGTAGCAGTTCTTTTGTAGGTGCAGTTTTTTGTCCTGATGATACTGCTGTTAATGTAACAGCTCCTTATGGCTACGAAACATATAAGTGGTGGGATATTCTCGATCCTACTACTATTTTATCTACAACACAAAATATCAACTTTACACCGCCGCCAGTTCCGGGTACAATACTTAAAGTGGCACTAACTCCTTATGCAGGCTATGGCTGTGTTGATACATTAACCGTTGAATTAATAGATACACTTACAATCCAGTCACAGGCAGGCCCAGACAGGCTATCCTGCCAGAATGATCCGGTACAGCTTGGAGCCAATTCAACGCCGGGCTATGTCTATTCCTGGGCCCCGGTCACGGGACTAAGCGATCCCACCATATCAAACCCTATTGCAACAACTTCGGTAACTACCGAGTATGTAGTAACTACCAGGAGTGCGGGTGGGGGCTGCGTTACCACCGATACGGTCATTGTAAATGCTGCAGTGCTGGATAATACCATGCTTATAACGGGTCCCACTACGGGCTGTATCCTCGTGCCACAACCTACAACATTGGAAGTACAACCGGCTGATAGTATACAATGGTACCTGAATGGTATTGCCATCCCCGGTGCTACGCAACCTATGTATACGGTATTGCAGGGAGGAACTTATCATGCGACTGTTTTCAGTTTTGTGGGTTGTAATATAAGTACTACCCCGGTCCTCATTGACGTGAATGCTGCTCCAATACCCGGTTTTAATATTAATACCACAGATCAATGCTTTATCAATAACCAGTTTGTATTTACAAATACCAGTACGGTTATAACCGGTACCTTAGGATATGACTGGAACATGGGTGATGGAACAACGTATAATTCAACTGATGTCACCCACAGTTATACACTGCCGGGTACTTATATTGCCAGGTTGATCGTAACAACTGATAAAGGATGTATCGACAGCGTTTCATATACGGTTAATGTGTTTGAAAACCCGGTTGCCGACTTTACGGTGGACACCAGCCAACAGTGCCTTGGGCACAACAGTTTTGTATTTACCAACAGGAGCATTTTAAATACCGGTACTTCAAAATACCTGTGGACCTTTGGTGATGCCACGTTTGATACAACAAGGGATGTTACACACAGCTATAGTATAGACGGGATCTACACAGTAAAACTTGTCGTTACTTCTGATAAAGGTTGTACCGACACTGCCAGTTTTGATATAACGGTTAATCCCGGCCCGGTTGCGGGTTTTTCAGTGGCAAACCCACAACAATGTTTTAACAATAACCAATTTGATTTTATTAACAGCTCAACCCTCTCATCCGGAACACTTCAATATGCCTGGGACCTTGGTGATGGGACCACTGCTACAACAAGAGATGTTACGCATAGCTATGCCCAGCCCGGAGATTATATGGTAAAGATGGTTGCTTCAAATAATGGAGCCTGTGCCGACAGCATGACCATGAACGTAAAGATATTTGGATACGCTACGCCTGATTTTTATGTATCGCCCGTATGTACAAACTTAAGGCTGCCGTTAACAAATAAAACAATTAATAACACGGGCGTTCCGCTTAATTTTTTATGGGATTTTGGAAATGGCTACACTTCAACAGAGATTAATCCGGTGTACAGCTATCCTGCGCCAGGTAATTATATCATTACATTATCGGTGAGTACAAACCAA
>JBDSGK010000111.1:0-7091 GCA_039919015.1 Ferruginibacter sp.
TTTTTTGGGAAAAAGCACTTGTGGCTAAAAGAGATAATGCCAGAATTAACGTTAGTTTTTGTTTCATAAACTTTAATTTTATTAAAATTTTTTTATCTGAGTTATGTGCAAATATAATGTTAAATTAATGGAAAGGCAAAATTTGTATCTAATTTTATTATTTGTGTAAAAATAGTTAGTATCAGACCTTTACCAATTTCCATTTCCCTTTCTTAAAAACGACAATACTAACAATAGCCAATACCGTTTCTGCCACTCCTATTGCAATATAAACCCCCAGGGTGCCCATTTTCAGGTATTTTGCCATAAAATAAGCCAATGGGATTTGTAATACCCAAAATACAAATAAATTAATATAGGTAGGCGTCTTAGTATCCCCCGCTCCGTTAAAAGCCTGGCTGATGATCATCCCATAAGCAAAGAAAACATAGCCAATAGCCAGCATTCGTAAACATTTTGTGCCTTCTGCCACTGCAACTTTATCCTGTGTAAAAAAGAGCATCAGGTTTTCTCCAAAAACGAAGAATATAACAGCTACAACTGCAAAAAAACAAAAAGCGAGAAAAGCGGTTCTCCAAACCGATTTCTCGGCCCTTTCCGGCTTATTTGCACCCAGGTTTTGCCCTACCAGGGTAGCGGCCGCATTTGCCAGTCCCCAGGCGGGCAGAATTGTAAATATGCATATACGGATAGCCGTTCCGTAGCCTGAAACTGCCGCTGTACCCGATTCGGCTATGATCATGGCTAAAAATATCCAGCTGCAGCTACCAATAATAAACTGGAACATTCCGCCAGCCGATGTGTTTAAAATATTACTCATTATTTTTAACCGCAGTACAAACTGACTGCGGGCGATCCTGATCAGTGCTTTGCCATTGAATAAATGATATAATTGAAAAAGCACCCCAACAGACCTTCCGATGGTAGTGGCCACAGCTGCACCTACAACACCCATTTTAGGAAATGGCCCGATCCCCAGGATTAGCAGGGGATCTAATACAATATTGATAGCATTGGCAAGGATCAGGGTTTTCATGGCGATAGATGCATTTCCTATACCCCTGAAAATGGCATTATTTACAAACAGCAATACGATCACAATATTACCGGTAAGCATGATCTGGGTAAATAAATAATTTTCGTCTGCAACAGCAGCAGTTGCACCCATTAACATCAATATCTCCCTGGGATAAACAAAACCAATGATGCTGATAATCAGAGACAAGAACGAGCCCAGCAATATTGCCTGAACAGCAATATCAGAAGCCGCTGCAAAGTTCTTTTCACCTGCCCGCCTGGCAACCAAAGCGGTTACACCAATAGCAAGCCCCCATGCCACAGAGTATAAAATGCTTAAGGAAGCTTCGGTTAAGATGACTGTAGATGAAGCCTCTACACCAACCTTGTTCACAAAATAAATGTCAACAACCGCAAAGAATGATTCCAGTACCATTTCGATCACCATAGGAATGGCGAGTAAAAAAATAGCCTTGTCAATACTCCCCGTGGTAAAATCTTTTGTATCGCCTTTGACCGCCTGTATAAATAATGTAAAAAAAGAATTAATTTTTTTTGATAACGATGCCATGATAGTAAAAATAAAAAGTAAAATAAATAGATAATTCACGTGCAGAATTGCACGGTAACGATTGCGGACCAAGGAAAAATCATTCTTTTCCTTAGAGATTAAAATACTTCATAGCATTAAATTGTAGGTATCAAAAGTAGAGATTTTATTTTCCCGAATCAGGATCTATGCTATTTAATTACTAATTTTTTTTGAAATCCCTATATTTGCAGCCGATTTTGGTCAAATTGATACAAATATTGGCTCGGTAGCTCAGCTGGATAGAGCATCAGCCTTCTAAGCTGAGGGTCATTGGTTCGAATCCAATCCGAGTCACATTTAAAAAGGGTCGCTATATGGTGGCTCTTTTTTATTTTTATAAAAACTTTTGAGCATGGAAGTAAAAATAGAATCCTCATGGAAGGAAGTTTTAAAAAATGAATTTACCAAACCCTACTTTCAGCAGATCGTAACTTTTTTAAAAACCGAAAAAGCGGCAGGCAAGATCATTTATCCCCCGGGACCGCTTATTTTTAATGCATTCAATCAAACACCCTTTACCAAATTAAAAGTGGTTATACTCGGCCAGGATCCTTATCATGGCGAAGGCCAGGCACATGGGTTAAGTTTTTCTGTACAAAATGGCGTTAAGCCTCCCCCATCATTGGCCAATATTTATAAAGAGATCCAACATGATATTGGCATTGCCATGCCTTTACAATATGGTAACCTTACCCGCTGGGCAGAGCAAGGTGTTCTCTTATTGAATGCAGCACTCACAGTAAGGGCAAATGAGCCTTTTAGCCATGCAAAATTTGGCTGGGCCGAATTTACCGATTCGGTAATTCAAAAAATATCTGATGAAAAAGAAGGCATTGTCTTTTTGCTTTGGGGTAAGTTTGCACAGGAAAAACAAATACTGATTGATGAAACAAAACATGTGGTTTTAAAAGCGGCACACCCCTCTCCTTTCTCTGCTGATAAAGGATTTTTCGGCTGTAAACATTTTTCAAAAACAAATGAACTGTTGACAAAAAGGGGTATATCACCCATAGACTGGAAATTATTAACGCCTTAGAAAAAAGGAAATATACAATGGACATGATCAAAAATATTTTTGGAAGAATATGGGCACTGTGGGGATTGATCAGTTTTTTCATGACGTTCCTTATTGTTTTTATTCCTTCCATGCTGTCACACCTGATGGAAGAGACAAGAGGGCAAAGATATTTTATCGCTGTCTCAAAGATCTGGATGAATGTATGGTTATTCCTGGTTGGCTGCCCTGTTAAAGTAAGTGGCAAAGAAAATTTTAAACCGGGCGTTTCCTATATCGTTGTATTCAATCACAACGCTTTACTGGATGTACCGCTTTCGGCCCCTTATGTTCCCGGTGCCAATAAAACCATTGCCAAAGCTTCGTTTGCAAAGATCCCTTTGTTTGGCGCTTTTTATTCAAGAGGTTCTGTATTGGTTGACAGGAAAGACGAAAAAAGCCGGAGCAAAAGTTTTGATGCCATGAAGAAAGTATTGGCCAGGGGTATGCACATGTGTATTTATCCTGAAGGAGCAAGAAACCGTTCGTCTGAACCCATCAAGCCTTTTTACGACGGGGCATTCCGGCTTGCAGTCAGCACAGGTAAAGCTATCATCCCATGTGTGATCATTGGTACAAAAAAAGCCATGCCCATCAATAAGAAATTCTACCTGCTGCCCGTACCTTTAAAAATGCATTTTTTGCCTGCGGCCTCTTCAGTTGAAACAACTGTTACGGCGCTAAAAGAAAAAGTATTTAATGCAATGGTGGAAGATTATGTGAAGAGTGTTTAGGAAGGTTTAGAAGTTTTAGAAGGTTTAGGGATGTTTAGGAAGGTTTAGGAGGTTTAGGAGGTCTAGACTAAACTTTTTCTAAACATCCCTAAACTCCCCTAAACTTCCCTAAACTTTCTTCCCTAAACTGCCAACCAACTACAGATCATAAAAATATCTCGTCCTGTTTATTTTGAGGTCTCTCAACAATCCCGACTTGGGACTGATATTGATACTAAAGAACCGTGATTTTCCAACGGGTGAAATATTAATAGCCATCTGCCAGCAATGCATTTCCCTTGAAAGATACATACTGATCACACCAAGCTCTTTCAGGCTGATATTATAAGAGCCATTCAATCCTATCTGCCATTTTGGTGTAAGGTTTAAAGTACCACTCCAATTCACATTTTGGGTAATTGTATTTTTATATCCTCCTGTACGATAGCCAAGTGCCTGGCGGTTATAACTTAAGGCATAAGACAAACTCACACTCCACGGAATATTAAAATTAGCAAACTCGCCGGGGTTATTATTGATATAAGCGGCTTCCTGCTGATATTCATTTAATGGCAATCCAGAAACGGAATTGATCTGTGTATTCTGCAGGTTGGGTATCGGAAGTTTTTCAGTTTTATCTCCTCCTTTGAACTGGGTTTGTAAAGCAATGTTTGCATTGGTAAGTTTACCCAATGCAACTTTTTTATTCCAAATTAACTTATCAATAAAATCACCGTTAGTGTTTGTTAAGTACGGCACAAATATGGCGCTGGCCGATATACTGATCTTATCAAAAAGATTGGTACGGGCATTTATATTGAAGGGACTTAACTTAAAAGAATCCTGCAGGAAATTATAAGCGCTGTTAATGCTTAAACCATCAAGCAGTGTTATCTTTTTGACACCGGCAGCCGAGGTATCTTTTTTGCTCCTCAACTTCATCTGTACATTATTATCAATTCCAAAACTTAACCCGCCAAATTTTCCTTCACCAAAAGCACCAAACACACCATGCTCATGCACAGAGAACCTGCCGAAGTTACCCAATGTATCGATCTGTGTTGAATACCAGAACTGGCGGTTCATATCCGGTTTATAATTTATAGACATTGATGGGCGTATCTCATGGCGTATGGCCTGTACCTTACTTTTCTTCTTAAAAGTGAACATCCCGAAGATCCTGGTAGTTACGCCCATACCAAAGGTCATTTCACGGGCTGTATAAAATCCTTTACTGATGTTGCTGTCTATTTTTTTATTGGTACTATTCCAACTCCGGATAAATTTTTCCTGGTACCAGCGTTCCTGGTAGCCGATATTTGGTGCAAACTGAAAATTGCCTACCTGTGGCAATGAAATAGTGATGGGAACATTATGACTGGCTCCCCATTGATAATGCTTTGCAAATTCATTAAAGAAATTACCCAGGGTGTCATAAAAAGAAGACAGGCTTCTCACATTTGTATTTAATGCAATTCCCAGGTTCTCATACCATTTATATTGCCCGATCACTTCCTTGCGACGAAACGGGTATAGGGTATTTACATTGAATCCGATATCGGGCAAATTGATATTGACCAGTTTACTGTTCGTATTCTGGTTATGGTTACCACTTACATTTAAATTAAAGGGTTTGTCCTTCCATATTTTTGAATACGTGATGGAAGAGTTAAGTTGATTTTGAAAATTTCGTTGCGGGCTGTTGGGCACGGCTGAATTAAATCCACTGCTGCCGGCATTCAGGCTTGCATTAAAACTTACACCCGGCCTTGCTTTACTGTCGCTGGTATGGGTCCATCGCACATTAAAACTCCTGGCACCCGATTTATCCAGATCTCTCAAATGCAAAACATCCACTCCAAAATTACCCTGGTACCTGTATCGTTTATAATACCTTGGGTTAACATTGGCCATCCATCCTCCATAAGAATAAATAGTACCTCTTAATATAACATCCCACTGCTGGCTTAAAACTTTATAATAGCCCAAACCTTCCAGTGCAAGGCCCAACGTTTCGTTGGCACTAAAACTTGGTGCCAGAAGGCCCGAACGCCTTCCGGTTTGCAAAGGAAAAATTCCGAAAGGCAGGTAAACAGGTATTGGTACGTTTTCAAATTCGGGATGAACCGGGCCGGTGATGGCCATTTTCTTATTGATGAATTTAAATCTTTTACTCACGAAGGCAAAATGCGGCGTATCCAGATTACAGGTGGTGAATTGTCCACGGAATCCATAAAAAACATCCGGGTCAACTTTTTTTATTCTTTCTGCATGAAAAAATATTTCGCCCTGCTGGGTATATGTGCTTTTTGTGAGGCCTTTGCCGGTCTTCAAATTAAACGACATGGTATCACTTACCGATTTAAAATCGCCCTGGGTAAATGAAGGACGCGAAATTACTTCCCCGTTACTGTCCTTGACCAAATAAGCACTTACCAGGTTTGTACGCTGGTCAAATTCTATCCGGGGGGCATACAATTCATTATCCAGGTATTTTACAAAACTTTGTTTACCGTATAGGATTATTTTTTTTGCAGGGATGTCCATCACCATCGAATCATCGGCATGATAAACAACCGGAGCATCCAATGCATCTTTTGAAGACCTGAAAGAAAAGGTATCTGTTTTAGTAATGATGCTGGTATCTGCAACTTTATTAAGTGATACCTCGTTATTAACTTTTGGTTTCCCTGTATCTGTTTTATTAAGTGGTACCGTATCAGTCGTTAAAAAACTGTGAAAATCACCTGTATTAAAACCGCTGGCACTGCAATACAACGTTACAGTGAATAACAGCAGTACGAATGCCAATACCGATATATATTTTGCCTTACCTTTGTTCAGTTGGTGCATAGTTATGATTGGCAAAAGTAGCCATAAACTCCCGATAGTCATCGGGAGAAAATGTGAATAATTGAATAATTAGTAACCCCGATAAAAACGCGTTGAATATGTTAAGGAACAAAGTGCCTTTTTTATTTCTGTTTGCTGCTTCGCATTTGTTAATATTAAATCATCTTTCTGCCCAGGCTCCAAAATTTATCAAAACAATTATTGTAGATGCCGGGCATGGCGGAAAAGATGTAGGCGCCAGCGGTCAATATGAAAACTCCCTCCGTTCCAAAGAAAAAGATGTAACACTGGAGATCGCTTTAAAACTGGTGGCTGAATTAAAAAAACAAATGCCTGATGTACATGTGGTACCCACCCGTACATCAGATATTTATCAAACGCCTGGGGAAAAAGCAAAAATTGCCAATGACAATAAGGGTGACCTTTTTTTATGTATCCATGCCGACAGCGGCCCCTTAAAACAAGGCAGAAGGCAAGTTGGTACAAGAACCGTTACCCGTTATAAATATACCGGCAAGAAAAAGAAACGGAAAAAAATACCTTACGAAGTTGAAGAACCTGTTTACGAATATTTTAAGATACCCCTTACCAGGAGCGGTACCAGTGTGTGGATATTTGCGGCGCATAAGACCAGTGATAAATTAAAAGCCATTATGGGTGGCGATGAGAATTTTGAGATCGAAGCAAGTGATATTGATTCGGTAGAGAATACGCTTGATTTTAATACACCGGAAGGAAGAACGATCGCAGCCATTTATGCCAAAAGATACCAGGAAAGAAGTGATCGCCTTGCCACGATGGTAAATGAAGAAGTGGATCAAACCGGCAGGCAGGCGCTGGGTGTGAGTCAAAGGCAAAAAGG
>JBDSGK010000112.1:0-32836 GCA_039919015.1 Ferruginibacter sp.
GGCCTGCATTCCTTATCTTAAAAAAGGAACCAATGCACACATTTTAAATTTATCTCCACCCATCAATATGGACCTGAAATGGTTTGAGAACCACCTGGCCTACACCATCAGCAAATACGACATGAGTATGATCGCATTGGGTTTATCCGCAGAATTAAAAAAATACAATATAGCAGCCAATACCATTTGGCCACGCACAACCATAGCTACTGCAGCAGTAAATAATTTACTGGGTGGTGCCATGCTGATGAACATGAGCCGTACAGTTGATATTATTGCAGACGCCGCTTACTATATTTTATCAAAACCATCAACCTCATGTACGGGCAATACTTTTATTGATGAAGATGTACTTGCAGCAGAAGGAATAACCGACCTCGAAAAATATTCGGTTGTGCCAGGTGCTCAATTGTATAAGGATTTGTTTGTTTAATCAGCCGTGTTAATAATTTCCCAAAAGCTTTTTTTTTGGATGAACGGTAACTTTTATTGGGGTTAGTACGTTTAATTTCGTACTAGCATCATTACGCCATGAATGATGTATTCGTAAACCAATAAAGTATAGCCATGAACTGTTTAAACCTAAGAGCAGTATGCTTTTGCATACTGCTTACTTCCACCGCTTTTAGCCAGGCGGTTAAAAAGCAATTACCCGCGAAAAGAATTTCTACAACCATTAAAATCGATGCTGTATTAGATGATGCAGCATGGAAAGATGCACCGCTTGCCGATAAATTCACCGAGTTAAGACCAACTCCCTTCAGGGTTGAGCGTAATGACAATGCTACACAGATTTACCTGGTATACGATAATACCGGTATTTATGTTGGCGGTTATTTACACGAAAAAAACAAAGATAGTATTGCGGCTGAATTAAGCGGTCGTGATGGATTTGGAAACAACGATTTTGTAGGAGTAGTGTTTGATACCTATAATGATAAGCAAAACGGTTTTGAATATTTTGTTACACCGCTCGGCGAACAGTGGGATGCAAAAGTATCGCCCAATACAAATGGTAATAACGAAGACTTTAGCTGGAATGCAGTTTGGGAAAGCAAGGCCAAACTACAGGCTGATGGATGGACATTTGAAATGTTCATTCCCTACTCTGCCATCAGGTTTGGTAAAAAAAATATACAGGACTGGGGTTTTAATATTGTAAGAAAAAGGAATAAAAGTGCCCAGCAGTTATTCTGGCAATCAATAGATCCTAATGTGAATGGGTTTTTAACACAGGAAGGATCCTTTACCGGGCTGGAAGGAATAAAGCCTCCCATGCGTTTGCAGTTCTCACCCTATTTTTCTACCTACCTCAACAATGATGGAGCAGCACCTAAGGGAGTTAAAAAAACTTCTGCAACTATAAACGGCGGTATGGATGTGAAGTACGGCCTGAATCAGGCTTTTACATTAGACATGACATTGATCCCTGATTTTGGGCAGGTGCAATCCGATAACCGTGTTTTAAATCTCACGCCTTTTGAACAGCGCTTTAATGAGAACAGGGCTTTTTTTACTGAAGGTGTTGAATTGTTCAACAAGGGAAATTTGTTTTACAGCAGGAGGATCGGATTAGAACCGAGGGCGAGGACCGCGATCAATGTTTCCAATAATGATATTGTGGAAGAATATCCGGAACAGGCCAAGATCATAAATGCAACGAAAATAAGTGGACGTACCCAAAAGGGTTTGGGTGTGGGTATGCTTAATGCCATTACGCAGCGACAGTTTGCGTCGATCATGGATACAGCTACTAAAATATCCAGGCAGGAACAGAATATGCCATTGACCAATTACAACATATTGGTACTCGATCAAACTTTAAAAAATAACAGTAGTGTTTCTTTGGTTAATACCAATGTTTGGCGAAGTGGTAATGATTATGATGCTAATGTAACTTCCGGCCTTTTCGACCTTAACGACAAAAAGAATAAATGGAATATTGGGGGTAATGTAAGCTTCAGTAACCTTATTGGTAAGCATGGAAAAAACACAACAGGTTATGCACACAGTATTTATTTTGGCAAGACAAGCGGACGTTTTACATTCAATATATGGCAGGATCTCTTCAATGATAAATATGATAAAAGTGATTTTGGATATTTTACCAACAACAATACCATGGACCAGGGCGCATGGGCGGGCTATAACTGGAATAAACCCAAAGGTTGGTATAACCAGGTACGCATCAACACTAATTTTTATTACAGCCGACTGGTTAAACCCATTGATATTTTAAGAAGAAAGGAAATGATGTACCAGAATGCAAGTATGAACCTCAATTTTAATGCACAGCTGAAGAACCTTTGGTGGTTTGGTTTAAATATAAATGCAGGGCCCGGGCGCAACGATTTTTATGAGCCAAGATCTTATGGCAGGGTTTTTAGGGATAAAGGAAGAATCAACGGGAACTTCTGGTTTGAAAGTAATTTTGCTAAAAAACTTTCCGGCAGAGGAAGTATTTATGCCGGTACCGGTGGCGTATTTCATAGAAAGAATTTAGATCTCAGTATCAATGCAAAATACCGTTTCAGCAGCAAGCTCTCACTTGATTATTCTATTTACCATAGTACCAGCAATAACCAGTCTGGCTGGGCAGGCAATGAAATTATAGCCGGAAACCAGGTTATCTATTTTTCAAGAAGGGATAGAAGGTCGGTGGAAAATGTTGTAAGCATAAAATACAGCTTTACCAATCGTATGGGGCTTACTTTAAGAACCAGGCATTACTGGAGCAAGGTAGATCCTAAACAGTTTTATGAACTTGATAAATACGGAGACCTGCAAACGCCCGATGTTGCATTTACAAAAAATGTAAAACAGAATTATAATTACCTGAGCGTAGATATGGTATATAACTGGCAGTTTGCGCAAGGCAGCTTTTTCAGTATTGTCTGGAAAGATATTGGCGAAAGCTTTAACCGCCAGTTTGAAAAGAATTATGTGAAGAACCTGGGTAATACCATTGAAGGGAACCAATTCAACAGCCTTTCCCTCAGGGTTATTTATTTCCTGGATTACCTAACCATAAAGCATAAAAGGAAAAAGGTTAATTGATAAGTGATGTTTGCAAATAGGATCCTCCCCTTTAACCCGGGAGGATTTTTATTTATTACAAATTATTGTAATTGTACCCCAATCCGGTAGTAAGTACTGGCACGGAAAATCAATTCAGTATTTATCTGTATTTTTAGCTTTAAACTGAACCAAAACTTACCTGGCTTTAAAAATGAAAAAACAGAAATCTGCTTTATCTCAATTGCTCAAAGAATCTTTCCTGGCTACCCTGCTTGTATTTGTTTCTGTATGGATATTATTTTTGGTTATCAGTATTTCCTTTAAGCCTTTCAATTTTGTTGCTAAAACGATCAAGGATGTAAATCTTACTGATTTTTATTTTTCAGGATTACAGTCACCGGTGGCCGATACAAATATTATACTTGTAAACATCGAGGACCTGGGCCGTAAAGATATAGCTGCACTTGTTGATACGATCTACGCAGCAGGCCCAGCGGTGATCGGGCTCGATGTATTTTTTTCTGATGATACAGATAGTATTGGTGACCCGCTTTTGAATGCATCTATAAAGCATGCAGCTGATAAACTTGTGCTTGCCGGGTTTTATGATGCAGAAGCAAACCGCTTTAACAGCGACTATAAAATTTTTCCCGGCAGTGATTATGGGCATGCAAATATCCTGACCAACGAAGACCGCACGGCTGTTGTAAGAAAATTTCAGCCGGCTTATAAGCTTGGAGATAGCTTGCTGTATGCCTTTTCTGCCGCCATTGCCCGTAAATACAATAAACAGCTTTTTGATAAACTGGCCAGCCGTAAAAATAAAGCAGCCTACATCAATTACAAGGGTAATAAGAGCACATACCTTGTGTTGAATCACGTTGAGGTACTGGATAGCGCTGCAGACCTTGCTTTTATGAAGAATAAGATCGTAATGATCGGGTTCCTTGGCGGCAAGACCAAGAGTACAGAAGATTTTAACGACATCTTTTACACCCCGGTTAACAAACATTATTATGGAAGGGCACTACCGGATATGTATGGGCTTGTAATACATGCCAACACGGCATCCATGATCATAGAAGACAATTATATCTGGTACCCCGCCGACTGGCTGGTTTTTATCATTTCTTTTATCATCACTTTCCTGCACATTGTACCATTCATTTATTTTTATGTGAACCGCCATTTATGGTATCATGTTTTTGTAAAGATCGGCCAGCTGGTAAGTTTTACTGTTATCCTGTTGCTCGTATTCCTGATCTTTAAAAATACTTCAGTCCTTATTCCTACAAAATATATCCTGTTGCCGGTAATACTCGCTGCCGATATCCTTTATTTATATGAAGCCCTGGCAGTACTTGTCTATAAAAAAACAGGAAGGAAAAGCCTTTTTATTCATGAGCATAAACATGATGAGCCACCTGTTGTTGAGGTTGCAGTAACAGAAGAAGATAAAGTGCATACAGATCCGGTACCGGAAGAGGGCGGAACAAAACCTATTGATGAAGAAGAGATATCAAAACCCGTATTATGAGAAAAATTATTTCAATAATGCTTATACTTTTCCTGCCGCTGGCCATATTTGCGCAGGCAGGTACAGATATATTGGTGTTTTCGGTGCAGGGCGATGTAACCATTAAGCGTGGTAAAAATATAATCCCCTGCAAACGGGCCGATAAAATTGTAGCCGGCGATATCGTGCAAGTTAAAAAAGGAGAGCTGTCACTCGTAAGCAGGAACTTAAAACGGGTAACCCTGGAAAAGAAAGGATCTTATGCTTACCAGCAAATAACAAAACAATTCGATCGTGCAAATGCTTCGCTGGAGAACAGGTTCCTGGTGCAGGTAATTGATAAAATGACGCATAAGCCCGGGGAAGTGGCCTATGCGGGTGGTGTGGTAAGGGGAACCAAGGGGGCAAAGCAGCCCATGGATTCTGCAATCATACTTTCAGATATCATCCGCTTTAGTTTTTCAAATCCTGCAAGGCAGCAACTCACGTTTTTTATTTTGGATGAGACTCAGCAGGTTGTACACAATGTTAAAACAAGCGATAGCAGTTTGGTTATAAAAAAATCAACTGCTGCCTGGTGGAAACCCGGTACTTATTCCTGGGAAGCAGTAACAGTGGATAAACAGGGAACTGCAGAGCAGGCTTTTTTTATCCCGGAAAAAGAAGAATGCAACAGGATCCAGACCAGCTATGAGCAATTGCAAAAGTCATTTTCAAGTTTTCCTTTAAGCATTCGTAAACAACTAATGGAAGAAGTGAAGAAGGAAAACAGGTGGGTAATGGATTGATCGCAAACAAATCAATAGTATACCTTACACAAAACATGTACATGTACCAAATCCAAACAGTTTCAATATCCTGCAGAAAACTTTTAATAACTGCACTGGCAATCACCAGTTTATTTTTTAGTAATGCTTCCTTTGCAAACAATGGTATTACGGGAGGTTCTACATTGGTTCTTGAACCTGGTCAGTACCCGGCATCATTAAAAAAATATAATGCAACAGAAATTTATATCCTGTATTGGGGAACGCTGTTTACTTCAAAAGCGTTGCAGGGGACTGTTCTGCGTAAGGACACGATCATCAACTATAAAAAATTTGTAGAATCTTTTCCCAATACTACCGGATACCGGTTTATTTATTCAACTAATTCAATTATTGATAGTGTACTACAACTGGATGCTAAATTCCAGCTAAGAAACAAGGCCTATAACCTGGGCGATGGTATGTTACATATCATTGCTTTTGACTCGACCCAAAAAAAACAGGATGAGTTTATTTACAATTATGATGAAAAATTTACGATCACTGGAAATACCAGGGGTAAATCTGTTCTGGATGGGATAAGGTCGCTTGATTGGATATTGCGGCAGTATGTATTGTATAGCACCTATGACAGGAACAATTATGCCAGGGGTGCTGTCTGGATACTTTCAATAGGTATTGATGATTATGGGCCAACCCAATACCGAACCTGTAAAAAAGATGCACAATCCTATACTGAATTTTTTAAGAAACAATTTGCCGGAGGAAAATTGTCAGCTTCTTTTTTTCACGAATATATACTACTTGATAAAGACGCTACCAGGGAAGCAATCCTGGCTGCACTAAAAGATATTGCCGGAAAAGCATCTTTCAACGATTATTTCATTTTTAATTTCAGCGGCTGCAGTAATGTGATCAAAAATGATCCTGAAAACGGCGGGACTTACTTTTTTCCATATGATGTGATGGTGACCAGCCAGTCAACTGAATTTATGGGCATTAAACTCAGGACAGGAACGAAAGGCGATGCAAACAGGAATAGCAGTGACATCCTGAATACGTACAAAAAATGTATTCCATTAAAAATACTACAGGAGCATTTTCAATCGATCCCTGCCAATAACCAGCTATTTATTTCTGAAGCAGGGCCATCCGGAAAATTTAAGACCGAGTTTATAAAAACCCTGATGCAAAATTCACCACAAGTGGCCAGCATACTGAACAAGAACAGGATTATTATTGTACCCAATGGCATTGGTTACGACGGTTTTAAATGCCAGGAAACATTCATCCAAAACGGCCCTCTTAATTATTTCATTACTGCTTTGGATTCTGCCAATATCTATGATATTTTTAAAGAAGAGTATTATGCCAACCAGGTATCTTTCCGGATCAGGAACAAGGCATATAATTGCCGTTCATTCGATTTTGAATATTTCGATATCTTTTTTGAAAGAAAATTTCTTAAAGAATACAAAGAGATCTTTGATGATGCCGCAGGCCAAACCCGGGGCCTTGGTCTTAAAACAAAAGAATTAAGATCAGCTGCAAATTTTTCGGGAAAACAATATGCACTGGTGATTGGAACAAATAATTATAAAGGTGCCGGATGGAAAAAATTGCCCAATGCCATCAATGATGCCAGGGCAGTAGCCGATATGCTGGCGCAGGGTTATGGTTTTGAAGTACAGTTACTGGAAGACAAGCCCATGGACTCGATCTATAAGTCCATTGCGGGATATTACCGTAACCTACAGCCCAACGATCAGCTGGTCATTTATTTTGCAGGTCATGGTGATATGGAAGATGAATTTATGGATGATGGTTTTATTGTTTGTGCCGATTCAAGATCAAGAGACGATGACCCGGCCCGCAATACCTACATACAATATGTGAAGCTGCAGAAAATGATCAACAGGATACCTGCACGGCAAATACTGGTAATGCTGGATGTTTGCCATGGGGGTGCATTCAACCAGAAAAGAAGCGATCCGGGTAAAACGATAGCAAACAGGAATGTCCGCCAGTTCCTGGTTGACCAGTCGCAATATACCTGCAGAAAATTTTTATCATCTGTGGGTACTGAAGAAGCATTTGATGGTAAGCCAGGAGATCATTCTCCGTTTGCAAAATTACTTTTACAGGTTTTAAATGCTAAAGGAAAAGAAACCAATGGTATTATCACGTTGAGTGATATCTTTTCTGTATTACAAATAAGTAGTATGAATGAAACCGCTACGCTTAAAATATCGCCGCAGAAAGATGGGTTTGGAAGCGATAATCCGCAAAGCGATTTTATTTTAATACCGGTGGATAAAGAACAGGCAAAGCAATGATCAATGCAGGTGGCATGGTCACGGAATTTTATCAATATTTGAAAACATACTCAACTTTTTTTCTTTCCCTTGTCGGGAAAATATCTTTCCAACAAAACTTTGAACTCATTGGTTTCTCTTATAAATGAAAGGTCATTATCGGAAACCAGCATAAAGTAATCACCAAAGCCAAGTTTAAGTGATTTCTCCAGGCTTTCCAATGCGGCTGCTTTATTTTTTTGTAAAGCCTTCCAGCAGGCATGATGATACCAGGTCCACACATCTTCTGGTTTATAATTAAACATGCGGTCAAAGACTTCATTAATATTTTCGGTACTGTCAATAAACCCCGGTACACGTATATAAGTGTACAGCATAGAAACGTAGGACACGTATTGCATATTTACCTGGTACACTTTTTTCTTAAATGCAGCATACCCTTTTTCATCTTTGGCTGAATAGGTCTTTCCAAAATACAATTGCATGTTGGTGATAAAGCCTTCCAGGGTAGTACTTGCATTAAGAATACAAAGAGAAAATTGATCTATGGCCCCGGCCAGGTCCCCTTCTTTGGCAGCAATAACACCTAAATTAAAATGGGCGTGGGCATACGTACTGTCTGTGGCAGTAACTATATTAAAATATTTTCGGGCACTGTCATCCCGGTTGTTCACAAAATACATATGCCCTATATTATTATCACAGATGCTGCAATAACCCGGGTAATATTTTTTGGTTTCATTGTAATAATAAATAGCGCTGTCCGGTTTACTTATTCGTGCATAATATACCCCTTTGGCAAAATAGCCCGACAGCTTATCATTATCCGATGCGATCAGTGTATTGATGATCTGCATGGCTTTATCCGCTTTATCATTATTCCAGTATATTTCGCTTAACTGGAGTTTGATATTTACATCAGCCGGATAGTCTTTTGATAAGGGCTCAAATATTTTTTCAGCTTTATCAAACTGTTTAAGCCTGTTGTAAATAAGCCCCAGCGAATAACGGGCATACAGGTCATTGGGCCTCAGGGCAAGGTATTTTTGAAATGCCGCATTGGCTTTATCATATTCATAAATAAAGTTGTAATTGATACCCAGCCCCTGAAATGTATAGGCCGCATTGGGTTCAAGGGCGGCAGATTCTTCCAGCAATTTTAGTGATTCCAGGATCGTTGGTTTCCAGCTTATGTTATATTCATCTTCACTTAAAGCCCAGGTAAGTGCCATGGCCTTCATATATAATTTTCTTGCTTTCAGGTTTAAGTACAAATAATGCTGTTCGCCCAATAAATTTAAACAGCTATCCAGCTCAGCCGCTGCATAATAACATTCATCCCGGGTAGAATAACTTGTTTCTCCTTTTAATAATGGCCCGGCAATGTCATTAAATCTTACATTTAGGGCTGTAGCGAGGCTACGGCGCATGCCTGTAGCTAAAGGGGTATTGCTGTATTTTTTTGTGAAGGCCCGGTAATCTTTCAGGGCATTGGTATCCGGCGGCCATATCAGTTTCTTATCTTCTATATTTTGTTTAAAGGACTTGTATATTTTTTTTCCGGCGGCATCCAGTGAATCAACATATTTATCATCGCTGCCCTTGGTAACAGGAACTGCCATTACCGGATAGTCTTCGGCCTTTCGTTTTTTGAGTGCAGCCAGCACCCCTTGGTTTACGTTTACAAATGATTTACCCAGGTCGCCGGTTAATACTGGTATTTGTCTTTCTTCACTCAAACTGGCTACCTGGTCAGTTATATAGCGCTGCAGTTCCGAAAAACTCACTTTGCCATCATTATTTTTATCAGCCAGTCCTTTCATACCCTCTTCCAGTTGTAGCGAAAACAATCCCCGGCCACCTCCATATTCCTTACTTTCCAGCGAAAGCTGGTTGGGCTGGCAGCTCAGTATTTTATATTCCTTGCCCCAGGAAGCAGCCAGTGCTGCCGCAGTCTGTTGTACGCCTTCAATACCTCCACCCAGGTTTCCTGAGTGGCAGGCATCTACAATAAATATCATTTCTACTCCCCGCAACGCCAATGGCGAGAGGTATTTTTTGAGGTCATAAATTTCCAGCACATCATCCTTCATACCAAAATAATTGCCATTCGGGCTTTTGTACAACAGCAGCAAACCGTTCTCAACTTGCTTAATGTCTTCCATATCTCCATGGCCGGCAAAAAAGAAATATACCCTGTCCCCGGGTTGAGCCTTGCTGTTTACAATTGCAATAGCATCAGCCACATTGTTTTTTATGGCACGCTCGTTTAAAAAAGTTTCAATATGGGCCTTGGGTACTTTGCCCCCACCCTCGCTCATTAAAAAATCTTCAAATGCCTGGGCATCTTTATCTGCATATTGCAAAGCGGGCACAACTTCATATTGGCTGATGCCGATAATGATGGCGTAGGTATTACCCGCTTTTGCAGCAGAATCTTTTTTTATGGCAAGACCACGCTCACCCGTCTGTGCATGAGCAAGGCTGATGAACACATTGCAAATAACTACCAGTAATAGCCGCTTCATATTTAGAAATAAAATTATTTTTAAAGATAATGTAGTTTAGCAGTTATAAACTACCCGTTGCAGGGTATTTAATAAAGCTGATTTTGTCACCGCTTTTTATTTATATTTGAAATACCAACACTAATAAAATATTAATATGAAACAAAAACTGCTTACCAGCTTTTCCCTATTTGCATGCATTATCATTATTGCTTCCGGTTGCAAGACCTCCCTAAACAGCCTTGCGCTTAAGGATGAGGATGCTAAAATGAAAGTGCAGGAAAGTCCTGATGCACTGAGTTATAATTCTATTAAAACACAGCAGGTGTTAACCTTTACACAAAGGAGCGAGGATGCTATAGCCAAAAGAGGTTCGAAAAGCAGAGGATTAGTCCTGGGCCCGCTCCTGGGCAGCGCAGTATCCCTGGGTACGGATATGGTTAAAAAAATGATAGCCAAGGAAAAGGCTAAATATATTGCCAACTATAATTTTGGGCTAACTGATCTTTATTTTTACGACCAGCTATCAACAGAAAGTGTATTTGATCCCGTGGGCCTGCAGTTCAGCGGTTTTACACTGGTAAGAACTTTTACAAATAAAAACGGCTTAAACGATACGGCTTTCATTGCACGTTTCGACCTGGATACAAGTTCCACCAACGAGATCATTAATAATTCAATCTTCCGGCTTAAGCTAAAGGATTTTAAACTTTATTATTCAAAAGCCAAGATGACGGCAGCGCAGAAGAATACCATCAATATGGATATTGAGATATCATTCCGCACAACCTATGTTAACCAGATCGGTCAGTTGTTCGATAATGTAGAGCTGGGCAAATTTTATATGTTGGTTCGCAATGCACCTATGGATAAAAGCAGCCCGGGTTATGATGCGTATTACGAAAACATGAAAGGTAAGAAAGTTGACGGCCGTAGCTTTATTGTACCCCGCTCATCCGGTTATTATAAAGATAATATGGGTAATGTAGCAAAATCTTACAGCCAGGGAGCTTATTCCATTGCCGTAAAAGTGACGGAAAGCTCCAAAGATAAATTTGTAACAAAAATCTTAGTTGATAACAGCGACAACATTATTAATATGTTGGGTAAAGAAGCTAAAAAAGCATTGACGAAATAATTATATACCATTACTTGCCGGGTTTCAAAATTAATTCCTTTCATACACTGTTCAGGTATAACTAATCCTTTGCATGTTATGGGGAATGCGTGAATATTAATAACTTTTCCAAAACTTACCTATGCTGCTCAGGGCAATGACCCCCGTCTATATTGTTTTTTTGCTTTTATGCTGCAAACTGTGTTATGCCCAACAGCCGAAACTGATGTTGCCGATCGGGCATACAGCTACAGTACATCTTGCTGTGTTCTCTCCCGACGGAAAAAAAATACTTACCACTTCATCTGATGAATCAGCAAAATTATGGGATGCTACAACCGGGAAACTACTTTACGACTTTAGGGACAAGATATCAAAATGGGGTTCATTTGATGCTGTTTTTAGCCCCGACGGCAAAACCATTATTATAGATGCTAAAGTTTTATTTGATGCAAATACAGGACAACGAATAAGGACTTTAAATGCATTTGGGCAATCCGTAAATGGTAATAATTATGATGACGGCAATGCGATTGCTAAATTTAGTTTTGATGGCAAAAAAATAGTTACGACCTCCTATAATGCCACTCTTAAAAGTTATTCTGCAAAGGTCTGGAATACTGAAGACGGTAAGCTATTAAAAGTTTTTAGTGGCCATAACAGTAGTCTTCTAAACGCACAATTTAGTCCTGACGGGGAAAAAATAGTTACAACCTCCTTTGATTCAACGGCAAAAATCTGGGAGGTAGTCACTGGTAAGTTATTGCATGACCTAAAAGGACACGAAGGCGGTACAAAGAATGCAATGTTTTCGCCCGATGGAAAAAAAATGATCACCTTCGCTTACGACAGCATTGTAAAAATTTGGGACGTGGGATCTGGTAAAAAGTTGGCAGACCTAACCGACCATATTTCTAATGTAAGCGATGCCACTTTTAGCCCAGATGGAAACAAAATTATTACAGCTTCTTTTGACGGAACGGCGAAAATTTGGGATTCCGAGTCTGGTAAACTTCTTAAAAATTTTTCTAAAAACAAATCAGGTATCTATACTGCTTGTTTTAGTCCCGATGGAAAAAATGTTTTAACTGCTTCCGCAGATGGCGGAGCCAGGTTATGGGATGCTTTTTCCGGAAAAATGGTTTTAGAAAGGTATAATCAAACTTATTACCATGATAATTTCGCCAGTTTTAATCCGGATGGAAAAACATTTGCTACCTATTCCGATGACAACAGTATTGCAATATGGGAGGCTACCACAGGCAACATAGTAACTGAATTAACTGGAAAGTGCTTTGTCCCCGTTGATGCAGATTTTAGCCCGGATGGGAAAACGATTCTTATTGCCTTTAATGATGGAATTGCGAGAAGTTGGGATTATAATATTGGCAAAATGACGGGTGTATTTAAAGGACATCACTCTGGATTGAGATCTCTTCATTTTGATCCTAGGTCGTTTGATAGTAGCACCAGGATAAAAAAAGTAATCACATCATCTTGGGATTCTACTGCAAAAATATGGGATGCCCTTTCTGGTAGGCTACTGGTAACTATAAAGAACAAATCGGGTTATTTCAAAACAGCTAGGTTTAGTGCTGATGGAAAAAAGATTGTTACCGCTTCCAATGATTCTAGCTTAAGAATATGGGATGCAAATTCGGGTAAGCTTCTTGCAGCAAAAAAATTGAATCACAGCATCATGTCAGCAAGCTTTACGCCCGATGGGAAAAGGATTATTTTGGGTAGCTGGTATGATTCAAGTAAAATCTGGGATATAAGTTCAGGGTCTTTCAAGAAATCTTTCAAATGGCCTGATACTAAATATAGCGAAAATGATGTTAAATTCAGTCCCGATGGGAAAAAAGTAATTTCTTTCAGTTTAGGTGCCAAAATTTGGGATGTAGCCTCCGATACCTTATTGAACAATTTCACTTATAATGGTCGGGTGAATGACGTTGCATTTAGCCCAGACGGCAAAAAAATCATAACAGTAGGGGAAAGCAAATCAGTAGATTATTTTAATTCAGTTACGGGGGAAATTTTATACAACACTTATAATGATAATGATTACCAGAAACATTGGGATGTAATTTACTCGTGCAGGTTCAGTCGGGATGGCACAAAGATTGTGACGACTTCACGGGATAATACCATTAGGTTATGGGATGCAGATAAAGGTAAAGTCCTGTATACTTTTTTTATGGTCAACAATGATGACTACTTAATTGTAGATAATGGAAATCACTATGATGGTACCGAATCCGCCCGTAAACTCCTCTACTTCACCTGCGGCACCGAAGTTATAGACCTCGACCAGGTAAAAGACCAGCTCTGGGTACCCAACCTTGCCGAAAGAATAATGAAGGGCGAAACCATCAATGCAAAAACACTGGATGAACTTAATATTTGTGGGTTAACCCCGGAAGTTGAAGATGCAAGCGATAAAGCAGGTGAATATCATTTTAAAATAAAACCCCGTCGCGGGGGCCTGGGCGAAACAGTTCTATTGGTAAATGGTATTGAGGCAGGAAGGTATAAAACTACTGACCTGAAAAAGAATGGCGAATTTTTTGACCTCGTCATTAATAAGTCTGAGCTGAAAAATATCTTCATTCCCGGCAAAGAAAATCCTGTTACCGTAAAAGCCTACACGGCAGACAATGCCATATCATCCCGGGGATTAAAAATTGTTGAAGACAAAACAAAAGAGCTTGCCGCTCTTCCCAACCTGTATGCGGTTATGGTTGGCGTAAGTGATTATAAAGGCACAGAACTGGATCTGAAATATGCTGCAAAAGATGCTACAGACATGTCGGCTGCTGTTGAAGCTGCGGCAAAAAAATTATTGAACAGGGATGGAAAGGAACATGTATTCATGTATAACCTTACTACGGCCAAAGAGCGTTACCAGCTGCCGGAGAAGAACAGTATAAAAAAACTGCTGGAAGAGATCGGTAAAAAGGCTACAGCGAATGATATCTTAATGATCTTTTTTGCCGGTCATGGTGTAATGTCCGCCCGGGCCGGTACGGACGGGGCAGGAGAAGCTGAGACAAAACAATTTTACTTTTTAACCGCCGATGCTTCCGGTTTTACCACAACCGGCGCTGTAAAAGATGTGGGTATCAGCACAACAGAATTGGTGGAGTGGATGAAGCCACAAAATATTAAAGCGCAAAAAAGGATACTGATCTTTGATGCCTGCAACAGCGGGCAGGCTATCAACGATATTGCGGGGAAAGACCTGGCTGTAAGAAATGATGATAAGACCCAGCAGACAAAAGCTATTGATAAACTCAATGAAAAATCAGGGTTGTTTATTCTATCTGCTTCTGCAAGCAACCAGGCTGCTTACGAAATGGGCAGATATTCGCAGGGCCTGCTTACCTATTCATTATTGAAAGCCATTAAACAACAGCCCGATATTTTAGAAGATGGAAAATACCTGGATGTAAGCAGGTGGTTTAATGCAGGCAAGGAAACGGTAACGGAGATATCTAAAGAAAATGGTGCAAGGCAGGAACCACAGATCGTGAGCAATACTAATTTCAATATTGGTATTGTTGATCATGAAGTGATGGCGAAGATCATATTACCCCAGGAAAAACCATTGTTCGCTTCCAGTAATTTTCAAAACAGTGATGAAGCTGCAGATGGAGATAACCTGGATCTGAGCAAACTGATCAACCTGCAATTAAATGAAATTGCTTCAAGAGATACCGAAAGTGAGATCGTGTACATCATGGCAACAAACTCCCCCGATGCTTTAACGCTTAGCGGCCGATACGATGTAAAGGGAAATGATGTTGTTATAAGGGTCAGCATTAAAAAGAATAATGATACCAAATACCGCTTTGAAGAAAAGGGAACAAAACAAAACCTGAAAGAGCTGGTGGCCGCCGTTGTAAAAAGGGCTTCCGAATGGGCGGCCGCAAATAAATAACAACCCGTAGAAGTACAAGAACTTCTCTTTTTTCTGGTTAAATAATATTAATTTGGGCTACTATATTTTTTATACCGAATCTATATTTAGTATTATGAAAAAAATCTTCCTGTGTTCTTTAATGCTTGTTTTTATGGGTTTTATGTCTCACAGTTTCGCCCAGGATAAAGTAGAAATAGATGTATTTGCATCGAAAGTGAAAAACGCCGGGGAAACAGGAAAATATAAATTGCCAGCCAGGGACCCCGAAGTTCCAAAGCCCGCTAAATCCCGTGGAGATTGCTGCACTTTTACAAACAACACAGGCTTTACTGTTTATTTTTGGGTAGATACAAAGTTCCGTGGTTCTATTGCTCCATGGGGGGAAATGAATGTTTGTTTTAACAATGGCGATGAAACCTGGTATATGATGACTGTGGGTGCAACTTATGAATGGAAAGGCAATGCTACATGCCCCCGGCACATAAATATACGGGGAATTAAACCTTAATATTTTGAGGAACCGCCACCCTTAAAATCTCTCCGCGGAAAGATGGATTTGGAAGCGATAAGCCGCAAAGCGATTTTATTTTAATACCAGTTGACAAAGAGCCCGTAAAGTAATGATCTACCCACTGCCGGGTATTGAAAATTGCATGAATAAGTATACCTTTTCAAAAACTAACCCATATGCCGATCAGGACCAGGCTTAGTGCCTGCATTTGTTTTTTATTTTTAACCTTCATTAATAATAACCTGTTAGGCCAGCAGGCAAAACTCATCCTGCCCGTTTCCCATACCAATAAACTGGAAGACATTACCGTAAGCCTTGATGAAAAATACATGGCTTCCGTTGATCTTGATGGAGTTATTAAATTCTGGGAAGTATCAACAGGCAAATTATACCAGACATTCTCTCATACCAGCGCAGGCACTGTTGTTATCAGCAGCGATAACAGGTACGTGATCTCTGGTAGCCTCGACCAGTCGATAAAAGTATGGGATGTGGAGAGTGGTCAGTTATTTAAAACACTTATAAAACACCCGGGAGCATTGAGTTGCATGAAGCTTAGCAACGATGGCAAAAGATTGGTGTCGGGTGATCAGCAGGGAAATGTTGTGCTATGGAATATGGAAAACTTTCAGCCGGTCTATATAGCTAAAACAGGAGGCGGTATGGTTAATGATATCGTCTTCAGCAATAATGGTAAATGGTTTGCAGCAGCCGTTTGGCAGGATATTTATTTATGGGATCTTAAAAATGAAAAACCCATACAGACCTTTAAAGGACATGCCGATAAAGTGCATGCGATCAATTTTTCAAACAATGACCAAACCATTGTTTCATCTTCCTGGGATAAGACCGCAAAGACATGGAATACTTCAACAGGAAAAAATATAATGACTTTTACCGGGCATAGGGAATCTGTTTTTGATGTACAATTCAGTCCTGACCAGAAACAAATAGTTACTGCAGCAAACGATAGTACCATACGCATATGGGATGTACAAACGGGCTCAACCATTAAAATATTAACGGGCCACAAGGAATGGGTTACCAAACTTCGGTTCACTGCTGATGGAAATTCTTTGATCAGTATCTCCTTTGATAATACTGCAAGGATCTGGAAATATCCTTCAGGCCAACTGATGCACCAGCTTAAGGGCCACAAGGACGACCTCTATTATATTTTCGTTTTAAAAAATACGGATAAATTATTACTGGGCTCTTATGATAATGATGTTTCCCGCTGGGACCTGGCTACCGGTAAAATGGACTTTATTTTTGGCCTGCATAATGAGACCATCACTTCAGTGTCCCTCTCCAATTCCGGCGAGATCGCTTTACTAACTTACCGCGATGGAGCATTGAAATTGATAGATTTGAAAAAAGGCAGCTTGCTCAAAAACATCAATGCACATACTGAATGGGCTACCAGTGCTGTATTCACAAATGATGATTCTGTGATCATCAGTGCCGGAACTGATAACAGGATACGGATGTGGCAGCTGAGCAACAGCAAACTCATCACCGAGATACAGGGTGACGCCGGATGGACAGATGCAAATGTAGAATGGAGTCCTGATGGCAATTTTTTAATGAGCAGCGGCGGAAAAACATTTTCTGTTTTCAACATGTCATCCGGTAAACGTATTATTCATTCAGCTGGTTCCTCATCCTTTAATATACCGGAATTCAGCGCATCAGGAAAATACCTGGTACAGGTTATTGGTGAAGAAGCATTGATATGGGATACAGAGCTGGCTAAGGTCATCAAAAACATCGGTCTGCGCACTACCTATCCCGGCCGGCTTTTCTTTACACCGGATGAAAAAAACATTGCATCCATTGATAGCAGCATCGTGTTCTATGATATTGTTAGCGGTAAGCAGGTTAAGGAATTCGGGCCTCCGGATTCGAGATATATACGGGCTCAGTGGTTACAGAACAATACGGTGCTGGCTGCATTGGACCAGCGCAGTCGCATTCACATGATCGATCGGGAAACTGGCAAAACAAACCGTATTATTCAGCTGGATACCATTTTCTTTAAAGACAATTATCATAATACAAATGCTTCCAACTTCATTTTTTCTGATGATGAAAAGACGGTTGCTTCCAAGCATTATGATTTTTATTGCTTATGGAATATGGACAATGGAAAATTCATTGGAAAATATGATGGTGATATTTTTCATTTTGTTCGGGGCTCGGATATTTTTATTGTTTCCAACAGGGGTGCACTGGATGTTTATAAAAAAACCACGGGTAAGTTGATGTACAAGCATTTTATTGCCGGCGAACAGGATTATCTCGTCATGGATTCATTGGGCAGGTATGATGGTACCGAAGCAGCCCGTAAGCAGTTGTATTTTACCTGTGGTACCGAGGTAATAGAACTGGAAGCTGTAAAAGACCAGCTTTGGAAACCAGGCCTGGCAGAACGTATCTCAAATGCAGATGTAATAAGTGGTAAATCCCTTTCTGAACTTAATCTTTGCGGCCTTACGCCAGTTGTAGAAAATTTGCCTGGAAGCGATGCAGCATACAGGTTCAGTATCACGCCACGTCGTGGAGGCCTTGGCGAATCGGTATTAAGAGTAAACGGGATAGAAGCCAGGCGCTATAGAGCAAACGAACTGGTGAAGACAAACAACGGTTATGAATTGCTTGTCAAGAAAACTGATCTTGAAAGTTTCTTTATAGCGGGCAAGGAAAATCCTGTTACGCTTAAATCCTATACAGCTGATAATGCTGTTTCATCCCGTGGCCTTAGGATCAATGTAGATAAAACTAAAGAAACTATTGCCGCCCCTAACCTGTATGCCGTTATGGTGGGCGTAAGTGATTATAAAGGCGAGGAGCTCGACCTGAAGTATGCCGCCAAGGATGCGACCGATATTTCATCTGCCATCTCCAATGCAGCAAAAAAATTATTGAACATTGATGGGAAGGAACACGTTTTTATGTACAACCTTACCACCGGCAAAGACCGTTACCAGCTGCCGGAAAAGAATAGTATCAAAAACGTGCTGGAAGAGATCGGAAAAAAAGCAACAGCCAATGACATACTGCTGATCTTTTTTGCAGGCCATGGGGTTATGGAAGGAGAAAAGAAACAATTCTATTTCTTAACAGCCGATGCATCGAGGGCAACTGCCATCAGTGCCATTGCCGATGTGGGTATCAGCACTACAGAACTTACAGACTGGATGAAGCCGCAAAGCATCAAAGCCCAGAAGCGCATTTTGATCTTTGATGCCTGCAATAGTGGCCAGGCCATTAAGGATCTTGTACAGATAGGAAGCGGTGGCCAGGATTACCTGGCAGCAAGAAGCGATGAGAAAGCACAACAGATAAAAGCCATTGATAAGCTTAATGAAAAGTCAGGGTTATTTATTTTATCTGCCTCTGTCAGTAACCAGAGTGCTTATGAAATGGGAAGGTATTCGCAGGGCCTGCTTACTTATTCCTTATTAAAGGCCATCAAGCAACAGCCCGATATTTTAGAAGGCGGTAAGTACCTGGATGTAGGCCGTTGGTTCAGTGCTGCAGAAAAGACAGTGACTGCTATAGCCAAAGAAAGCGGTAGCCGCCAGGATCCCCAGATCGTTACGAATACCAATTTTAATATCGGCGTGGTGGATGAATCTGTGATGTCCAACATCAACTTACCGAATGAGAAGCCTTTATTTGCTGCCAGCAATTTCCAGAACAGTGATGAAGCCATTGCTGATGATGACCTGGAACTGAGCAAGCAGGTGAACCTGCAGTTGAATGACCTTTCAGCCCGCAGTGCTGATGCACATATCGTTTATGTTACGGCCAGCAATTCACCCGATGCTTATTCATTGAGTGGGCGGTATACGGTTACCGGTAATGGAATTACCGTTTCTGTAAACATCAAACAGAATAAAACCATTAAAACAAAATTTGAGCTGAGTGGTACGAAAGATAAGCTGGAAGAACTGGCTGCTGCGGTTGCGGAGAAGGCGGCGGGGATGGTGAAATGATTTTATAAAATGCTATGAGAAAATTATTATTGGTATTTTTTTATTTGAATGCTGGGGGGCTATATGCACAGGACCCTAAACTCGTATTGCCGGTAAGCCATTCTTATGAAATTAAATATGCTGTTTTTTCACCAGACAATAAATTAATACTTACAGTCGCAGATGGAGGTAAGATCTGGGATGTAGCATCGGGAAGGTTACTTACAAATATCAGAAAACTGGATTATGGTGCTAAATTTTCTGCGGATGGCAAAAAGATATTCTTTGGAGCCAAAGCATGGGATGTTTTCACAGGCGAAGAAATAATTAATTTGTCCGGGCATATACTGGCTGCTAATTATCCTGATCTTATCAGTAAACACGAAACCAGGGATTCTAACCACAAGCATATAGCTAAATTATGGGATGAACTGAAGGGATCTTTATGGTATGATAATAAGTATGGACAAGTTAAAATGGGAGATTCTGAGTTCTCTGGCAGCGGTACCAAACTGATATCCGGAAACATGAAGTTAATAGTTTGGAATGCTGTTACCGGAGATTCGCTATTCGAAATAAAATCTGATCATAAGGGGGATGTTTTTACAGCACAATTTTCGCCTGATGAAAGCCGGATATTTGCAACCTCTTTAAAAGAGGCCAGGATCCTGGATGCAGTAACCGGAAAAGTATTAAAAAAAATTACTGGGTTAAGTGGAAGGGCTACATTTTCAAATAATGGAAAGCTGCTTATACGTAATAATACCGTCTGGAATATTGCTGAAAAAAAACCTGTTGTTTCTTTAAAATGGAACATCCGTGGACCTGTCCTATCTTATCAATTTTCTCCGGACGATAAATTTATTCTTTCTATCTTAAATGGTAAAGACACTGCTGTTTTGTTTGATGCAGCAACGGGAAAACGACTTTATGTTCTCCCTTATAGAAATAATATTTATTCAGGTTATTTTTTTTCTTTAGATAATAAAACTTTAATAACAGGCATGACAGCCTGGAACCTGCTTAACGGAAAAAAAATCCTTGATTTTAAAAGTTCCGGGAAGGGAAGCCAATCTTTTTCGGCACTTTCTCCGAACGGTAAAATAATAGCTGCAGGTTTTTATTTAACGAATTTTGCTCAATTATATCGTGTGGATTCCAATCGGCCTTTTAGCACGTTGAAAGGACATACTACCAATGTTAATTCTGCAATTTTTTCGCCTGATGGAAAAAGAATTGTTACTGTAGCTGAAAACGATTTTATAAAAATATGGGATGCTGGTACTGGTAACTTGGTTAAAAATTTAAATTTTCCTTCAAAAGGCAAGATTTCGGCCACTTATTCTCCCGACAGAACAAAACTTCTTTTAGTGTCAAGCATAGATAATATCGGGAGAGTAGTCAATGCAGATAATTATGATCTTATATACGAACTGAAAGGACATAGGTTTGGAATTGTATCCGCGGCATTTTCGCCTAACGGAAAAAAAATTGTTACTGCAAGCAGGGATAAAACAGTGAAGATATGGGGTGCAGCAACAGGAGAATTTATGATAGATATAGGAAATACCGAGGCAGGAATGGTTAACTATGTTTCTTTTTTACCTGGGTCCGAAATAATTACCACCGGGTCTTATGAGGGGATGGTAAAAATGTGGAATACCAATACCGGAGAATTTGTCAGGGATATTTCAAATAACCTTGGTGTTGTAGAGTTTCTCAGCTTTTCACCAGATAATACTAAAATAGCCGTTGTTACAATGGGGGGATTTTGCGAAGTTAAGAACTTAGAAACAGGCAAGGATTTGTATCACCTTGATGGAATGGTGGAGACAGTTTGTTTTTCAAATGACGGGAAAAAATTACTAACAGGGCATAACAATTCTTTATTAAAACTGTATGATGCAGCCACTGGGAAGATCGAAAAAGAAATAATCAGTCCAGGTAAACGGGCTGCTTTTTTTAGTTCAGATAACAAACGCATCATAACAGCAGCAGGCGGTGAAATGATTGAAATTTATACTTATCCGGACATTAATCTTATTTACAGATTTTTGCCTGTAGATACTGCTGATTATTTCCTGCAACTACCTTCTCAATATTTTCTTACTACTGCAGCTGCAGCTAAGCTCCTCCACTATGTCACAAAAGATTTAAAAATTATCAGTTTCGAGCAACTTGATGTAAAATACAATCGGCCCGATAAAGTGCTTGAAGCCATCGGTAGCACTGATACAGCCTTAATAAAATCTTATCGCAAAGCATATGAAAAGCGCATAAAAAAACTCGGGATAGATACAACAGCATTCCGGGATGGATACAGCGTTCCCGAAGCCGATTTTGTCAATAGGGATATCATAGAGTTCCAGCAAAGAAATGGGAAAATGAAACTTGTTATTAAAAGTGTAGACAGTATTTACAAACTTGACCGTTTTAATATATGGGTAAATGAAACACCTTTATATGGCCAGCGTGGCATAAGCCTGCTCAATCAAAATAAAAACAGTTTTGATTCAACTATTACTATTGACCTGTCCCAAGGTGAAAATAAAATTGAAACTTCCATCACCAATGTAAATGGAACCGAAAGTTACCGCATGCCCTTGCTGGTAAATTATACGCCTGCTGTTAAACAAAAAGAACAAACCTATTTTATAGGTATCGGCATTGATAAGTTTAATGACAGCAAATACAATTTAAGATTCAGTACCAAAGACATCAGGGACCTCAGCAAAAAACTAAAGGAAAAATATAACGACATCATCATTGATACCTTGTTCAACGAACAGGTTACCATTAGCAATGTAAAAGCATTAAAACAAAAACTCCTGCAAACATCAGTTAATGATAAAGTGATCATCTCCTACAGTGGCCATGGCATGCTAAGCAAAGATTTTGATTATTATCTTTCCACCTATGCTGTAAATTTTGACAAACCCGAAGAAAATGGTTTGCCTTATGATGAACTGGAAAGTTTATTAGACAGCATCCCTGCACGAAAAAAACTGATGCTGATAGATGCCTGCCATAGCGGCGAAGTGGATAAGGATGATCTCATAGCAATGAATGAACTGGATAGTTCAAAGATCAAAAGAGGATTGAAACCCGTTGCTTATAAAAAAGATGGCCAGCTTGGATTGAAGAATAGTTTTGAACTCATGCAGAGCCTCTTCGTAAATGTGGGTAAGAGTACTGGTGCAACCATTATCTCTGCAGCCGCAGGAACCCAGTTTGCCTTGGAAGGAGTAGATAATCTCCCCAATGGCGTGTTCACGTACTGCATCCTGGAAGCGATGAAAAAATATCCCACGATGAAAATAAGTGAGCTAAAGAAAACTGTGGGTGAGCGTGTGGTAGAGATAACCAAGGGCTTGCAAAAGCCAACAAGCAGGAATGAAACGATTACGGTGGATTGGGAGGTTTGGAGCAAATAAAAATAAAATATTTTATGAAAAAAATTTTCTCCCTGTTTTTTTGTTTTGTTTCAACATTTCTTTGGGCCCAACAACCTGGTCTTGTCGTTCCAATAGGGCATACCGCTGCTATAAATTCTGTGTCTTTCAGTCCCGATGGAAAATATATTGTAACAGGCTCAGACGATTTAATAGCCAAAGTATGGGATAAAATAAGCGGCAGACTGTTATATTCTTTGTATGGTCATAAAGAAAATATTAGATCTGTCGTATTCTCACCCGATGGCAGCAGGATAATCACTGCATCAATTAATGACAGGGCCCGGATATGGGATGCAAAAACAGGATTATTGATAAGTGTTATGAATGACGAAGCAGGCATTAACTCCGGGCCTGTTTATTCAACAGACGGAAGATACATTTTGTCAGTCGGATCTTTGTCCCGGGAGCATTTTGAGCCATTTACAGCTAATCTTTGGGATGCCAATGGTGACAAATTGATCTATAAATTTGTTCATGACGATCATGTAAAGGCTGCCGCATTTTCAACAGACGGCGAAAAAATAATTACCGCTTCAAAAGATAATTCGGTTAAAATATGGAGCGCTCTTAACGGCACACAGCTGGCAGATCTTAAAGGCCATAAAGATGAAGTTCTGCATATTTCCTTTTCACAGAATGGTAAGCTGGCACTTACTGTATCAAAAGATAAAACAGCAAAGATCTGGAATGCTGATAATGGCGCTTTGATCACATCCATCAAGGAAAATGTACCCTTGCAGCGAGGCTGCTTTTCCCCGGATGGAAAATTGCTGGTAACAGTTCCCGCCTACCCTGAAATATCGCTTGGCAAAGCAGCAATGAAGATCTGGGATGTACCATCGGGCAAACTTATATTTGTACTAAAAAAGCATAAGAAAGAAATTACTGACCTGGTATTTATAGAAAATGGCAGCAAGCTGCTTTCTTCTTCGTACGATGGCACTGTAATTATGTGGGACATATCTACAGGTAAAGTAATAAATGAACTTGCAGGAGATATAGCAGTTTCAGATATTGATGTTTCTGGCGATGGTAGCACAATCATCACTGCCACCTCAAATGTAGCAAAACTGTGGGATGCAAAAACCTGCCAATTATCAGTCACTTACCAGGGGGATACATATTCTGTAACAAATTCAGAGTTTTCCCCGAACGGTAAAAAAATTCTAACAGCCACCGATGGAGCGTATGTTCGATTATGGGATCCGGGACAAGGAAAGCTTGAATATGTTTTTCAGGGCGGGCAGGGTAGGCTAAATGGAGCTCATTTTTCCGTGGATGGAGAAAAAATACTTATTGCATCTTGCAATGTGGCAGAAATATGGGATGCAAACAATGCCAAATTACTGGATCAATTTAAGGGATTCAAAAGTTGTGTAACTTCTATAGAATTATCGCCTGATGGTCAAAAGTTACTTACCACTGCTTTTTGGGACGACATTCCTAAGATATGGGATATTAAAACCAAATCAGTTTTACAACTTAAAGGCCACGATAATAAATGGGGGACTGACGCTATTTTTTCTCCTGACGGGAAGCTTGTTCTTACTTCAACCGGCACTTTGGGCGATAAAAAAGTTAGGCTCTGGGATGCATCTACAGGTAAGACTCTGCAAATATTAGAAGGACATAATTTTGGAATAAGAAAAGCTGTTTTCTTTCCAGATGGTTCAAAAGTTATAACTACGGCTGATGATAATACTGCAAAAGTTTGGGATGTTAATAGTGGTAAACTTTACTACCAGCTTGAAGGCTCTATCAGAGTGAATTCAATAGAATTTTCTCCGGATGGCAAGAAGCTCCTTATTACTTCAGATAGTCTTGCAAGTGTCCGGGATGCGGAATCGGGCCAATTATTAATTCAGCTGAAAGGACACACTAACTGGATATCTAATGCATTGTTTTTTCCGGATGGTAATTCTATTTTAACCGTATCATCGGATGGCAGTGTAAAAATATGGGATGCCGCTACCGGGACTATGATCCGAACTATTGAACTTGGTAATAATACAGTTTTTGAAAAGGTTTCATTTGGGCAGGGGATTTTCATAGCAGTACGGCGTAGTGAAATAATCATATTTAGTCTTATTACTGGAAAACAACTCTACTCACTTATATCATTGCGGGAAAAAGATTTTATTTTTAAAGATACTGAAGGTTATTACCTGGCAAATACTGATGCAGCAAAATTATTGCATTATGTTACTCCGGAGTTAAAAATTATCAGTTTCGAACAGCTCGATGTAAAATACAACCGCCCCGATAAAGTTCTTGAAGCCATAGGAAGTACTGATACTGCTTTAATAAGATCATACCGCAAGGCCTGGGAAAAGCGGATCAAAAAACTGGGGATTGATACAACTGCGTTCCGTTCGGGATACAGTGTGCCCGAGGCAGATTTTGCGAACCGGGATAATATAATATATGATCAAACAGGTGCAAAATTAAAACTTGGTATTAAAAGTTCTGACAGCACTTACAAACTCGATCGTTTTAATGTATGGATAAATGAAACGCCCATTTATGGGAAGCGAGGTATTAGTCTTCGAAATAAGAACAAAAATAGTTTTGATTCAACTGTTACAATCGATCTATCCCAGGGAGAAAATCGGATCGAAACATCCATCACCAATGTTAACGGTACCGAAAGCTATCGCATGCCGTTGCTCGTAAATTATACCCCGGTTGATTCACAAAAAACAAAAACATATTTCATCGGAATTGGCATTGACCAGTTTAAAGACAGCAAATACAATTTAAGATTCAGTACCAAAGACATCAGGGACCTCAGCAAAAAACTAAAAGAAAAATATAACGACATCATCATTGATACCCTGTTCAACGAGCAGGTTACCATCAGCAATGTAAAAGCACTAAAACAAAAATTGCTTCAAACATCAGTTAATGATAAAGTGATCATCTCTTACAGCGGTCATGGCATGTTAAGTAAGGATTTTGATTATTATCTTTCAACCTATGCTGTGAATTTTGACAAGCCCGAAGAGAATGGCTTGCCTTATGATGAACTGGAAAGTTTATTAGACAGTATTCCTGCACGGAAAAAGTTAATGCTTATTGATGCCTGCCATAGCGGCGAAGTTGATAAGGAAGACCTTGTTGCCATGAATGCTACTGATAATAAATTAATAAAAGGCCTTAAACCTGTTGCCTACAAAAAAGACGGACAGTTAGGATTGAAGAATAGTTTTGAATTGATGCAGAGCCTGTTTGTAAATGTAGGCAAGAGTACTGGTGCAACCATTATCTCTGCCGCAGCGGGAACAGAGTTTGCGTTGGAGGGAATAGATAACTTACCTAATGGGGTGTTCACTTACTGCATTCTGGAAGCAATGAACAAATATCCCACGATGAAAATAAGTGAGCTCAAGAAAACTGTGGGTGAGCGTGTAGTAGAGATTACCAAGGGCCTGCAGAAGCCCACGAGCAGGAATGAGACGATTGCGGTGGATTGGGAGGTATGGTCATTAATTCAAGAATAAACAATGTAACTGATGAAGAAACTGCTTTCGATTATAAGTATCTTTTTCCCATTGCTTTTTTTTGCACAACCACCAAAATTAGTAGTGCCTATGGGACATACATCTGAAATATACTTTGCAGAATTTAGTAAGAATGGAAAATATGTATTAACTACATCACACGATAACCCTGCTATTATTTGGGACGCTAAATTCGGGAAACAACTATATGAGGGTTCTAACTTAAATACAAAGACAAATTTGAGTTATTTCAGTCCTGACGGTAAATACATGGCAACGACTTCTACTGATAGTATGTTGTGTTTATGGGAAACGATAAGTAGAAAACAAGTATGGGCTAAAAAAAATACAAAACCCATAATAAATATTCAATTTAGCCCTGATGGTAAATATATTGGAGTAGTTAGCCAGTATGCTCCACTTTTTTTATGTGAAACTTCCAGTGGGAAATTGTTTAACAATTATTACTATGATTCACCTTTAGCCATCATACAGTTTTCACCGGATAGTAAAAGAGTTTATGCCTCTTATGCTGATGGGGTAATTGTTGGATTTAATGTTAAGACTTCAATTCCCGAAATAAAATTGAATTCATCAGAAAGTAATATTTCAAAACCGTTTTTAAGCCCGAATAGTGAATATATCGTTACGGTTGAAACTGGTTATCCGACAAAAATCTGGAATTCAAAAGAAGGGAGGCTGCTTTACGAGGTTCCTCAGTATAATAGTATCTCTTTTAGCCCGGATAGTAAATATTTTCTGGCATCTCCTAATAATTCTGTCTACCCTAACCCGGTTGTGTTTGAGTTATCAACAGGGAAAATTATTAATATACTTTCAGGATTCCGGGATTATTCTATTCAAGCAATATTTAGTCCCGATGGTAATTGTATTGCTACTTCATCGGCTGATCATTCTGTAAAACTATGGGACCCCAAAAGCGGCAAAATTTTATTCAATATTAATGAAAATGCAGGCGAAAATAATTTATTGACTTTTTCAGCTGATAGCCGTTTTTTATTAACAGCCTCATCAAATGGATCTGCCAATATTTGGGAGGTCTCTACGGGTAATCTAATTACAACGTTGGGAGGTCACTCTGTATATGTCTATGACTGCGTAATAAATAGCAGGGCTAATCTATTTGCATCTACATCGGGAAGTGACATAAAGATTTGGAATTTAAAAACAGGACTATTAATACGAACCTTAAAAGGGCATTCAGGTGAGATATATAAATTGTTTTTTCATCCGGATGGGGATCATATTTTATCTGCATCCAGTGATAATACAATACGTAGTTGGGAAGCCAGATCGGGGGTTCAAATAAATTTGTTACATGGTACAGTAAGCTCTTTTTTGAATAATAATGTACAATTGAGTAGTGATGGGGAATGGGTTATTTATATAAATGACAATCAAGATGTAGAGATATCAGATTTTTTTACTGGAAAAAAAAAGCAAACATTCAAAATGGGTAAAAAAATAGTTTACTCATGCGAATTAAGCCCGGATAAAAATATATTACTCACAACCACATCGGATAGTATTGTTCGTGTGTGGAATGTTAATTCCGCTAAAGAAATTGCAAATATTTCATCAGGTCATAGTCAAAGCAAGGCCCGTTTTAATGTGCAGGCAAACAATATTATTATTGAAAGTTTGGCAGATCCCAAATTGTCTGTCTGGCGTTTTTCAACCAATTCCTTAAGAATTCCGTTAGAAGGACATAGTTGGTTTATAAATTCAATCCGGGTCAGTAATTCCGGAAATTATATCGTGACTTCTTCAAATGATTATTCCGCAATTATATGGGATAGCAGGTCTTTAGAAATCATTAAAAAATTCAAACATGAAAATTTCCTTGTGCATGACGCTTTCATGACAGCAGATGAAAAATATTTGATAAGTTATTCCAGTGATGAAATGACTAGATTATGGGATGTGGCAGGTGAACAGTTGCTTTCAAAATTTCCTGGCAGAATATTGGATATAGATTCTTCTTCCCAACAATTTGTGTTGGGAAATAATACAATTACTATATACTCAAAATCAAATTTTAATGAACTGTTTCAGGGTTTATATAAATCTGTAGCAATTGATAGCAATGATTATTTTACTCAAATTCCCAATGGTTATTATCAAACAACCCAATCAGCCGCCAGGCTTCTCCATTATGTCACCAAAGATTTAAAAGTTATCAGCTTCGAACAACTTGACGTTAAATACAATCGTCCCGATATGGTGCTGGAGGCAATTGGAAACACTGATACTGCATTGATAAAAAGTTATAGAAAAGCCTGGGAAAAAAGAATCAGGAAATTAGGGATTGATACAACAGCATTCAGAGACGGTTACAGTGTTCCTGAAACGGATTTTGTAAGCCGTGATAATATAAAATATGAACAGGCAACCGGAACACTGAAACTTCATATTAACGGAATTGATAGTTCCTATAAACTCGATCGCTTCAATTTCTGGGTTAATGAAGTGCCTGTATTTGGACAGCGGGGGATCAGCATCCTGAAAAAGAATTCCAACAGTCTGGATACAAATATCATTATCAAATTATCCCAGGGAAAGAACCAGATTGAAACTTCTATCAGCAACGTAAATGGTACCGAAAGTTACCGCATGCCGTTGCTGGTAAATTATACCCCTGCTGTTAAACAAAAAGAACAAACCTATTTTATAGGCATAGGTATTGACCAGTTTAAAGACAGCAAATACAATTTAAAATTCAGTACCAAAGACATTAGGGACCTCAGCAAAAAATTAAAAGAAAAGTACAAGGATATCATCATAGACACCTTGTTCAATGAAAATGTAACTGTAAGTAATGTAAAAGCACTAAAGCAAAAGTTACTACAAACATCAGTCAATGATAAGGTCATCATCTCTTACAGTGGCCATGGTATGTTGAGTAAGGATTTTGATTACTATCTTTCAACCTATGCTGTGAATTTTGATAAGCCCGAAGAGAATGGATTGCCTTATGATGAGCTGGAAAGTTTATTAGACAGTATTCCTGCACGGAAAAAGTTAATGCTTATTGATGCCTGCCATAGCGGCGAAGTTGATAAGGAAGACCTTGTTGCCATGAATGCTACTAATAATAAATTAATAAAAGGCCTTAAACCAGTTGCGTACAAAAAAGAAGGTCAGTTAGGACTGAAGAACAGTTTTGAATTGATGCAGAGCCTGTTTGTAAATGTAGGCAAGAGTACGGGTGCAACCATTATCTCTGCAGCAGCGGGAACAGAGTTTGCGTTGGAGGGAATAGATAACCTACCTAATGGGGTCTTTACTTATTGTATCCTGGAAGCGATGAACAAATATCCCACCATGAAAATAAGTGAGCTTAAGAAAACTGTGGGTGAGCGTGTGGTAGAGATAACCAAGGGATTGCAGAAGCCTACGAGCAGGAATGAGACGATTGCGGTGGATTGGAAGGTTTGGTAAAACAGGCCAGTTGTAACAATAGCCTATAATTCTATCTATATAAAATGAAATACAAAGAAGCGCATTTATTTACGGTATTCCTTCTCCTGCTATCATTAAAAGTATTTACTCAAAATACCAAATTGATCCTCCCGGCGACGCAAGGGATAAATATCAGGTCAGCCAGTTTTAGTCCTGATGCAAAGTATTTTGTTACTACCCAGGATAAAACAATAAAAATTTGGGAAGCCCTGACGGGAAAGGTTATTAAGAACATTCAATATAAATCCGATTACGCAATATATAGTCATCACAGCAGGTATATTTTAACTGATGATGGAAAAGTATGGGATGTAAAAAAGGGAACAAGTATATTTTCAACTGATGAAAAAGGCTGCGATTTCAGTAAAGATGACCGCTACCTGTTAACAACCAGGGAAAATAAAATAAATATTCATGACCTTAACACCGGGCTGGTTAACCAAATTGAAGCACCGGGGGGAAGAATTGCGAGATGGGCTTTTTTTAGCCCGGATCAAAAAAATATACTTGCCTGGAACGATAATGAAATAACTGTTTGGAACATCAGTCAAAAAAAAATGATTACCCATTTCAACGAAAGCAGCTATGTGCGGTGGGCATCATTCAGCCCGGATGGTTTGCACATTGTTACAAGTACAGTGGATAGCGTAATTAAGATTTGGGATGCTATATCGGGAAAATTACAAAAAACCTTACATGGTCATTCAGGAATTGTTGCCACAGTTTCTTATAGCCCTGATGGCCGGGATATAGTATCTGCTTCTTATGATAAAACGATGAGGATATGGGATGCATATAGCGGTAAAATAAAATTTACGATCACCGCTCACACAGATAGAGTAAACTCGGCGTTTTATAGCGCAGATGGTAAATGGATCATATCATCCTCATGGGATAAGTCTGTTAAGGTCTGGGAAAGAGCAACGGGGAAATTGTATGGAAACTATATGGGCAGTATTAATCTTATCACGAATGCGATGTACAGTGCAAACGGAAAAAAACTAGCTATACTTACTGATAGCTGTGTTAAGGTCTGTGATCCGGGGAGTATGGAAATTTTAAAATCGTTTAATGAGGGCAATGGTTTCCGGCAACAAGTGGAACTGACTGCGGATGGAAAATTTCTTATCACTAAAGGAGCAGTTTCGTATTCCCCTATTGTCTGGAATGTCTTCACAGGTAAGCGGGAGAAAATTATCCCCGGGTTCGACAGCTGGATCTCCCATTTAAATTATAGTGCCGATGGAAAATATTTTGCAACTTCAGTAGTCTCCGGCAATACGATCAGCATTTGGGAGGTGCAAAGCAGTACTAAAATACAGGAAATTGAGAAAGCAAAAAATCTATATAGCCTGGCTTTTGATAAGAACAATGATGTGTTGTTTTCCGCAGGGGAAGAGATACTGCTTGTTGATAAAGCAAATGGTAATACCCTGAAAAAATATGTGTCAATTAAAGACAGTACTATTCATGCGCTAAAATACAGTTCTGATTTCAGGTTCATTTTATCTGCATCAGCACGTCAGGCAGTTATACTAGATGCAGAAGCTGATTCAGTTATTAAAGTATTCGATGATCCTTTGGCCCGCTATGAATCTGCATTTTTTAGCCAGGACAGGCTCCTGGTAAGATCCGCCGATTCTCTTGAAATACGCAGCATAGCCGATGGGAACCTGCTTCATAAAATAAAATATAATGATTCAATATTTTTATCGCCAAGCCTGACTCCTGATCAGCATTTTATTATGAGTGTGGGGGTTGATAATTCTTTAAAATTCTGGGATGTTAATACCGGTAAACATGCCTGGTCCTATTTTGTATTGTTCAGTACAGATTTTTTAACCCTACTAAATGGCCAGGATGAAATAGGGTATTATTATGGTACAAAGAGTGCCGTGAAGGAATTAGCATTTGAAATAAACGGAAAACGTTATCCATTTGAACAACTTGATGTAAAATATAACAGACCCGACAAAGTGCTGCAAGGAATTGGAAGTATAGATACAATGTTGATCAAAAGTTACAGAAGAGCCTGGGAAAAAAGAATTAAAAAACTGGGTATTGATACAACTGCATTCAGGGATACCTACAGCGTGATCGATGCAGATTTTGCAAATAGGAATAACATACCTTATGAACAAAAGAGCAACAGGTTGAAATTGCATATCAAAGGAATCGACAGTACCTATAAGCTGGATCGATTTAATGTTTGGTTAAATGAGGTTCCTGTATTTGGCCAGCGGGGAATAAGCATCCGAAAGAATAACAGGAATTATATTGATACAACCATAACCATTAATTTATCTGTTGGTAACAACCAGTTAGAAACATCTGTAACGGATGTGAATGGTATGGAAAGCTATCGTTTGCCATTACGGGTGAATTATACTCCTGCAGTTAAAAAAGAAGCAAAAACTTATTTTATCGGTATCGGCATTGACCAATTTTCAGACAACAAATATAACCTTAAATACAGCGTTAAAGATATCAGGGACCTATCTAAAAAACTAAAACAGAAATATGGAAATGAAATAGTGATCGATACCTTGTTTAATAAAGATGTAACAATAGGTAATGTAAAAGCGTTAAAGAAAAAACTGCAACAAACATCAGTCAATGATAAAGTGATCATCTCTTACAGCGGCCATGGCATGTTAAGCAAGGACTTTGATTATTACCTTTCTACTTACGCAGTTAATTTTGACAAGCCTGAAGAAAATGGTTTGCCTTATGATGAACTGG
>JBDSGK010000113.1:0-5986 GCA_039919015.1 Ferruginibacter sp.
AACCGGTTGCCAGGAAATCGCTTAAAATAAAAGCGATACTGCGTTGCTTAACAGCCCTGCTGAAGAATTTAATGGCATCATCCAGGTTGGTGCCCTGCTTTTTTGCTTCCACGGTCAGTAATTCACGCACAATATATAAAGCATGCTGCCGGCCTTTTTTAGGGGCAATGTATTTTTCTATTTTATCGCTGAAGAAAATAACACCCACTTTATCGTTGTTACTTACAGCACTGAAAGTAAGTACGGCACCCATTTCTACGATCAGGTCTTTTTTCTGTTTGGCAACGGTTCCAAACAAATTACTGGCGCTTGTATCGATCAGCAGCATTACCGTCAGTTCCCGCTCTTCTTCAAAAACTTTCGTAAACGGGTGACTGAACCTGGCACTTACATTCCAGTCAATAAAACGTACGTCATCACCGGCATAATATTCCCTTACTTCCCTGAAGCTCATTCCCTTTCCTTTAAATGCAGAATGATACTCACCCGTAAATAAATGCGTAGTGATCTTCTTGCTTTTAATTTCAAGCTCGCGGACTTTGCGTAATATTTCTTCTGTTGTTAACATCGGTTCAGCCCCCTCCAACTCCCCCTTCGGGGGAGAGCTTTGAGACTCTGATTTTTAAAATTTTTCATAAAATATTTTACTCTTTAAAAGCCCCCCTTCTGGGGATTTAGGGGGCTCTACGGCACATTCACCACCCTAAGAATTTCATTAATGATCTGTTCAACATTTACATTCTCGGCTTCGGCTTCATAAGTCAATCCAATTCTGTGTCGCAATACATCTTTACTAATACTTCTTACATCTTCCGGAATAACAAAGGCCCGGTTGTTTAAAAAAGCGTAGGCTTTTGCAGCCAGTGCCAAATTAATGCTGGCCCTGGGCGATCCGCCAAAACCGATCAAAGCTTTTAGCTTAGGCAGGTTATATTTATCAGGGAAACGGGTGGCAAAAACAATATCCAGGATATAATTCTCAACTTTTTCATCCAGGTAAACCTGGCGCACCAATTCTTTTGCAGTTAATATTTCACTGGTTGATGCAACGGGATTTATTGGTAGAAAACTAAGTCCTAAAGTATTCTGACGGATGATCAACTGCTCTTCTGATTTGCTGGGATAATCAACCACAACCTTTAGCATGAACCGGTCAACCTGTGCTTCGGGCAAAGGATAAGTTCCTTCCTGCTCTATCGGGTTTTGGGTAGCCAATACTAAAAATGGTTCCGGCAATTTGTAGGTGGTATCACCAATTGTTACCTGCCTTTCCTGCATAGCTTCCAATAAAGCGCTTTGCACTTTTGCCGGGGCCCTGTTAATTTCATCGGCTAAAATAAAATTTGAAAAGATGGGGCCCTTACGAACCATGAATTCATTTTTAGCCTGGTTGTAGATCATCGTGCCCACCACATCCGCCGGCAACAGGTCGGGTGTAAATTGAATACGGCTGAAGTCGGCATGTACTGCCTGCGCAAGCGATTTAATAGCCAGTGTTTTGGCAAGGCCGGGTACACCTTCCAGCAGCACATGGCCATTACTTAAAAGCCCGATCAATAATCTTTCGATCATGGATTGCTGGCCAACTATTACTTTACTTAACTCATCGTTGATACGGGTAACAAATCCCGATGCATGGGTGATCTTCTCATTAAGCAGTCGGATGTCTTCAGATGTTTGAACCATAGATTTAAGTTTGCTCCCGGCCCCCTCTATCTCCTCCGCCAGCTGGCGGAGAGGAAATGGAGAAGATTATGGAGTAGATTATGTTTTATTTATTCTTTTTCGATCTTCAAATTATTCTCCCTGGCCCCTCTCTCCTGAGCTTGTTGAAGGATGGAGAGGGGTTGGGGTGAGGCTGCAAATTACGAACTCTCCTGAACAAATATTTTGCCGTTTTGGTCAGGCGGGCAAAACTTTGTTAAAATCACTCTAACTTTAAGCTAAAATATTTTATCATGATAGATCAACAACTGATAACTACATCAAACAGCCTTGAAGGATACCGCATAACCAAACACCTGGGCATAATACGGGGTATTACGGTACGCAGCCGTAGTATATTTGGCAATATAGCCGGCGGTTTTCAAACCCTGCTTGGGGGTAAGATCTCTATTTATTCTGAGCTTTGCGAAAAGACCAGGGAAGAAGCTTATCAATTGATGATACAGCATGCGAATGAACGTGGAGCTAATGCTATCATTAATATGCGTTATGATGCCAATGAAGTAATGAATGGCGTGACAGAAGTTTTGTCTTATGGAACTGCGGTTGTAGTAGAGAAGCTGTAAAAAGTATGGAATAACTATTAAAATCGTCTCATATTCTTATGAGATATTTATTTGCAGTAATACTTTTATTTTTAAGTTTATTATCATCCGCCCAAAAAGGAAAAAGCGATTCTTTACAATCAAGTTGGGGATATAATTATATAGCCACATTTGAAGGAGGATTTGATTCTTTAAAAAGATTTATTGGCAGGCATACTATAATTCCTGACAGCCTTCCTGATCTTTCCTTCACTAAAAGAGGCCTTTTAAAATTTGTGGTAAAAAAAGATGGAAGCACAGGTTACTTTGAAATTCTGGAAAAAGTCGGATATGGCTATGACGAGGCAATTATAGCTGCAATAAAACTTACTAAATGGTTCCCGGCTAAAGAAAATGGAGTTGCAGTTGAAGAAATTTTGAAATTGCCGTATGCTGCTATTAATTTTTAACTCAGGTACTTTCCTACGATCGGCATTCTTCTACCCACACCAAATGCTTTTGGTGAAACACGTATGATGGGACAAAACTGGTTGCGCTTGTATTCGTTGATGTTTACCATTTTTAAAACACGGTCAACTAAAGCTGCATCAAAACCCTGGGCTTTTATTTCATTAGGGCCCTGTCTTCTTTCAATATATTGAAATAATATTTTGTCCAATACTTCATAAGCTGGTAAACTATCAGAATCTTTTTGCCCGGGCCTCAGTTCTGCACTGGGCGGTTTGGTAATAATATTTACAGGGATGATCTCTTTTTTCCTGTTTATGTATTTCACCAATTCATAGATCTGCAGTTTATAACAATCGCCCAAAACACCAATGCCCCCGGCCATATCGCCATAGAGTGTACCATAGCCTGTTGCCAGTTCACTTTTATTGGAAGTATTCAATAAGATATAACCAAACTTATTGGCAATGGCCATCAACAGGTTTCCACGTGTGCGGCTTTGTATATTTTCTTCGGCAATACCAAATGGCAGATCCTTGAAGGCAGGCTTCAGTTCATTTAAAAAGCTATTATAAATATTTTCAACCGGGATGATATCGTACCGATTACCCAGGTTCATGCTCAACTGCTCTGCATCATTTACAGAATGAGCAGTTGAAAATTGCGAAGGCATCAAAATAGCCCTCACATTATCTTTACCCAATGCGGTGCAGGCCAATGCCAATGTAACAGCACTGTCAATACCGCCACTGCTTCCCAGGATCGCTTTGGTAAATTCCATCTTGGAAAAATAATCTTTAATACCTAAAACGATCGCGTCATGTACCTGTTTGATATTTAATTGCGCTTCCAATGCAATCGGTTCAAGCTCTTTCTCAGGCATACGGCTGGCAGGTTCTAAAATAGGGGCGTCAATAGTGCCGTCATCATTCAAAATAAAAGATTGAATGGCTTCTTCAAACATCGGTAGCTGGCCACAAAGATTTGCTGATGCATCAAAAACCAATGAAGCTCCATCAAAAACAATTTCGGTCTGGCTGCCTACAGCGTTGCAATAAAACAAAGGCAGCTTGTATTTTATTACGTTTGATTTAATGGTGGCTTTCCGGTCTTCATCATGCGTATAATCAAATGGCGATGCAGATAAATTGATCATGACATCAGGTTGCTGTTTCATCAGCTCATCCATGGGGCAGTTGCGGTATAAAGGATTATCTCCCAGGTTCCAGATGTCTTCACAAATGGTTACCGCCAGTCTTGTGCCTTTGAATTCCATGATGCTCCATTCATAAGCCGGTTCAAAATAACGGTATTCATCAAACACATCGTAATTGGGTAAACAGGTTTTATGTGCTACTGCTTTTATTTCCTTTTCGTAGAGTAAATAGGCTGCGTTAAACAAGTCCTTTCCTTCTTTAACCGGGTTCCTGTCGGGGGCACCAACCAACACCCCGATCGTGTCGGCATGTTGCTTAATGATATCAATGGCTGCATAACTTTTATTAATGAAATCTTCAAACTCCAGGAAATCACGGGGAGCATAGCCGCAAACACTCAGCTCACTGAATACGATCAGGTCACCCCCCTGCTGCTTAGCGGTTTCTATTGCATTGATAATTTTTTGCGTATTGCTTTCAAAATTACCGATGTGATAGTTCTGTTGTGCTAAAAATATTTTCATGCCCCAAAACCCTTAATCGGGCTTAACTTTACGTTTAGAAATGATTTTTATCCCTGTAAAGTTAAATTAAGAAAATGAGAATAGCTTTTGTATTTGTTATTTCAGCCTGTCTGTTTTTTTCGTGTAATAATGGGGATAAAGCGCCTGATGTTTCAAACATAAAAGTTGAAGTGAGCACCATGCGGTTTGAGCAAGCCCTGTTTACTCTTGACACCGCACATTTCACTGCCAATCTCGATGTGCTATTATCTAAGTATCCATCGTTTGGGGAGAATTTTTTGGCCACCATTTTAAATGCTGATCCCAAATGGTCGGGCGACAGTACGGCTGGTTATGTGCATGGTTTTATTACGGCGTATAAAAAAGTATATGATACTGCGCAAATTGTTTTTAAAGATTTTACCCCTTATGAAAAAGCTATAAAACAGGGCTTACAATATGTAAAATATTATTTTCCGAATTACAAAGACCGTAAAAAGATCATTACCTATATCGGCCCCATAGATGGGTATGGTGATATACTTTCAGATGATGCCATCATTGTTGGCTTACAGCATCATCTGGGGAAAGATTTCTCTTTGTACAGATCAGAATTTGTTCAAACAACCTATCCTCAATATATCAGCAACCGTTTTGAGCCGGCTTATATTGATGTAAACTGTATGAAGAATATCATCAACGATCTTTATCCTGAAAAAAAAGAAGATGATCCATTGGTGCAGCAAATGGTTGAAAAGGGAAAACGCCTGTTTGTATTAAGCAAACTGTTACCCAAAACAGAAGAGTATAAACTGATCGGTTTTACCAAAGAACAATTGGCCGCTGTATATGAACATGAACGTGCGGTTTGGGACCTTTTTGTACAGAATAATTTTTTACAAACCATTGATAACAATATCATCAAGAACTATATTGGAGAAGGGCCAAAAACGCAGGAATTGGGAGAAGCCTCGCCCGGTAATATCGGTAGCTTTGCGGGGTGGCAGATCGTAAAAAAATTCATGCACAAGAATCCAAAATTAAGTCTGCCGGAATTAATGGCTGCCAATGCGGAAACAATTTTCCAGCAGGCCAAATACAAACCTTAAATTTTTTTGGTTTCAATCAGTGCTTTTCCTCCCCCTTCGTGGGAGATAGAGGGGGCTTAAGCGGCCTGCACCTGCTGCATGGCAGGTTCTGGTTTTTTACCCAGTTGTTTCATTACCCTGAAGTGTGAAGCAACTGCTTCAGACATGGTATCGTATTTATTGTAAGGCATATTGAACTCCTTACATTTTTCCATTACTATTTTGCTGATCTCGGGATAATGAACATGGCTTATGCGTGGAAAAAGATGATGTTCGATCTGGTAATTCAATCCGCCAACAAACCAGGAGATCACTTTATTACCCATGGCAAAATTGGCCGTGGTTTTCATTTGATGTTCGGCCCAGGCTGTTTCAATATGTTTTGTTGCATCTAATGGAATATGTTCAAATTCAGTATTTTCAACCACATGCGCCAATTGAAAAACAAGTGAAAGGATCAATCCCATTACCGCATTAAGTAATAAATAACCTGCAAGCCAGGGCAAAAAACCCCAAACCAT
>JBDSGK010000114.1:0-10853 GCA_039919015.1 Ferruginibacter sp.
GAAGAACGATCGCAGCCATTTATGCCAAAAGATACCAGGAAAGAAGTGATCGCCTTGCCACGATGGTAAATGAAGAAGTGGATCAAACCGGCAGGCAGGCGCTGGGTGTGAGTCAAAGGCAAAAAGGGATATGGGTTTTACAGGCAACCAATATGCCTGCTATCTTAATTGAGACCGGCTTTATAAACAACCCCCAGGATGAACAATACCTCAACAGCGAAAAAGGCCAGCAGGAACTGGCAGAATCCATAACAAAAGCTGTGCAACGCTATAAGCAACAGGTTGAACATACCAATGGCACAACCCCAAAAAGTCAGCCAGCAACCAATACCGACAAAAAAGTTGCGGACGTGCCGCTTGCTTTCGAAAAAAGACTCATCAAAGACACAAAGATCATCCAGGTAAAAAGCAATAAAATAAAGGTTGACCTGTATGATGACGGCGATATTGATAATGATATCGTATCGGTATATTTTAACAGGAACCTGGTTGTAGATAAAAGATCTTTAACCGCAGGTGCCCATTCTTTTACCCTTAATGTAGAGCCCAACAGCAGCAATGAACTCGTTCTATATGCCGATAACCTGGGAAGCATTCCTCCCAATACCGCTTTAATGGTGATCACAGATGGCACAACCAGGCATGAGATACGCCTATCGGCCGACCTGAAAAACAATGCCTCTGTAAGGTTTGAATTAAAGAACAATAATTAAACTAATTTTGATTTAGGCATGAAAAATGCTTTATGCTAAGCTGACTACGATTATGAAAATTTCAAACGAGACAAAAATAGGCGCACTGACTGCCATTGCCATTGTATTATTAGTGCTTGGTTTTAATTTTCTAAAAGGGAAGACCTTTTTTGGAAATAGTCATACACTTTTTGCCAAATATACCAATGTACAGGGCCTTGCCGCTTCTAACCCCGTAATGATAAACGGCCTCCAGGTAGGTACTGTTTACAGCATCACCACCGATAAGAACATGAAGGAGATCCTGGTCAATATGAACATGACCAAAGAGGTGAATATCCCCGTTAATTCAATAGCGATCATAAAACCGTCACTATTGGGTATTACCAGTGTAGAGATACACCTCGGAGACGCTAAGCAATTTATTCCCGAAAAAGGGGTAATTCTTACCGAAGCCAGTTCAGGTGTATTTACAGATGTACTGAAGAAGGTTGATCCCGTTCTATACCAGGTAACCAAAGCTGTAACTTCCATTGATTCAGTTTTGATGAGTGTAAACAGGATCCTTGACCCTACGGCAAAAAATAACCTGCATGCAACGCTGGAGAATTTAAATAGAACTACTGCAAACCTGATCGGGGCTTCGGCATCATTGAGCATTTTACTGAACACCCAGACAGGTGCACTGGCCGGCACATTAAATAACCTGAATTCATTCACTGCAGGCTTAGATAAGAACACAGGCAAAATCACCAACATGATCGGTAACCTGGATAAAACAGCTACTAATCTTTCCAATTTAGACCTCCAGGCAACACTAAATATGTTGAATACAACCATCAGCGATCTGAAAGCGACCGTTGGCAAACTCAATACTAATACAGGTACTGCAGGCTTATTGCTGAATGATACAAGGCTGTATAATAATCTTACGGCAACAGCCAATAAACTCAACCTGCTGATCGACGATCTTAGGACAAACCCCAAACGTTATGTCAACATTTCAATTTTTGGAAAAAAGACTTCAAATCCGCCTTTAGCTATTCCGCTGCCAGATACGGTGAATGCACCTTACCTGAATCTCAAACAAAAATAATTTTACCATTCTGTTATAAAATAAAAATCCCAATTTTACTCCCGATAATTATCGGGAGAACATAAAACTGAAACATTGCGATTGAAATTTACCATCAGCAAAATCTTTATTCTTTTTTTAATTGCCTGCAGTTATCAAACTACCGCACAGCAGGTGATCGCTGTACCCACATCAACAGATTCTATCCGTTCAATAAGAATTGTACAGGGTAAGAATATGAGGTTCATCACGCTTGATTCTGTCAACTCAATACAAACCATGGCCGGTGATGTGATCATCAAAGAAGGACTTACTACTTTTTATTGCGACAGTGCTACTGTCAATCGCAAGACCAATATCCTTGAAGCTTTTGGCAATATCCATATCAATGATAACGACAGCATTCATACCTATGCCCAATACCTGCGCTATGTAGGTTCAGAAAGGATAGCCTATTTAAAAAAGAATGTAAAACTTACCGATAAAAAAGGAACACTGTATACCGATGACCTTGAATATAATTTACGAACCGGCATTGCTACGTACAAGGGTGGCGGCAGAATTACAAATGATAAAACGGTTCTAACCAGCCGTGATGGTATTTATTATGCCGATACCAAAGATGTTTATTTTAAGAACAACGTTCACCTGAAAGATCCCGACCGTGATATCTGGACGGATAGTTTGGTTTATAATCTTAAAACCAATATTGCTACATTCATTGCCAAAACACGTATTGTTGGTAAAGACGGAAGTGTAACAAATACAAATGCCGGTACTTACAATTTAGGAACTGGTGAAGCTATTTTTACTGATGGAGCAACATTTAGTGATAGCACCCATTTTATCAGTGCAAAAACGATGGCTTTTGATAAAAAAAGCAACACCATACAAATGGAGGGTAACGTAAAATTTGTTGATAGCATAAACAATATCATCGTGCTTAGCGGGGAAGCATATTCTGACCTAAATCGTAATTCCTTTTTAGCCAGCCGTAAACCGGTGATGATAATTCACAGAGATGGAGACAGCACTTATATTGCTGCCGATACACTTTTTTCCGGAATGCGCAAGTACGATAGCCTGGAAAGAAAAATTGTGACGCAAAAAGATACTTTAAAAACTGCAATACTTGTAAATACGAAAACCGCAGATACTTCCATAAGGTATTTTATAGGATTTCACAATGTGCGTATTTTCAATGATTCCCTGCAGGCAGTAAGCGACAGCCTTCACTACTCCACTGCCGACTCTACTTTTAAATTATTTGGAGAACCTGTTGCGTGGAATGGACAATCACAGATAACAGGAGATACCTTATACCTGTACACACAAAAACAAAAACCAAAGCGACTGTATGTTTTTAATAATGCCATGATCATTAACAGGACAAAAGAAGGCATGTTCAATCAAATTGCGGGACGAACGTTAAACGGTTATTTTGTTGACGGAAATATTGATTATGTGAGGGTAAAAGGCAGTCCTGCCGAAAGTATATTTTATCCGCAGGATGATGATAGTGCCTATGTGGGTATGAACCGGAGCAGCGGCGACCAGATAGATGTTTATTTTGTAAAGAAGGAATTGAACAAGATCAAATTTGTAAATGATGTTAACGGGACTCTATACCCCATCAAAGATATCCCTGCTGATAAAAAAGACCTTAGGGGTTTTAAATGGCTCGACAACCGCAGGCCCAAGAACTGGCTGGAATTGTTTGAGTAACGTGGTCTGACGTCTCGTCTGACCTTGCTAAAAGCAACTTTTACTTGTAACGATACTGAATTCAGGCCGCTTAAAGCGTTCCTACTCAATAAAAAATAACACTGTTTTATTTTTCCTGCTATTGCATTCCGGTTTTTTTGTTTGTAGGTTTAACACAAGATACACGTCACTTAGCGTTGGCAATCCTTAAAACTGGTTTATGAAAAAAATTGTAACTGCTCTCCTCGGCTGGTTCATTACAGCATTTTCAATTGCTCAGGATGTAAGATTGAATGATTCCGTTATTTTTATTAACGATAACCCTGTTGCTTTATATGCAAAATGGCTCAGTAATTCTACCCCGCATTACAATATGGAAGTGTACAGCTTTGATGATTATGTTTTAATAAAAGGGGAAGTAGTTAAGTTTGATGCCCCTGTTATTGAATTGGAGCCATTTTATTATCACGAGATCACGTTCCCTCCAACAGCAGATACATTAGCGATATATACAGAAGATAAAGATTTTACCAGGGTAATGGCTAAACTCATCAGCGATTATGACCTGATCAGCAAAAATGGGTTGAACAGGAAAAATGTAACCAGGTTTATCAATGAATACTACGGAGCTTATGCACTTCGGACAAAAATAAAATCCTTTGAAGGTTACCTGAATGAAACCAGGCACTTTAATGACCAGGTAAAACGTGACAGAACCAAAGCGGTAATCATTATCAATGACAAGATAATAATGCAGGACGGGATTAAAATTGGCTTCGTTACTATCAATGAAAGTTCACAGGTGGTTAAAGTTCCAACTGCGCTATACGATCCATCCATGCCTAACCAAGCATACCCAAATGCTCCCTCCGAAACAATTCAATACAACAGGGAAAGACAGGTATACCTGGCGAGTGGAACCAAAGTTTATATTGCAAGTGCATATTATGACAAGTGGAAATCGCTGAATAAAAAAATAGAAACCGGAAAAAGCCTATACGAAATTTCTAAAGTAAAGGATAATACGAACTATTCCGAGTTCTTGTTAAGAGAGATTTGTTTTTATATTGAAAACTATGCATTATAAGTCATACTAAACCGTTGAAAATTATGACAATTTTGCAAGCGCATCTTTAATCTTCCCAAATCCCTTTTCAATATTTTCCATGCTGTTGGCAAAAGATATGCGAATGCAATTGGGTTCGCCAAATGCACTCCCGGTTACCGTAGACACATGGGCATCATGTAGCAGGTACATACACAGGTCATCTGCATTTTCAATTGTATGATCCCCATCGGCTTTTCCAAAAAAAGAATTTACCTGGGGAAAAACATAAAATGCTCCCTGTGGTTCGCTGCAGGCAATGCCCGGCATTTCTGTAAGCAATTCCATCACCCTTGTTCTGCGTTTGGTAAATTCTGCCACCATCATGGCAGTAGGTTTCATATCAGTAGTTAATGCCGTAATAGCTGCTCTTTGAGTTACCGCATTGGGGCCGCTGGTAACCTGCCCCTGTATCTTTTCGCAGGCTTTGGCAATGGTTGCATGTGCAGCAATATAACCCAAACGCCAGCCCGTCATGGCATAACCTTTACTTAAACCATTGATGAGAATAACCCTGTCTTTTAAAAAATCGAATTGAGCAATGCTTTCATGCCTGCCTTCGTAATTGATATACTCATATATCTCATCACTCATGATGAAAATACCCGGGTGCTTTTTAAAGACCTCAGCCAGTACACTTAATTCTTCCTTTGAATACACCGCACCACTTGGGTTGCAAGGCGAAGAGAACATGAACAGTTTTGTTTTTGTTGTTATGGCTGCTTCCAGTTCGGCTGCTGTTATTTTATAACCGTTTTGTATGGATGTATGTACAATTTTAACTTCGCCACCCGCCATCTTTACAATTTCGGAATAGGTTACCCAAAATGGAGAAGGAATGATCACCTCATCACCCTGGTCAACAATACTCATTACGGTATTATAAATACTTTGTTTGGCACCGGTGCTAATAATGATCTGGTCTGCTGTATAATCAAGCCCATTATCTCTTTTCAGTTTTGTACAAACGGCTTCTCGCAGGTCGGGGTAACCGGCAACAGGTGTATAATGACTGTAATTATCATCAATGGCTTGTTTGGCTGCAGCTTTAATATGATCCGGTGTATCAAAGTCAGGTTCTCCCAAACTCAGATCGGTAATATCTAACCCCTTAGCCCTTAACTCACGGCCAAGCTTGGCCATTTTTAAAGTTTCCGGTTCATTAAAACGTTGCAATAGTGATGATAGATCCATTAGGTATGTTTTGGTTGCAGACAAAAATAGTTATTATACATCAGCCATGTTAGTTTTTTACTCCCCCGCTACTTCGGGAGAGAGCCTGTCCCGACTCATCGGTAGGTTGGAGGTGAGGCATCATACGAAAATAAAAATGGGGATAGATCTGGCCTGTTCTTATAATTCCGTTGAAGCTCATAATCGTACAATGCTTTACCCAGGTTTTTCATAAATGGCTTGCCAATGAGGTCATAATCGTATTTGTCATCATTTAAAATACCATCGCTGTTACAATAAATAAGGGCAGATACAAAAAACTCAATTTTATTTTTATGATCAACGATATAAGCCACATCGATCATATGCCCGTAAGCATCTCCAACCTTGTTAAAGATCCGGATATTTTCAGGAAGCACTCCTTTTTGCCCCCCAAACAATAAAAATTTACAGTAAGCAGGCCAATAGTTTGCCGTATCGGCCGCATAGGGCGGGTAGGTACTTTCCGTGGGGTACTGGCTCATGTATTTTAAAACGAAGCCGCGGTCAGCTTCCGTAATATTAAAGCGTTCTGTTGGTTTTACTTTATCCGGAAAAACCACGCTGATCAGTATCTTATGCAGTTCTTCCAGTGAGATCCTGTTCTTTTTAGAAAAATCCATGCTGCCGTTTACCAATTTATCCGCCTTATAAAAACCTTTTCCAATACTATCTTTTCGTACGGCGTATTTAAGCTCACTTTTCTGCGCCGGCTGCTCATACAGTAGTTTACTGCCATCATAAAATTTCACGGGGTTGGTGCTCCTGTTCTCTTCCTCAGTCAAAAAAATATTCAGCCTGTGCAGGATCTGAACATTGGCATATCCTTTCTTTTTCATTTCTGCATGAATATATTCCTGGCCCAGGAATTCATACAGGCGGTTGAAGGCATCATTATCGCTTACCATTAATATCTTCTTAATATAGTTTGCTACAGAGGGTCTTCCATCAACAGTTGTAGGGTCGTTAAAAACGGCAGTTTGCCCGCTGAAAGCGGTTTCGGTCAACATGGTCGTATTCATGTCTATTCCCCTGTCTTTTAACTCATTCAGCTTTTGTAAGGCCAATAGAACGATGGGTAATTTAACTGTAGACGCCGGATAAAAGTATTTACCTGCATCAACATTATAATAATGATGTGCCAGGTCAGTGATACCGTTTGCTCCTCTATTAATTTGGGTGTAAATGATCTGGACGTTCCAGTCTTGATGATTTTTTAGGATATCAGCAAACGCAGGGTTGTTTTGCAGCAGGGATACTAAAAAGCCCGTATCTGCAGGAACTGCCTGTAGTATGGTACCGGTTTTATTGTACATAGGCGCCGATTGTTTAGTAGTACTGCAGGATATAAAAATAGCGACCGTTGCCACTAATTTGCCGATTGCATTATTTTTACGTATCATATAACCTGTTTATAGTGCAAAATGCATAAAATTCTAAAATTAACCTGCATAAAAACTAAATGGGTTTTTCCCCTATCTTTGCACACTTCTAAAAATCAACAAAGAAGTTACTAAAACGTCTGTTATTATGAAATGAGCCAACGAATTAATTTCTACCCAAGCGAAATGATTATTGGCGAATTCCATGTGACCATTAAAAAAAAATAAAAGTAAACACATGAAACTAAAAGGTTTAGTTTGGTTTTTTACAATTGCACTTACTGTGATATCACTTTGGGAATTATCCTATACATGGGTAGTGCGTAATTATGAAAACTCTGTAGAAGCAAAAGCAACCAAAATTGTAAGAGCTGCTTACCCTAACTTAAATGAAGAAGACAGGAAAGAAGCAATCGAGCTAAGGAAAAAAAGGATCCTTGACAGTACCGCAGACAAAAAGATCTATCCGGTTTTTGGAACGACCTACAAGCAAGCTAAAGCAAATGAACTAAACCTTGGTTTGGATCTGCAGGGTGGTATCAGCGTTACACTTGATGTTAGTCTGGCTGACCTGTTAAAGTCTTTAAGCAACAACTCAAAAGACCCTTCACTCCTGAATGCAATACAAACTGCAACCAAGCTTAAAGAAACAAGAGAGGATGATTTCATAACACTCTTCACAGAATCTTATATAACGCAGAACGGCCCTGGTAAATTAGCAGGTATTTTTGCAGGCCCGGAAAAAAAGGTAAAGACAACGGATAGCGACAAACAGGTTACCACAACACTTAAAGATATTGCTTCAGGCGCTATTAAGGAAACTTATAAGATCCTCGTTCGCCGTATTGATAAATTTGGTGTAGCACAGCCCAATATCAATTTCGACGAAAATAAAGGCATCATCAATGTGGAACTTGCCGGCGTTACCGATATTGAGCGAGTTCGTAAATTGTTACAGGCTTCTGCCCACTTACAGTTTTGGGAGGTTTATAATATTGATGAACTGTCAGCATCTTTAAAGATCGCTGATGATAACCTCCACAACTACCTGAATGGAATTGATGATTCAACCCCTGTAAAAGATTCTGTTAAAGACCTGGAAAATGTTAATCCATTCTTCAGGATCATCAATCCACAAAGTCCGCAAACAGACCAAACCAGCGGCAAGAAATTCTATGCAGCGAATATAGGAACCATTGCCTTACAGGATACAGCCGTTTTTTATGAATACATGAATAACCCTGTAGTAAAAAATGCCCTGCCTGCCAATGCAAAATTCTTATTAGGCGTAGAGCAAAAAGCAGAGAAAGGAACTCAAAGGTTTTTCCAGTTATATGCAGTTAAAACTTTACCGGGAACTGATAAGGCGCCACTTGAAGGGGAAGGTGTAAAAGAAGCACGCCAGGATTTTGATGATAAAGGAAAGGCTGCCATCAAAATGGAAATGACCACCGTCGGCTCTAACACCTGGGCCAGGCTCACCGGAAAGAATGTTGGCCGCCCTATTGCCATTGCATTAGATGATATTGTTTATTCAGCTCCTAATGTGAACGGCCCAATTGAAGGCGGAAGTTCTGAAATTTCCGGAAGTTTTACAGTACAGGAAGCCCAGGATCTTGCTAATATTTTAAAATCAGGTAAGTTAGATGCACCGGCAAATATTGTTGCCCAACAGGTTGTTGGTCCTACATTAGGTAAAGAATCAGTACGCGGGGGTGCCATGTCTTTTGGTATTGCATTCCTGGTAATATTTATTTTAATGCTGGTCTATTACAACACAGGTGGTTGGGTAGCCAATATTGCATTGATATTTAACCTGCTGTTTACCATTGGTGTTTTAACAGCCATGGGCTTTACGCTCACAGCTGCCGGTATTGCCGGTTTGGTTTTAACCATTGGTTTAGCTGTTGATACAAACGTTATCATTTTTGAACGTATCAAGGAGGAACTGACCAAGGGAAAATCTTACCAGCTTGCAGTTAATGACGGTTACAAGCGTTCACTTGCCCCGGTAATTGATGCCCACGTAACTTCTTTGCTTACTGCATTCATATTGTTCTATTTTGGTTTGGGTCCTGTACTTGGATTTGCCACCACGCAGATCATAGGTATCTTACTTTCTTTATTCTGCGGAATTTTGGTATCAAGATTAATTACAGAAATATGGACCAATAAGAACCGTCACTTTAATTATTTTACCGGTTTATCTAAAAGGATCTTTAAACACGCCAGTTATAAATTTATTGAGCTGAGGAAGTATGCTTATGTTATTTCTTCGATCGTATTATTAGCCGGCATCTTTGCATTCGTTAATGGTTTTCACCTGGGTGTTGAATTTAAAGGAGGCCGTAGTTATACCGTTCAGTTCGATAAGTCCGTTAAAAATGATGAGATACGTGATGACCTCAAAGTAGCGCTTGACGGAGATAATGTTACTATTAAAACAGTTGGCGATGACCGTCATTTGAATATTACAACAGCTTACTTAAAAGGAGCTGTGAATGCAGATAGCGCAGTAAAAACAAGGTTATACCAGGGCCTTAAAAAAGTATTGCCCGCTAACCTTACTTATGCCGAATTTATTAAAAAGGATAAATATATTAAAGCCTATTCAGAAGTACAGCCAAGTATTTCAGATGATCTGAAGCGTGGAGCGGTAAAAGCAACAATTTTTGCCATGCTGGCCATCTTCCTCTACATCTTCATCCGGTTCCGCGACTGGAGATATTCGGTGGGTACGATCGTTACCCTTTTGCATGATGTGTTTGTAACCCTGGCGGTATTCTCGTTCTTTAAGGACATTGTACCATTCCCGCTGGAGATCGATCAGCACTTTATTGCTGCCGTATTAACGGTTATCGGTTTCTCCATGAATGATACGGTAATTGTATTTGACCGTATTCGTGAATACAGCCGTGATATGAAAGGCGCAACCAAAACGAACATTATCAATCGTGCGATCAATGATACGTTAAGCCGTACCATCATGACATCACTCACCGTATTCCTCACCCTGTTGATCCTATTCATCTTTGGTGGTGAAGTAACACGTGGTTTTGCATTTGCGATGTTGATAGGTGTTATCACCGGTACCTACTCTTCCATTTTTGTAGGGGCACCGATCCTGGTTGACTTTGCGAAAAACAAACCATTAGGAGCAGCAAGTGCCATTGAAGAGAAAAAGAAAGCGATCTAAGATCTGAGTTATAAATGAAAGAGCCCCGTTTTTACGGGGTTCTTTTTTGGAGTAATTTAGATGGTATGCAAAATACTATTGACGCAGCTTATATTTATGATATGAAGAGAATATCTCTCATTGTAATGTCTGTATTTTATTTGGGAGCAGGCATCAATCACTTTTGGCATACTGCATTTTATGAAGAGATAATGCCATCATGGCTTCCCTGGCATACAACATTAGTGATCATAAGTGGTGTGGCTGAAGCAGTACTGGGTTTGTTATTACTATTTACATCAACAAGACGTATTGCAGCCTGGTTAATTATTGTACTATTGATCGCAGTTTTTCCAGCTAATATCCAAATGATGTTTAATTACGCAAGGGAATCGAATCCTAAATTATGGATCGCAATCGTAAGATTGCCCATACAAATTTTGCTCATTTGGTGGGCATATGGCTTTACAAAAGACGGAGTGCTAAAAACAAATAATTGTAATTCCAA
>JBDSGK010000115.1:0-12492 GCA_039919015.1 Ferruginibacter sp.
TTGAATAGCCTGCGAAAAATGATGATGGAAAAAGAAATAGTATTGAGCTGACAGCAACAAATAGAAACATAACTACACTGGTTTTAAAACCATAACTACAAATTTTTCATACAGGTTAGGGATATTTGCAACGTTATTTATCCAATATTCAAACACTAAATCCTGATTATGAAAAACCTTTCTACCCTGTCCGACGAACAATTGATCAAACTATTTAAAGAAGGTCAGTCCTATGCTATGGAGGTGCTGGTGAACCGGCACAAAGACCGCATTTTTACTTCTATTTATTTATTGGTGAAGGATAAGTACCTCGCCGAAGATATTTTCCAGGACCTGTTCATTAAAATTATCGAAACCCTAAAGGCCGGCAAGTACAAAGACGAAAACAAGTTTGTACAATGGGCCATGCGAATAGGCCATAACCTTTGTGTTGATCATTTCAGAAAGATAAAAAGTAAACCGGTTATCAGAACCAGTGAAGGGATGGATATCTTTGATGTTTTGAATTTTTCAGAGCCAGGTATTGAGGATAAAATAATAAAAATGCAAAGCAGCGAAACAATCATGAAGCTGGTTTGCAAATTACCCGAGGATCAAAGAGAAATAATCATCCTTCGCCATTTTGCAGATCTGAAATTCAGGGAGATCTCAAAGATCCTGGATTGCAGTGTAAATACATCGCTGGGCAGAATGCGTTATGCTTTGCTAAATCTTCGCAAGATGATCGAAGAAAAACAGATCGCCGTATAGATTGTAATAATTTACTGTCTCCAAATAACCAAGCCTTCTTTTTAAGAAGGCTTTTATTTTTTTTAAAGTCCTTGTTGAACCGGAATGTAAAGGCTTTTAATTTTAAAACATATTGGGTATATTTAATACAATAAATATTATTCTTATGCCCTATTTTGATTTTCATTGTCACCCGGGAATGAAACCCCAGTTTTCTGATCCCGCAACAAAAGTTACGCCATGGGATCATATTGATGCCAAACTTTCAATATCCAGGGACTTTAAATTAAGGATCAATAAGCTCTTTAATGATGTGCTTAATTCGCAGTCAAATCTTACGCAGTTAATTGACGCAGATGTAAAACTTATCGGGTTGATATTACATGCGCCTGAACAAAGGATAGGGCAAGTGCTTGCAGAAAAAGGCTTTGTAAATAAAGGGAAGATAAACCTTATCAATAAAAAGCAATTGGCTTACCTGGCATCAGGTGTGCATAGTTATGAATTAATAAAAGAAGAACTGAATTGGTTGAAGACAGCCATTCCACCATCACCCGACCGGGAATTAAAAATATTAAATAAGGCATCAGCGTTTAATGAAACAGAAAGAAACACGGTTTTCGGAGCTATTATAATAGAGGGCCTTCATTGTTTTTTTAATGACCCCAATGCCATGAATGCCAAAGAGGTTTACCTGCAAAATTTTCATGAGTTTACCGATGCCCATACAGTTGTTGCCATTAATCTTTGTCACATGCAGCAAAACCAGTTTTGCAATCATGCATACGGCATACAGTTTTTCAACCCGCCCTATTTTTATCCTATCCTAAAAGGTATTACAGAATGGGGTTTGGAGATGATCAATTCGATGATCAATAAAAAAATACTGGTGGATATAAAACACATGAGTTTAAAAGCCCGCTGGGAATTATATACGCTTTATAATCCCAATGGGGATAACCGTTATATTCAACCTTTGATATGTACCCATGCAGGAACAACCGGGCTCTCTATCAGGGATCGTGTAAAATATTTATTAAATCGGCCTATAGATAGAGGCCAGGTTTATGAAGTAACTTACCTGAAACCCCTGAGCAAACATTTTGAGAATACTTATCATAATTGCAGTAGCATCAATTTGTATAATGAGGATATTGAGAACATATTATTATCGGGAGGTATTATCGGTCTTTCCTTTGATCAGCGCATTTTAGGTTTTGCAGATGAAAGTGTTTTGCCCCATGTAAATGTTCCGCATGACCTGGAATATATCAGCCACCAGGAAGCCGAATTCTTTTTAGGGCCGCAACCAACTATCTTGCCCGTTTGGCCCCATGATACTGAAGTATGGACTGCCGAAGATTTTGAAGAGCTTGACCCTTCCCTGTATATTGATACACAACGCAGGTTTTTGGTAAACAATATCATTCATATTTTGTGGGTTGCCAATAAGCATCCTGAAATAAACATCAATGAAGCAATAAAACAACTTTGTATCGGTACCGATTTTGACGGGCTGATAAATGCCATTGATGGATGTAAAGAAATAACAGCTATAGGCGGGCTTAAAAGGGATGTGCGGAATGATATCATAAGCGGATTATCAAAGATTGGCGTTGCAAATACTATTGATACTGACGAGTTACTTGATAATATCTTCTATACTAATGGAAGGGATTTTATGTTGAAGCGGATACTGGAAATGAAAGGATAATCACCAGGACTTATATTGAAAGCAGGCTTGTTATTAATATTAAAAAGCATATATAGCCCTAAAAGAGGGTATCTTTAACCTTTTATTACCACTTTGTAGTATTGTTTAGTTCATAAAACTGTCTTCTATTTGTTTATTAATTCAAACGCAAGCCTTCTGCAAACCATGCAAAATTACCAGGCCCGTTTTTAACACCGAACCTTTTTGAGAACAAAGGAGTTTTCCTTTGCGGATTTTCTCATGCTTGAACACATCCCCGTCCCGATTCCTCGGGATGGGTCTTTTTTTACAGGTCATCTGCGTAAACTAAAAAAATTGTCAAAAAAATACTAAATTAATTAGTGTTAATAAAATTAAACCATTATCTTTGGTACTGAAATTACATTTACAACGCAAAAGCAGATACATCAATTAAAATTTCAGACAATGAGCAAAACAGACAATTTAGAAAAAACAGAAAAATTTAAGGCGCTAAAATTAACGATGGACAAGATCGATAAAGATTTTGGCAAGGGTTCGGTAATGTTGATGAGTGATAAAGGGATTATTGAACAGGAGGTTATTTCAACAGGTTCAATCGGTTTGGATATGGCACTGGGTATTGGCGGCTTACCCAAGGGTAGAGTTGTGGAAATATATGGGCCTGAAAGTTCCGGTAAAACAACATTGGCTATTCATGTAATTGCAGAAGCGCAGAAAAAAGGTGGTATGTGTGCCTTTATTGACGCAGAGCATGCATTTGATAGCATATATGCAAAAAAACTGGGTGTAGATATTGATAATTTACTGATCTCTCAACCTGATTATGGTGAACAGGCTTTGGAAATTGCAGACCGTTTGATCCTGTCAGGTGCTTTGGATGTTGTGGTTATTGATTCGGTAGCTGCGCTGGTACCCAAAAGTGAGCTGGAAGGCGAAATGGGTGATAGTAAGATGGGTTTGCAGGCCAGGCTCATGAGCCAGGCATTAAGAAAACTAACTGCAACCATTCATAAAACAAACAGCTGCTGTATTTTTATCAACCAATTACGGGAAAAGATCGGTGTTATGTTTGGCAATCCAGAAACAACAACCGGGGGTAATGCATTAAAATTCTATGCTTCTGTCCGCCTTGATATCCGCCGTATGGCACAGATCAAAGATGGCGATGAAGCTATCGGTAACCATGTAAAAGTAAAAGTGGTTAAAAATAAAGTGGCACCTCCATTCCGCCAGGCCGAGTTTGATATTATTTATGGTGAAGGTATTTCTAAAGTGGGTGAGATCATAGATATGGGTGTTGAACTGGGTATCATACAAAAAAGCGGAAGTTGGTTTAGTTACAATAGTGATAAACTGGGCCAGGGAAGGGAATCGGTAAAACAATTAATGATCGACAATCCTGAAATGGCAAATGAAATAGAGGCACAGATAAGGGAAAAGATCAAAGAAATGCAGTCGGCATAACGACGTAAATATCACTTATTGGGTTAGTAAGCATAAAGCTATTGTATGTAAAAGTGCAATAGCTTTTTTTATTCACTTATTTTTGGGGCATTAAAAAATTTATTTGAACAAAAGAACCATAGCGCACGTAGCATTAATTTTTACAAACCTGTTTTTTGCGATCAATCTTACAGCTGTAAAACACCTTACCAATCTACAGTTGGCAAAACCTTTTGGTATAAATGTGGTTCGTGTTGGCGTCAGCGTTTTATTGTTCTGGGCTTTGTATTTACTAAAACCCGTAAGTATTAAAATAGAAAAGGCAGACAGGATTCGCTTACTGCTTTGTGCCATTACCGGCATCGCCATCAATCAATTATTTTTTTTAAAAGGGCTCTCATTTACTTATCCAATTCACGCAGCTTTATTATTACTGATCACACCCATATTAATTGTTTTTATTGCCGCCTGGGTATTAAAAGAAAGGCTGGGTCTTTTAAAAGTTACCGGCCTGGCATTAGGTATCTCGGGGGCACTGGTGCTGGTTTTAGCAAAAGACAGTTCGGGAGATGGCGACAATGTATTGCTTGGCGACATATTTATTATTGTAAATGCGGTTTCTTATACTTTTTATTTTATCCTGGTAAAACCATTGATGCTGAAATATGATCCAATTGTTATCTTAAGATGGGTTTTTACGATCGGGTTAGTGCTGGTGGTTCCGTTTGGATGGGTTGAGTTTACAGAAATTCCCTGGGGAAAATATACAGCCATTGATATTACAAGTATGGGCCTGGTAGTTTTAACCGGTACATTTTTGGCTTATTTATTTAATTTATACGGGATAAAAATATTAGGAGCATCTATAGCTGGTTTTTATATTTATACCCAACCTGTATTTGCAGCATTGATCGCTATGCTTTTTTTGCATGAAGATTTGGCGATGTATAAAATCATAGCGGCTTTACTTATTTTCAGTGGTGTTTACCTGGCCAACAAAAAAAATAAAATTGGTTGATCAATATGAGAGAGCCTATGCTCACTATCCTGCTACTTACACTTGTTGTATTTTTTAATAACCTGTTTCAGGCTGTAATCACGGTAGGTCAGCATCTCCCACATAGTTGGAGATATTTTTTTACAATGCCCCATTATACCATACAGTTGATTTACATAACTTTTGTCTACATTAATAGCAGTCTTTCTACCTTCGCCCCTATATGTTGCCTGATCAACAGCATAGGTAGACAGACCTCCCTGAAGGGAATACCTGATAATGAGTTGTACAGGAAAAGAGTCTGACGGAGTTTTGTAAAAGAAGAAACGGGTTTTATAATGATTCGTTCCAAAATATAAATTAATTTTTGGGGTAGTGTAAATTTCATCTAAGATCATTACCGTATCTATTTCACCTTTTTGCATCCACCCTAAGTCAAGATCATCGATATTATCTGAATATAATTGTAACTTACAATGAACTACTACACTACCTTTATAATCATCACTTTTTATTTGCTTAACATCATCTGCGTTTATATCAACAGCAGTACCATTACCCGCACTAACATGAAAGATCTTATTTTTCAATTTAACATTACCCCAAATGGTATCGCCATTAAATTTTACTAAATAATCACTTTTCTGGCTAATGCCGCTTAGGGTTAAAAAGAGAGCAGCAATAAAAAACAAGCTTTTCATAAACAATGAATTTACATTCGGTAAATAAAACTACGCAAATATACTTTCATTGAAGAACCAGAAGGAGTAATTAATTACACTTGTTGTATTTTTTAATAACGTTTTTCAGGCTGTAATCGCGGTAAGATAAAATTTCCCACATGGTATCCGTAATTTTTTTGCAATCCCCCATAATAGCACGTAGCTGGTTTACATAGCCCTTGTCTTCAACGAGTGTAAGTTTAGATTTGTCACCCCTGTATCTTGCACGGTCATCATTGTAATTGGCAAGTCCTCCCTGCAGGAAATACCGTATTACCAGCTGAACCGGCTTGGGGTCTGTTGGGGTTTTATAAAAATAAAATTGTGTTTGAAAATTATTTTTTCCGTGGTATAAATTAATTTTTGGGGTAGTATAAACCTCATCAAGTATCAACACAGTATCTGTTATGCCTTTATCTATATAGTCTATTTGGAGCTCTGTGAGATTATCAACATACGTCTGCAGCTTACAGCTAACCACAATGCTTCCTTTATAGTTGCCGCTCTTAATTTTCATTACATCTTCAGCATTAATTGCTGTTTCGGGCGAACCATTAATGTAAAAATATTTATTTTTTAACGTAATATTACCCCATATGGTATCCCCGCTATTTTTTATTAAATAATCTCCTTTTTGGCTAAAGCCACTAAGGGATATACAAAAAGCAGCAACAATAAAAAAAAATTTCATAACGATCTGTTTAAACAGGTTGTATAATTAAAGTCGCAAAGTAATTAGGCCCAACTTGGTATTGGCTCTATAACAAACGAAAAAAACAATTGTTTGGTTGTTTAATTTCAATAAAAATTTAACCAGGCAATAGAACGGGTTCATTTCTTTGGATAATCAAAAAATAAAAGGCCCTTATCAGCTTTACTGAAATCTGCCCAGTGGGTAATATCTGCCTCTGCAGCAAAAATAGCACAGGTAGGCATATTGTCAACCTGGATCTTTGTACGAAGGCTGTTTACAAAATAGGTTATACCAGGATTGTGCGAAAATATAGCTACAGCATTAAGTGTATCGGGTAAGCCGTCAATTACGTCATAAAAATCTTCGGCAGGGGCATGGTATAAAGCAGAAATAAAAAAGATCTCATCAACAGGCATGTTCAAGGTTTCTGCAAACATTTCTGCAGTTTGTTTTGCTCTCACTGCAGGACTGGAAACCAAACGGTCAATTTTTATCTTTTTATCCAACAAACGTTTTGCCATCAAGGGGCCATCAGATCTACCCCTTTCATTAAGCGGCCGCTCAAAATCGTTTCCAAAAAAACTCTGGTCACTCTTGGCATGGCGTATAATATAAAGTTTTTTCAAAAACCTGTTTTTATAAAAGTATAAAAATTTTGGACAATCTTGCAAATGTAAAAGTAAACTTTCCCAACTTTACATACAAATTGCTGTATGCAAAAATCAAGCCTTCGTTTATTATTAATTGGTTCCATTGTATTGTTTTCAATTTCCTGCACTACTTCAAAGAGGACAACGCAAATAACAGCGAACATTAATAGTTTAAAATATTTAGGAGGTTATGAAATACCCTTCAATCTTAAATATAAAAATACTATAGTGGGCGGCTTATCAGGCATTGACTATGATCCTGAGAATGATCTATATTATTTTATAAGTGATGACAGAAGTGAAAAAGCCCCGGCGCGGTTTTATGCAGCAAAAATCTATTTAACCCCAAAAGGAATTGACAGTTTGATCTTTATAGATGTCAGGACAATTTTGCAAGCCAATGGAAATACGTACCCAAACAATAAAGCCGATAAGTATAAAACTCCTGACCCTGAAGCCATTCGTTACAACCCTAAAACAGGGCTTTTGGCTTGGAGCAGTGAAGGCGAAAGGATTGTAAAAACAAATGATACGGTATTGATAAACCCTGGTGTTTTTCTTATTGACAAAGGAGGTAAATATATCGACAGCTTTATTTTACCTGCAAACTTAAAAATGCAGTTAAAAGAAAAAGGTCCGCGCAGAAACAGTGTGTTCGAAGGAATAACCTATGCCGATAATTACAAAACTCTTTATGTAAGTGTAGAGGAGCCTTTATATGAAGATGGCCCAAGGGCCGATGTTGTGGACAACAATGCCTTTATCAGGATAATCAAATTTAATGCAACAGGCCCACAGGGCCCTGATAGTAAAAAATGCATTGCTCAATATGCTTATAAATTAGAACCGGTTGCGTATCCTGCCAAACCGAAAACTGAGTTCAAGATTAACGGTGTATCCGATATACTGAGCCTCGGAAATAATAAACTATTGATAATGGAACGTTCTTTTTCAACGGGAAGATTACCCTGTACAATAAAAGTTTTTCTAGCTGATCTGAATGGTGCTACTGATATCAGTGCGATGTCGTTAGAGGAAAACCAACCTTTTACCAGGGCTGAAAAAACATTGATCTTGAATATGGATGACCTTGGTGTTTATACAGATAATATAGAAGGCGTAACTTTTGGTCCTGTTTTACCGAATGGTCACAAAACCCTGCTTTTTATTGCAGATAATAATTTTACGGTTTTGGAAAAGGCACAGGTATTGTTATTTGAGATATTGGAATAAAGAATACTTTGCAAAGGCCATAAATATTCAACAGCATTAAGTTAGCTTTGATAATAAAATCAATTTTAAAATGATCAAAAAGATAAAAAAAACAGCATTTTTTGCTTTGTTTTTATACCTGCCATTTTGTAGTATGGCATGGGGCGTATTGGGCCATCGCATTGTGGGCCAGGTTGCAGATTCCTATCTTACAAAAATTACAAAGAAAGAAATTTTTAAAATATTGGGTCACGAATCAGTTGCCATGGTAAGTAACTGGCCCGATTTTATAAAATCAGATCCGGCATATTCCTACCTGGCCAACTGGCACTACATTAATTTAAAAGCCGGGTTATCTGAATCAGAATTAAAAAACTATTTAGCCACAGATACGGCTACCGATGCATACACAAAAATAAATTGGTTAGCGGCGCAGCTTAAAAATAAAAGCCTTGAGCAGGAAAAAAAGGCTTTGTATTTGCGCTTGTTAATACATATTGTAGGCGATATTCATCAGCCTTTGCACATTGGCAGGTACGAAGACCTGGGAGGCAATAAAATTAAGGTCAGCTGGTTTAAAGACCCATCTAATTTGCATACAGTTTGGGATTCAAAGCTTGTAGATTTTCAGCAATTGAGTTATACAGAATATGCAACCGCTATTAATTACACAACCAAAGCTGAAAGAAAAGCATGGCAGGCAGAGCCGGTAAGTGAGTGGATCTGGCAGTCGTACCAGTTTGCAGACAAAATTTATGCAGATATAAAACCCGATGAAAATTTAGAGTACAAGTATAATTTTAAATTTATTGGCATTGTTAATCAGCAACTTTTAAAAGGAGGAGTGCATTTAGCAGGGTTGCTGAATGAAATTTTCGGCCCCCTCTAACGCTCCTAAAGGGAAAGACTTAAGAACCAGCTTATCTTAAGAGAAAAAGGGATTAATTGATCTAATAGCCTCTTACATTTTTGCCTTCCATGTAATTCATGAATGCTTTGTTGCATACACGGTTTCCGCCTGGCGTGGGGTAGTTGCCGGTAAAATACCAATCGCCTAAATTGGTTGGGCATGCTTCATGCAACGATTCAATGGTTTGGTAAATAACACTTACCGGGATATCAATATCAGCTGCGGTTATAAGTTGTGCAATTTTATCGGAGATATCTTCAGGTGTAAATTGTTTGTATAGCTGTCTTACAATATTTTCAGTATGCAATTGGTTATTGCGTTGCAATTCCTTGCATTTATCCAGCATTTGGTTTAAAAGACCGAGCTGGCTTGTTTCCTGTAATAATTCTATGGCTGCCCTGAAAGCAATGAAATCGCCCATTTTGCTCATGTCAATACCATAGCAATCCGGATAGCGTATTTGAGGAGCCGAGGAAACTATAATGATCTTTTTTGGTTCCAGCCTCGATAACATACGGATGATACTTTCTTTTAAAGTAGTCCCCCTCACAATACTGTCGTCAATAACAACCAGGGTATCTATTTTTTTTCTGACCGTTCCATAAGTGATGTCATACACGTGCTGCACCATTTCATTACGGCTGCTGTCCTCGGTAATAAAAGTGCGAAGCTTTACATCTTTAATGGCGATCTTTTCAATACGGATCCTCCTGTTAACCATTTCAGCCAGCTTTTCTTCATCAAAACCTGCCTGTCCGGTAGGCAGGTCCTTTCCCCAGCTTAAGATCCGGTCAATCTTTATTTTATTCAGGTACTCTTCAGCGCCCTTTATGAGGCCATAAAAAGCAGTTTCGGCAGTATTGGGAATAAAAGAAAAAATGGTGTTTTTCAGATCGTAGTCCACAGCTTTTAAAACGGTATCACTTAAAAGACGGCCTAGTTTTTTTCTTTCCCGGTAAATTTTTTCATCGCTTCCGCGGCTGAAATATATGCGTTCAAAACTGCAGGCCTTTCTTTCTTTTGGCTCAACGATCTGCTCCAAAGAATAAGATCCATCAGCTTTTACGATCAGGGCATTGCCGGGCATCAGTTCCTGTACCTCATTTTCTTCCAGGTGAAAAGCAGTACGTATGGCCGCTCTTTCACTGGCAGCCACGATCACATCGTCATGTATATAGTAATAGGAAGGGCGGATACCATGTGCATCTCTCATCACAAATGCATCGCCATTGCCCAACATACCGCTGAAGTTGAAACCGCCGTCAAACAAAGGGATCGCTTTTTTTAAAACCTTTACAATATCCATGTGCCCGGGAAAAGCTTCGTCGGCCTTTACCACAAAATGATACAGCACTTCCATCATGGCAGCGAGGTCGCTCTGGCGCTGAAATTCACCCGGGTCAATATTAACCAATGCAAAAAGTTCTTCTGTATTTACCAGGTTGAAATTGCCTGCTAATGCCAGGTTACGTGATGGTATGGTGTGACGTTTTATAAAAGGATGACAAAACTCTGCATTATTCTTGCCCTGTGTGCCATAGCGTAAATGCCCCAGCAAAACCTCTCCTAAAAAGTTAAGATGGCCTTTCATGAGGCCGGGATGGTTTTTAATATCGGGCTGATATTTTTCTACTTCATTATACTCCTTACCTATTTGTGCAAAAAGATCGGCTATGGGTTGATTGGCCCCGCTGCGCAGGCGGTGCATAAAAGGATAACCCGGTTCGGTGTTTAATTTAACTGTAGCAATGCCAGCCCCGTCCTGGCCGCGGTTATGCTGTTTCTCCATCAACAGGTAAAGCTTGTTAAGCCCATACATTACGGTGCCATATTGCTGCTGATAATAACTGAAAGGCTTTCGAAGACGAATGAAAGCAAGGCCACATTCGTGTTTAATGTCGTCGCTCATGGTGTGGTTCCTCCGATAGCTATCGGGGCTATCGGAAGAGCCGCAAAGTTAAGGTTTTAAAAAAGAGCCGCAAACAAAAATCCTCCCGGTAACCGGGAGGATAACAAAAAAATTATGCGATAAGAATTATAATCCGCTGAAGTTTAAACCGATCTGGAAAAGTTTCATATCAGCAGCTACACCATCTTTAAAAATATTATTCAACTGGTAACTTCCAAATAAAGAAAAATTGCCATAACCAACCCTGGCTGTGGCTGCAAGGCGTGTAGAATTAAAAAAACCTTTACCTGTTTCTTTAGCGGTATAACTGTTTACAGTTGCACCGTTCTTGTTCAATAATATTTTGCCTTTGGTATGAGCATTTAAAAGGGTACCCACTTTTACGCCAAGAGCAGCTTTAATACTTTTACTTTCATTTTCCGGGTCAAACGTAAAGCGGAGCTCCAGCGGGATCTCTAAATATGCAGTAACCAGCTTGTATTTTTTAAAATGATCAACGCTGTCAACATTTCTGAAGGGCAGTGTATTGGTCTTCGATTTGATATCCACAACCATATTCTTAAAATACATGCTACTTGTGCCTACTCCCAATCCAAAAGCAACACTCCATTGCGGACTGCTTTTAAAGCGCTGGTCCAGCATTACATATATGTTAGCACCCCTGGCAAAGCCTTTCATGTGGTTTTTTATACTATCAGGAACCCCTGTCCAATGATCGCTGGTTAACTGTAACATCAAATGGTCGCCGGTACGGTTCATAAAACCACCTTTCTTTTTTTTCTCTTGGGCAGAGGCAGCAGATACGGTTACTAAAGCAAAAACAATAAATAATATTTTCTTCATAAACAATTTTGAAGCTGCAAATTAACGGCAAATAATTTAATGAAGCGTTAAATTAAACAGCTTTGATTATATTTGCAGCCTCATTCTTCAAAAACAAGCTGAAGAAAGGGCCTATAGCTCTCCCGATAGCTATCGGGAGGTTAGAGCACCTAACTTAAGTTTCTAGAACCGCCTTTTGACTCTGCCTTTATCTAAATTGATTAAGCGTTAATACTTAATTATTTAGAGGATGTTTTGTGTTTATATACTATATAGCCCTTCTACAGATATTTTTTATACGGGAGCTACCACGCTTACGACTGAAAAAAGGCTGGAAAGGCACCTTGCAAAATATTATGGCAGCAAATTCACATCATCTGTCCAAGATTGGGAAATATTCTTTGAATTAGAATGCTTTTCAATAAAACAAGCCCTCCAAATTGAAAAGCATATTAAACGGATGAAAAGCAAAAAATATATTTGTGTTCTCAAAAAATTCCCTGCTGTTTCAGAAAAACTGCTTCTCAAATATTCGGTTGATAAATAATGCCGGGCTAATAAAATCTAATATGCATTATTTAAAACAGCTTTGATTATATTTGCAGCCTCATTCTTCAAAAACAAGCTGAAGAACGGGCCTATAGCTCAGTTGGTTAGAGCACCTGACTCATAATCAGGTGGTCCCTGGTTCGAGCCCAGGTGGGCCCA
>JBDSGK010000116.1:0-62986 GCA_039919015.1 Ferruginibacter sp.
ATTTCTCAAATTTATTATCCGGAAGATTAGAGAAGTATCCTGACCAAGAAATTAATAAATACATGAGTTTGATACAAGGTGGCGCAAACCGTATGTCAAAACTCATTTTTGATTTGCTTGAATATTCCAGAATAGGAAAAGACATGAGTAAGTCGGAAACAGATTGCGATAAATTAGTGCATGAAGTTTTAACTGACCTCACAGCAATTATACAAGAAACCGGTGCAGAAATTCATATCAAAAAACTACCCGTTATAAACAGCTACGATTTAAAATCAGTCTTTCAAAACCTTATACTAAATGCAATTAAATTCAAAAAAGAAGGAATTCCCCCTGTTATAAACATTTCATCATCTGACACAGCAAAAGAATTTCTTTTCACTATAAAAGACAATGGCATTGGAATAGAAAAAGAATATTATGACAAAATATTTATAATTTTTCAACGCCTTCATACCCGTTTTGAATATGCTGGCACCGGTATAGGGCTTTCACAATGCAAAAAAATTATAGAATTGCACGGAGGGAAAATATGGGTTTAACATCATTTGGAAAAGGGAGCACATTTTATTTCACAATCCCCAAAAATTAAAATGTTATGAGAAAAAAATTAAACTGCATTTTATTAGTTGATGACGATGAGGATGATAATTACTACCATCAAATTATCATTAAGGAAATGAACATTGTCGACCACATTGTCACAGTTGGAAATGGGATTGAAGCATTGGATTATCTTAAAAAGAAAAATGAAACACCACCCGATCTCATATTTTTAGACATCAACATGCCTAAAATGAACGGATGGGAATTTTTAGAAAAGTATAAACATTTAGGCATAGCACAAAAAGCAAAAGTTCTTATTCTGATTTTGACCACATCGGCAAACCCTGATGACATAAAAAGGTCAAAGGAAATACAGGAAGTAGCGGGCTTTGAATCCAAACCACTAAGCAAAGAGTTGCTGATGGAAATCTTACACGAACATTTTCAGGACTATTTATGAAATGACGTGACGCATAAGCCAGATCGCCCATTGAATTTGATTCGGAAAAGAAAGAAATGAAACTTAAGTTTCTATTACACGTTTTATATCCTGATTCGGAAACTGCGCCGCCGTCGTTCTTCGCCCAATCTCCGCCGTACATTGCTGCGTAGGTAAAACTTATTTTGCTGCCTAAGGTAATTTGCCCCGTCCGGGCTTTCAACAATGGGCACCATACTTTCTTCCGCATGTACTTCTATTAACCCCTGCTCAACTCCTTAATACTTATTATCTTCTTTCGCCTGTTAAGGATCAACTGCAATTTTAATTTGGGGATCTGTCTCACCCGGTTCTCGGCAATAATGCGGTAACTGTAATTCATGGTAACAAGCACTTCTGTCCCGTTTTTAAATGGTCGCCATTGTATGGATAGTATATCGTGCTTTTGTTCATCCGATGTTACCCAGTAACTTTTAATAAGATCGAGAATAGAATCCTTTGTGGGGTTTTCAATTTTATAAAACAGCATGCATTTAGTTAAATAGGTATTGTACCATACTTCCAGTTTGCGTTGCTCAGAAAGCATGAAATAATTTTTGATATACTGGTAGCGCCCGTCAGAATCGGGTAGGTCTATAAAAACAGCCGGCACCGTATTTTTTTGTCCGCAGGATGCTGTGTACAGGTGCGGGTTACAGTTTTGTAAAGCGAGTAAAATACATATCCCGAAGAAAGGAATAAAAACTTTTTTCATTTGCATAAAGTTATCGTAAAAATGATCTCAATCCTTGGGCTCCTGTCCTCATGTGCCGAAACTTCTCCGCCTTTGCCCCGGTATTAGTAATCAACAAAAAATAATTTTACTGCCGCAGGTAGCTTGCCCCATCTGGTCTTTATCCAACGCCCGCCTGACCGGACGGGCAGGGGCAGCATATTTTATAAATAATAAAATCAAAAGTCTTCAATTTATATTGCCGTTGGCCCCGGCCTAAACGGCAGCATGGAAAGGGAAGCAGCGTTTTCAATTAAATGGGTGCCTTAAAATAAAGTCATATAATGAGAACATTATATTTTCGTTTGGCAGGCTGTATTTTGCTTTTTGCTACAGTAAGCTGTCAAAAACCTTTACAAGATGATAATGTATGTGAAGGCCTGCTGCGAATGGGAACAGCAGATTCAGCCAAATTCCTTATGCCAGGTGTTGATTGGGCATTTAAATGTTTTGCCTATACCCCCAACGGTAAAGACATTATCTATAAAGATGCTTTTTCTCATGGCATTTTAAGAACGACCAATACAGACACCATGCGTTTCTACTTTGATAACGAGGGAGGTTGTATACCCACATTTTCTTCTGGCACCAATGATCTAAAGATACAGGCCGCAGCGTATAGTATGCTTTATTCAAAAAGAGAGGTGCCGGTTTTAGAGGCGTTAAATAATGCGATCTGCTACGCCATTAAGGACGATATACTATACATACATTTCCGGGAATCCGAAGGAAAGAACCTTTTTATTCTTCAAAGAAAGTGATGGTCTTTGCCGTTGGTTTGCTCCAGTCTGGTCTTTGACCAACGCCCGCCTGACCGGATGGGCAGGGCAGTTTACTTTATAAATAGAAAAATCAAAAGCACCTCAATTTAAATTGCCGTTTGTAGTCCCCCCAGGACTCTGTGAGGGAGACCAGACGGCGGAAGAATGTTTTTTAAGATAATTATTTAGAAAAGGATATTTTTAGAAAAAATTCCTGGTTTTTAGGAGCAAGCTTATGAGCATGCATATTCTTTTTTTTGGTTTGCAATTGACAGCACAAACTGACAAAGATAAACTTTTTGGCGATTGGAAACTATAAGAGCAAAATAATTAAATATCATTTTCAATGAAAATTCTCTTCACCTGTATACTGTTTTTTCTATCCTCTTTTTCCTTTGGGCAATATGCCATTATCCAGGATAAGGTTGGTTATTCCAATGTGAGGAGTTCTGCTGATGCTGAAGCCAAAGTGAAGGACAGCCTGAATAATGGACATCTTGTTTATTGCTTTGAAAAGAAAGGCAACTGGATAGATGTTAATTACAAAAAGAACAAAGTGGAAACAAAAGGCTTTGTCTATTACGACAGGCTTAAATTGATCTCTGAATACGATAACATCCCTCATCTCAAAAAAGGAGTAAGCCATGTGGTATTAGGTAAAGACTCCATTACTGTGACCGTGACCCAACAAAGCTTCAACAGGGCCCTTTATAAACTTACTTACCTTAAAGGGTCAAAAACGCAGATCGAATTCATAAACGGGAAAGATTTTTGGGGAACAGATGGAGAACTTCCACACGTAGAATACAGGTCAATTGTAATTGCCATTGGCAAGCGAAAAATTGTTTTACCCAAAGCAGCGCTCAACAACTTATTTGAGCCGCGGTTGAGTGGTACAGCGGTTAATTATGATAAAGTAAATGATGTTATATACATTCAGTCATCCAATAGTGACGGCGCTGGCTTCTATACAGTGATATGGAAAATTGAAAACGGTATTTATAAGGACAGGTATATCGTTTACGGATTTTAAAAATGTTACCCGGGTGGCAAAGGGTTCCGTAGTATCAATTCCCGGGGGCATCCAATGCCGCAAGTTTTAGATATGCAAGCCTAAGGGTCTGGGGAAAACTCTTTTTTGTTAAAAAAGCTCCGGCAGGTTAAAAAACAGAAAAAATAAATAAATTTGCACATCTTATTCTGCAACTATGAACCTACCAACAGACGGAACTAAAATTCATGAGCATCCTTTGGCAACACTTTGGTTCGACAGTGATGGCATACTTCATAAGATCTCCAAAAATACGCCCCGTAACGTTGACAATGTAACAGATCTTTATTCCCTGATCAGGCATGCAACGAAGGGAAAGAAAGTATGCGCAATGATTGAAGTGTCACACGAAACGGCCTCAGGACCTGAAGTACGTGATGTTTTAAAAAAAGAAATTCCTCAAACCTTTAGGGCCGTGGCCCTGTTGACAAACACGCAAATAGGACAAATGGTGGCAACCATGACTTCTGTGCTAACTCCTGTGTATGTTCCGACAGAAGTTTTCAAAGAAGAACCTAAAGCAGAAGAATGGCTAAAAGAGCGTATTCACTTATGTTGATAATAAAATATCACCAACTGGCGAAAGTCTTCCACCAGTTCAGCATACATTGATAAAAATACAAAAAAGACAGGCCATTCAATTTCGAACGGCCTGTCATGCCCAATTAGCTTTTTTCATTTTTCCGGATATCATATGCCGGGTAAAAACTTTTATAACCGAATAACCGTGTTGCCGGTGTAAGTATAAAACTTATGGCACGTTGCATGAATACCGGTGGCCCTGCTATATATGAATCAAAGCCCTCATGATTGAGCAAAGAGACCTGGAACATGGTACCTGCAGACTTACCCAGGCCTTTGTTATCCATCAGCCCATACACCTGAACCAGGTAGAAAGCAAATTTTTCCGGGAAGGCAATCAACTCTTTGGTATAAATGGTATCGGCCGTTTCATTAAAAGGCTTGTGCGGTGTGCCTTTTGGAATGTGCAGCTGTTGACCGGGACGTATCTTCTTTACTTCCCCATTTACCAACAGGCTCAATTCGCCATTCGTGATCTCGAAGGTCTCATCAAAATCGCTATGAACATGTTCCGGCGGGCCCGGTGCAAAAGGCTCAATGGATGCAGTACAATACACGAACCCATGCTCCTGTTTAACCACCGTTTGTTTGATCTTCTCCGTTTTGGAATAGAATATATCTCCCGGCTTAAAATAGGTGGAGATATCCGGCTTCTGCTCGGGGAATACAAAGGCGTGTAATAAATATCCAACCACCAGGTAAACGGTAAGGAGAATAAAGAAATACATAACTGTTTTTTTAAGAATTTTTTTAAACATGATTTATAGTTTTTAATTTATGCAAAGGTGGGAACAGCAGGGGGGCAAAAATTGCATAAATCAGACATGTTTATCCGGTGATGCGTAATTACGTTAATCGGTTAATCCGTTAATTGGTTAATCCGTTTAAACGGATTAACGTAATGATAATCAGGAAAAGATATGAAATGGCAATTCGCTTTTTTGCGACTGGTATTGTTTGGCTGTAAGCCCGGTATAGTTCTTAAAGATGCGGCAGAAATGTGCCTGGTCATAAAAGCCTGCATGGAGAGCAATATCAGTAAGCGAGCGTTTATCGCTGTGCAAAAGCTCAACTGCCCTGCGGAATTTCTTATGAATAAACAATTCTTCTGCGGAAACACCAAAGAGGCTCTGTGCTTTCCGGTTCAGTTGGCGTGTTGAATAACATACCTGTTTGGAAAGTTCTTCGATGGATTGAAATGGCTGTTCGCCTGTATTTGCAAAAAGTTCACAGAAATATTGAGTTCGCGGGCAAATGCTTTGGGTGAGTACAGGAAACTCTTTTTCAACGATGGCCACCCTTGCATGAAAGCCAGTGGCCTCATTCAATTGCTGCTATATACTTTTAAACTCAGGCCGTATCAATAAAAGATCGATGAGCATGTTCTTGGATTCTGAAGGCAGGATACCCAGCAAAGGCTTTACCATGTATGGTTGTAATCGTATGCCAAACAAATGTTGTTGCCCACTGTACTGAACATTCACGATATGCGTGTTCCATCCCTGCAGAAAGCAATCCGGGGCTCTTGTCGCCAGGTCTTTATGTGGTAAAATACCCTGCATTGGGGCCGAGAGGTTGAATACCATTTCAACGATGCCCTGGGGTAAAATGATCTCCCTGGAAAAGCCGGGTGCTGCTGTTTCCCATATTGCTGTAATATAGTTGCTCAATACAGAATGATGTGGTATGTGAACCTGTGTGCGCATAAGCCAGGCAAAGATAAAAATTTGTTGCTATCTTGGACATTAGTTTTACCAACGGCTACAGTTCAGGGCTTGACGGGCAATGAATCCTCTACCTGCAGCAATACATAAGTATTGTACGTCACCTTAAGCAAATTGTTCATAGAACGATGACCCTGTTGTATGTTCAAGTAATTCAACTGAGACTTAGAATATCTACAGATTTAAGAATACTATTAAAAATATCAGTAAAATGAGACAACTACTTTTATTCACCTGCATACTACTTTCTGCCACCTTGTTTTCACAAACGGAAAACGCGTCAAGTCGATTTCGCCACCCTGCCGAATGGGAACCAATGGAAGGGATATGGATAGGTCTATCTGACAAATCATTTTTAGCTGGCCCTTCAGTAGAACAAGGCATGGCAGACTGTATTAAAATATTACAAAATTATGTAACAGTCAATATGAACGTTAAAAATGATTCGATGCTTTTTATACAAAAAAAATTGTTAAGCAAAAACGGTATTGATACAAACAAAATACGATTTATAATTCATGATGCGGGAGTAGGAAAGCGGGGCACTATCAGAGATACGGGGCCTGGTTTTTTAATAAATGATAATAAAGAAATACTTGCTGTTGATTTTAATTTTGAAGGAGGAGGTTTTCGGCCGGGAGGAACAGAACAATCAAAAACAGCCACAGAAAAATTTGACAGGGAACTGGCCGCAACAATTAATATCCCCGTAAGAAAAGCAAATGTTATAAGCCAGGGTGGCGGAAGGGACTTAAATGGTAAAGGAACGCTGCTACTTGTTGAGCAGTTGGATATGGACGGAAACAAAAAATTAAGAAAGTATCAGATTGAAGAAGAGTATAAGAAAGCATTAGGGGTTACAAAAATAATTTGGTTGAACAGAGGATTGTTAGAGGATGAACGATTGGATTATGGTACAATATGGAACGAACTATATCCTGTAGGCAGTGGCGGGCATATTGATTTGTTTTGCCGGTTTGCCGGGCCCAACACCATTCTGTTAGCACAAATTACAGAAAAGGAAAGAGTTAGCAACCCTATTGCAGCAATCAATTACCACAGGCTGGAAGAAAATTATGAGATTCTTAAAAATGCAACTGACCAGGATGGTAAGCCATTTACTATCATAAGAATTCCCGTTGGACCGCATATGACGGCAAAACATGTACTTACAGAAAATGACAAATACGTACTGAATCTTGCCCCGGTCAAGAAAGTTGGCGATACGTTTCATTATGTGCTTGGTACAAGCTATTTGAATTTTATTATTGCCAATGGTGTTGTGATTACTTCAAAATACTGGAAGCCAGGGCGACCAAAAGAATTTAAAGTAAGAGACAACCAAGCAGTACTAACTTTACAGAAAGCTTTTCCTGCACATAAAATAGTTGCTATTGATATTGAAGGATATAATCATGATGGCGCAGGATTTCACTGTATTACTTTGAATCAGCCCAAGGTCAATAATTGAAATGAAGTCCCACCTAGCAGCACACAGTAAACTAGTAGACAATCTCAGACGATGGGCGAATGTAGGAGGCAGTTTGGCGACATGTCGGGGCGACGAACATATTCTCAGCTTCTTGTTCACTTATCGGCTTCAGTTCCAGCCGTCGAATAACATCAAGCAATAGCATAAACAATGAGTTTTTATCTATAAATTTAACTTCGGTTATGGGCTGACGATTTTCAAATACCGCCACATAGCCAAGCCGTTTCGTTGGCTGTCATTACAACGACTTTAATTTATAACATCATAATTAATGAATACTACACAAATAGAAGAAATTTACAATCAAACGTTTTCAGGTCTGACACTTTTCTATAGAGACACAACTCTTGCTGAAAATTTAATTTCAAAATACCAGGTTGGGAAAATTCTGACTGAAAGGGGTTTTACAGATATGTCGTATAAAGCTGGTGGACTTGTAACTAACCTTCGTTACCTGATTGCTTCGGCAAATGCAAAAGATCTATCTGCTTTTGACCCCGCCAGTGCCCAGTTGGGACACGTAGTTTTATCGCCCGATGCTTTTTTTAAAGTTTTAGACATTTATACAATTGGCGACAAGACACAGGTTTTTCTTTTAGAAATTCCATCAACCGCAGTTGACTTTTTTGCAGGGACTACTACAAATGTAGAAGAAGATATCACCAAAAAAGCAAGAGCAGGTTTTGACACAAAAATTAACTCAGAACCAATTGCTGAACTTCAAACACTGGAATGGAAAGAGCGGACTGAATTCCCAATTGGTATGAACGATAAAGGGGATTTTTTCTATTAAGTCAACATGGTGGTAATTGCAAACGTCAATTAAAAATTCACTTAAAACTACCAGTCATGAAAAGAAGAACTTTTATTAAAGACTCCGGTCTAACCGCTTTCAGCATGGCTTGTTTTGGTGCCATCAATTGGAATGGGAAGGAGTTTGTAGGCGATAGTGAAACAACTACTGATATCCTTGGTCCATATTACCGTCCGGGCGCACCCATGCGTAACAACCTGGTTCCCCCCGGGTCAACGGCTAAGCTGTTATATCTTTCGGGAATTGTTCGGCATCATGATGGAAAAACCCCCCTTTCAAATGTACTGATCGAAGCATGGCACTGCGATGAATCTGCTACATACGACAATGTTTCAGATAATTATTTGTTCAGGGGTGCTGTTAAAACCGATAAGTCGGGTAAGTATAGTTTCAAAACAATTATTCCCGTACCTTATAAAGACGGAGAAGACTGGAGACCGGCTCATATTCACATGCGCATTTCAAGTGCCAGCCACCAGGATCTTATTACACAAATTTACTTTAAAGGTGATCCGCATATTGAAAAAGATGCGTCTGCCAATGCACCACAATCTGCAAAGCGCATACTGGAGATCAAAAAAAAGTCAACAGGAGAAAATGTGGTTGAGTTTGACATCGTAATGGGGAAGAGCTATTTACTGGAAGAAGCAGGTTATAAAAAAATCACCGGGATCTATCAAACAAACAAAGGCAATGCAGAGTTTTCCCGTGAGGATGATCTGTTGATCTTAAAGCTCAACGGCCAGATCATGGAAGGCATGGTGTACAAAGGCAATAATACTTTCGAAGGAGGCCTCAGTTTTAATAAGGCCAGGTTTGAAATTTTAGCAAACGGGGATGTGAAAACTTACATTACCATGTGGGATATGCCTGCTGATAAAAGATTTATAGAAAACCATGAGGGGGTAAAGATGATGAAGTATGGGTATTAGATCTTCCACAGAAAATAACGGCAAAACAATAACTTCAGTATAAAATTTTAATTTCTAAAATAATACCGATGAATAGTAAAAACAAAGTTTCAAGTATTGTATTTTCAATTTACATCCTGCTCTCATTTTACGTATTTGGTGGCGGTATAGTAAACTCACTCGTGGCTTACAGAACATGGCGTTGGGTTGGCCCTGAGGAATTTCCCAAATTTCATCATGTTGACAGTCAGCTAATCATTCCCCTGTTTGTGATATTCTTTTTTCTGTCTTTTATTCCTCAAATACTTTTATTTTGGTTTCGGCCGCCAGCTATCCCAAAGTGGATGATCATGGTAGCATTGCTATTCAACCTGATCGCGTTGGTTTCAACGATAACTGTTCAGATCCCTATCCAGGCAAAATTAGACCAGGCATTTTCTGCTGACCTGATTGAAAAACTTATATCAACTGATATGATCTGGAGAAGAATTCCCATGTTCCTGTTGGCTATAACAAACTTTTCAATGTTATATATGGTTGTCAGGCGCTCAAATAAGTAAATACAAACTTTAAAAGCCAGGCCACTAGCATTGGTTTCCACTAGGGCAATGTTATAAATCTGAATCAGAAGCGTAATGAACAAACAGGCAATTACAATTAACGGAAATAATTTTTCTGACTTAGAAACTTTCTATGATGAGATAGACAAAGTGCTGACAAAAGATCTGGACTGGCGCACTGGACACAATCTGAATGCTTTTAATGACTTATTGCGAGGTGGGTTTGGAGTTTATGAATATGAAGAACCTGTAAAACTTGTTTGGATAAATTTTACAAATAGTACAAAGATACTGGGACAAGGATTAATTGATACAATAGTAGAAATAATCACAAACCATGACCATATAGAATTTACGACAATTGATTAAATGCTTAAACAAGCCATGGTGTTTTTTATTTATGATACTCGTCACCGGTTTCAACAAACATGCCGTTCTTAACAACAAAACTGTTCTTACCAACTTTTAAAATTTCTCCTTCTTTTAACCCGGACAGGTTGTACAGGTCACTTTCCATTAAGTGAACAGAACCATTGGTCTTTCTTGCCAGGTTCAAATAATCAATATTCACATTAAACTCGGTAGCCCCGCAAACCACGATCCTTACCGGCTTTGTAAGTTGCTGCCACAGTACTTTATCTTTTATGGCCGCCCAGTTATCGGCGATCATAACCTGGAATTCACTTGCAGGAAAAACTTTTTCTGCCTTCAGCAACGCCTCGATATTATTCTCCGGATAATCGCCACCACTGCCTTTTAACATGGTTGTTTTAAGCAGGTTCTCCACTTCAGCATAACTGGTGCAGCTTTTAAAATAAATGCCACCGGTACTGCCTGTTTTTTTATCCTTATCGGGCATATTATCACCGTCGTTAAAAAATACAAAGTTCTTTGATAAGCTGCCTATGGGATTTGTTTTTACCCACAACAAAAGTTGTGCGGTGTATTTGTACATGCTGCCGGTAACATCTCCCACAATGGTCGCTTTTTCCCACTGTGTTCTATCCAGTACCTTTAAAATGGAAGTATCGGGTATCTTATTTGTTTTTGTAACAACCATGGGCTTTTCAACAACAGTGACCGGCTTTGGTGGAATGATCGAATCCAGTTTAAACCACCTGGGGTAATAGATCCGGATGGTAGTTGACCGCTTAAATTCTTTATACTCCGATTTGTCTATCAAACCTTCCGCTAACGCATCTTTTGGGTCACGGGTTATAAATGAATCAAGCCGCGACCTTTTTGGCAGATCATAATCTGCAGATACAATGCCACCCCTGCCCAGTTGTATATACCAGATCCCATTTTGAAATTTGCGGGGCTTTTGTGCATATATTTTTTCCGGATCAGTGACCAGGCTGTCTTTCTTCTTTGTTACAGTTGGCGGTTTTATAACTGGTACAGGGGAACCCGTTCTTACAATTTCCTCCAGTTTAACAACTTCTGATTTTGAGTTTTCAGGAGACTGCTTAGGCCTGAATTTTATGATCAAACCATGGAACATCGTTATCGCTTTTTCCCTTTCGGCACCATCTGTTTGCTGAAAGAAATTTACCTGCGACAACTGGCCTTCTTCAATGAACGGGAAACGTTTCAAGAAAGAAGCTACCCTGCTTTTATTCAACACGACTAAGGATGCATTGATAGGATAGTCAGTACAGGCAACATCAATAAAAATATCTCCGGCTGTTTTTAAACCTGCTGTGTCTCCAAAAACCTTCAGAATATTAGAATAGCCAAAAGGCATTTGTATCATCACCTGTCCCGCTTTTATTTCTGCTGGCACATTATATTTTTCAATAAAAACGGTTTTTTGACAAATACTTCCCGTTGACAGATGGAGCATAAAAAAGAAGAGAATATATTTCTGCATACAAGCTATAGGTTCATAAGAAAATAGTCCGGTGATTGATTTCTTTGCAAGTTAATATTTTTTGGCGCCACAGGTACCAGGCCACTACAAACACGTTCAATTTAAATAATCTCTGAATAATAAAACCAACTTTAAAATGAGAGAGTCTGCCAAGTGGTCAGGCACCTAAAATACAGTTTTTTATAAAACTTTTCATTCATTATTTTTTCCCCTTTTAAGAATGTAGAACCAGAAAATGCGTAACTTAATAATATTAAAAACGGCTTCAAACCTTGCTTATTATGTTATACCCGATCCGGATTTTTTTATCAGCTTTATACCTGCTGTTACTTGTTTTTGCTTTGTCCGGTTGTGATACAGGAGCGCAGGAAGTCAGAGCTGAATTTATTAACCATAAATTTGATCAGCAGGTGATCGATAAGCTCCCGCTCTACGACAGCCTGGTAGCTGCCATTATAAAAAACTTTCCTTCTTTTAAAAAATATATCAGGGATGAGGATTCTTATCGCTCTTTCAGGTATATGCCGGCTTCGGAGGATAATGACGTTTTTATAAAATTACCCCCGGCAGCGGCGCCGAACATAGATCCGGTTTATGCCCGTTTGGGAAAGGACTTTATTTACGGATTTGAAATTTTTAAAGACAGCAGCGTTAAGATCAATGTTAGAAACAGGTTCTCCTCAAAGTTGAAGGTAGATACATGGGAAAATCTGTCTTATTATCCAACGGGAAATTTCCGTAAGCGGAAATTTCCTGAAAAAGATACCGTACTGGATAAGAACTGGCAATACTGGGTCCGGTTTGATAAGCGGGGTGTATTTTGATAGGTTCTACGGATGGAGTATGTGCCAGGCTCGTGGTTGAACAAAAACTTTCTGCTTGCCGCTGTCAAAAATTGCTGGCTTACTCAGAAGTTACAAAAGATATGGACCATTAATCCTCGTATAACTAAGTATTGGTCAAATTATCTCCATCCGAAGGAAGCAGATCATCTCTTGTAATTTTAGCCTGGTTTAATCCCTGTGTTTGCAGTGCGGTATTTTTAACAGCATCCGTCATCGCATTTTTTATGGGCAGGTCCTTTTTTATGGATCCAGCTTTTTGTGCCTTATTGGCTATGGCCTGAACCTTTTTATCTTTTTTCATAACGATCAGTTTAATGATCAATATGCTTAAAAAATTATGCCAGCTTTGCGACCATCAGCAAATTTCATTAACTTAATATGCCCTTGCAAAGAACAAATACTAAAACACAAACGAAAATATATACAATGGCCATCACTACAGAAACTATGAAGCAGGTGCTTGATGCATTCAACTGCCATGATCTTGACGCAATAATGGAATTCTTTGCTGATGATTGCTCTTTTGATTTTCCGAGGGGGGTACACCCCTGGGGACAGCGCTTCATGGGCAAGACCGAAATACGGGAAGCCCTGGCAGGACGTTTTAAGGGGATCCCGGATGTGCACTATGGTGAAGACCTTCATTGGATATTGGACGACGGGAGCAAGGGAGTGTCGGAATGGACATTAACCGGTACAACAACTGCAGGAGTGAAATTAAAAGTACGGGGCTGTGATCTTTGGGAGTTTCGTGATGACCGGATCACCCGGAAAAATTCCTATTGGAAAATAGTTGAATGATGTGATCACTTCCCTTTACTTCGGAGCTCCCAGGTTAAAACTGTCTTGTACACGGCAACATACAGGTAATAAGAAACCTGGATAGGTCCCCAGCTAACTTTATGTTCAGATTAACACCAAAGGAAGTTGAAGTGATGGTATCGAAAAATGCGATACCATCACTTCAACTCGAAGATGCAAAAAGCAGAAAAGAAATTAACTGCACACGATGCAGATGTAAGACTGATATTTGAAGCATTGAAACAATTACCGGATCCACCACAAAAGCCAGGGAAAAGAATTGGCTTTATACCTGATGAATATAAAATACCCCCGTTTTTTCTTCGACACTGTTGCTGCATGGTTTTCCCAAAATGATAAACCATAAAAAATTATTAGCTATATATTTAGGTGCCCGGTTGAAGAACCCCGGCGCATTGTAATATTTTAAAAAGTTCATAAACCCAATAAAATGAATGAACACTGGACAGAAAGATGGAATGACAGGTATAGTGCAGAAGCGTTTGCTTACGGTGAAGAACCTAATAACTATGTAAAGGAGCAATTGGAAAACTTAACTGCCGGCAAAATACTTTTTCCGGCAGAAGGTGAGGGGCGCAATGCTGTTTTTGCGGCGAAGCTTGGGTGGGCTGTTTCAGCTTTTGACATTAGTATGGAAGGAAAAAACAAAGCACTCCGGCTTGCAGAATCCAATAAAGTAACGATCGATTACCAGGTTGGCGAACTGCAGGCATTGAATTATCAACCCGGGCAATTTGATGCTATTGCACTCATATATGCACATTTTCCGGCAGACATTAAATCATCCATCCATAAAACACTTGCGAGGTACCTGCGTAAAAATGGGATCATCATTTTTGAAGCCTTCAGTAAAAAGCATATAGATTATATTGCGGTAAACGAAAATGTTGGCGGTCCAAAAGATATCGACATGCTATTCTCTATTGACGAATTAAGGTCTGACTTCCCGGATTATGAGGTCATAGAATTGATGGAAAAGGAAATTGAATTGAGCGAAGGCCTGTATCATAATGGAAAAGGATCAGTTATAAGATTTGTGGGAAGGAAAAAATAAACTTCCCTAAACAGGATCTTTACCAGTGATATCTTTGCATCGATCTGCGTTGATCTGTGTTTACACCTAAATAAAAAAACTGTGAACAATACATGTTCACAGTTTCATTTTACAAATCATCAAATCATTATATAATTAATCCCTGTACGCCTGTACATAGGTATTTAACTCAGTCCTGCTTTCAGGTAAAGTAAACAGGTCATAGAATTGTGTATAATTTGACCGGTCAACCAGGTTACCATAAACTGCTTTAGATAACTGAACCCTGTTGCTTTCATTGGTTACCAATTGTATAAGGTTCTTAGCCTGGGCAGTGGTGAAATAGTAGGCTTCGTTATTAAAAGTAGTGGTCAGGTAATTCATTTTTGCATAAGGTAAAAACTGGCCGGTTACCGATTGATATAACGTGTTATAATCAGTTTCCGACATAGGAGTTCTTGTAGTACCCGCACCGGGATAAGGATTAGCCTGCCCGCTGTTTATAAAAGCTGCCAGGTCATCTCGGCTGCTTTGTGTATATAATAAATTAGACACCGTACTAAAATTAACAGGGTCAACAATAGTGTGGTATGATAATTTAGCCAGGTATAACCTGCTGCTTTCTGAATTTGTCAATTGAATTAACTGGCTTGCCTGTGTGGAGGTAAAATAATTACCAGACGTGTTAAATGCGGTGGTTATAGAATTTACCTGTGTATTGGCAGGGTATTGTCCCCTGATGGTTTGATACAGGTTATTAAAAGCCGTTGACGACATAGGCGTGCCGCTACCGCCGGTATTTCCACCCGTATTGCCATCATTTACAACTACTTCCCCGTCATAATTACTTATGTATTCCAACAGCTCATTCCTGTTCGCCTGCACTGTAAATAATCCATACACTGTACTGAAATTATTTGGATCTGTCACTGTAGCAAAAGATGATTTAGCCAGTGGGAGCCTGTCAGACTCTGAACGTATCTGCTGTAATAACTGGGCTGCCTGTAAAGAAGTAAAATAGGTATTGGGCGTATTGAAAGTCCTGGAAAGATATAAATTTCTGCTTTCAACGGTGCGCTGTAGTCTCAGGTCCCTCATTAAATTATTGAAATTAGTACTTGTCATTGGCGTATGAGTAGTTCCCGCAAATCCTTTCCTTTTTTCAATGAGTTCCAGGCTACCGTCTGCGTTTACATTGATGTACATATCAAAATTGCGCCTGAGGTTGAATTGTGTGATCACATTATTCGCCCTGCGGGAGGTATTGTCTGTTCCTGTGATCGTTAAATCGTGCATGCCTGTTTCAAGGCCAGTGATCGCGTTGATCTTGCTCACTGTACCACTGGTATTTGGAAGGGTGTACAAAGTACCATCAATGGCAACCTGTAGATTTTTATTCCCATTTACGGTTATGTACACCGAAACCACTCTCTGGTTCTGTCGTTGTTGCGCCTGCACTGTGCAAGCCATAGTTATACTTAATAGAACTATAATAATACTTTTCATGATCTTTGATTTTTAATTTAAATGTTGTGTACCTTATTTGTAATATGAGAATATCATGCCAGAAAGGAGTACCGGGCCATATTCAAATAATTATGCAATGTTTAAATATTCATAAATAAAAGTTTAACTTGGAGAGGGATTGAATCAACTATTGATTGTATCATATTATTCAGCACAAAACAATTAATTATGAAAAAATTAACCGTTGTTTTCATGTTACTGGCTGTGATCTGTTCATCTGCTTATAAATTACCTGTTAACAGAGATATTGTAAAGGCGAAAATGTATTTTTCAAACAAGCCTTTTACAACGGGAAATGCAGGCAGTAAAAAGTCATTCAGCTCCTCAGAATATATTTATGGAAGGATAGAGTTGGAGGGGCAAAGTATAAAAGACGCATTTAAGGTTTGGGACCCCTCAGCGGGTTATCCATATTCCTTTCTGCTTCACCGTGTTTTTGTATTTCACAATGGGCAGGAATTGGGACATAACACTTTGAATATTTGTTTGCTTGAACAAAAGGATAAGAACAAGCTGTTTTTCAATTTTGATGTATTGCCCGAGCCATCGAAAGCCAGTATGGTGATGTCGGGGATAGAAAGGTTTGATGCAGGGATATTCAGCGCACCTTTATATGGACTGTTCGACGCCTATAATTTTAAGGAAGATGGGGAATACAGGATCGTGGTAAAATTTTATTACGAATCCTATGATGTTTATGGCAACAGGGAGCTTATTGAAAAATGGCCTACACTTGAGGATGAATTTACTTTTAATTTTACCCTGAAAGATGTGCCTATGCTCAAGAAAAATGGAGAAGCTGCCAATACTGCCATGGAAACATATTTTAAAACGAAGAAACCGAAATAGAGTACTGGTTTAGTTTTTAGCCTTTACTTCAAAACTTGCAGCGCCAATTTTTTTATTATTCTTTTTGTTATGAAGTGTAAGGATAACCCGTCCCGGCTTATCAACACGTACAATATATTGATCAGCTGCCGTGGCGGTAATAGTTCCTTCAGAAATAGAAACTGACAGGTTCTCATTTTTAACCTTCTTAGCCTGGATATAGATCTTATTATCAATAGTTGTAAAAAAGGTATTTGGTACTTTTGACTGGATATCAAAATCCTCATATTCAACTAAAAAAGTTACCGGTTGCCGGCGGTAAGCATTTACTGTTCTTTTATTTTGTACAGCTGCTATCCAGGTACCCGATCTTTTTATAAGCCGTATCACTTCCTCTTCCATTCCATACCCTTGATTGGTTTCGGCCTGTATATCCGACAAACTGCCGTTACGTGTTACAACAAATTTTACGATCACTCTATAAGTTCCGGCAGGGGCATCATGATCAGCAGGAACATCCGGGTTCAAATTTTTAATGAGAAAGTTTTTCCACGCAACCTCACCACCCGGGTAATTGGCTTCAACCTCAACCTTTGTAAACACCCTGTTGTCTATATTAACAGAATCAGGCGGAATGGGCGGAACCTGTGCATGTAACGTTACAGAAAACAACAGTAAAATTATCGTGAGTATTCTCAACATGCCCATAGAGATTATTTCCGGCAAGATAATTTTTATTTTCAATTTACGCTGTTTTTGTCATCCCGTACAAAAATAGCAGCTGCGAATTCCCTGGCTATAAACTTCAGCATAAAATTAATTTATGCACATAGAACAATTACTACGTAATAATGCAGCATGAATGTGAATTAAAAAAAATATATTTGGAACTACATTTCTTCATTTAAAATCAATACTATGCTTAACAGAAAACTTTTACTTAGTTTTTTATTTGCTTCAATAGCTGTGATCTCATTAGCACAGGTACAATTGGTTACAGAAAACCCGGCGGGTATTTCCAAAAGGCTTCAACAGGAAATAGATATGACAAAGGACCCGGCTTTGGGATATGTGCCCAAGGCCAGGTTGATACAGGCTTATGAATACAGGCAGTTAAAGCTGAAAGAAATTGCCGCTCAAAATACCGCATCATTATTTTCCTGGACCGAACGCGGGCCTAACAGCGATGCTGTTGGCGGCAGTAACGGTAACAGCAGGCCGGGCAATGGTAAAACATCCGGAAGGGTAAGGGCAATCTGGGAAGATCTTGGTGATGCTACCGGTAAAACTGTTTGGGTTGGAGGTATTGATGGAGGCTTATGGAAAACAAATGACATTACCCTTAATCCTGCAACCTGGACACCGATCAATGATTTTTTTGGAAACCTGGCAGTGGCCAGTATTTGCCAGGATCCAACTGATGTTAACATCATGTATTTCGGAACGGGCGAAAAAGCCATCAATGCTGATGCGGTAAGGGGAGCGGGTATCTGGAGGAGCACTGACCACGGTGTTACCTGGTCGGTGATGGCAGGCACTGCAGGTTTTTGGAACGTTAGCAAACTGGTTTGCGATGCCAGTGGTAATTTATATGTTGGATGTAATTCAATTTCCAATGCATCAGGTTTGCAAAGGTTTACTAAATCAACAGGTACCTGGACAAATATTACCCCATCTGGCCTTGATGCAAGGATACCGGATCTTGAATTAAGCAGTACCGGCAGGTTGCACATCATCTGCGGTTATTATAATTCTTCAGCAGCAAGTTCAGGGCACCGCTATACAGATAATCCTGCAACAGTAACTTCATCAGGCTGGACAAGTCCTGCAACAACATTCACTACACAATATAATGTTGCTATTGAAAGTGCCGGTAATACACTGTATGCTCTGCCGGCCAATTCAGCATGGGCCGTTCCTACCATATATAAATCAACCAATGGTGGAGCCAACTGGTCTGCTATCGCAAGTACGCCTGCATTTACCAGTGGACAGGCATGGTATTGTATGGCTGTTGCTATTGATCCAAACAATGCCAACAATGTAATTGTAGGAAGCCTTGATTGTTATAAAACAACCAATGGAGGTACCTCATGGACAAAGATCAGTGAGTGGGTTGGAACAACGGGTCAATATGTTCATGCCGACCAGCAGACCATTACCTGGCGCAACAACAACCAGGTTTTATTTGGTTGCGATGGGGGTGTGCACTATTCTGCAAATGGCGGTACAACAATTACCGACAGGAACCAGGGGTTGCGTATCAAACAATTTTATGCAGTGGCCAATCACCCCACATCTACCAATTATTTTTTAGCCGGCGCACAGGATAATGGCGTGCACCAGTTGAATAATCCAACGATAGGTGCTTCGGTTGAAGTTACCGGTGGAGATGGTGCATTTGTGCATATTGATCAGAACCAGGGACAATATCAATGGGGTTCTTATGTTTATAATCAATACCGCAGAAGTACCAACAGCGGCTCTACCTGGTCGTCAGTAAATTATTCCAGCAGTGCAGGTAAATTCATCAATCCAACCGATTATGATGATGCGAATAATATCATGTATTGCAGCGGCGTAGCAAATGCGTATGTTCGCTGGAATGATCCGCAGACCGGAAGTTCATTTACTTCTGTTACCATGAGCGGATTAAATTCCGGTAAAGTTTCTGCAGTAAAAGTATCGCCATATACAAATCATACAGTATTTTTTGGTGGCGGCGGAAGCGGTATTTCAGCTTCTTTGATCAGGGCAACGGCTGCCAATGCAACGCCTGTATTCACCAGTATCATTGGTGCAGGCATGACAACAACCAGTGCAAATATTTCCAGCATAGAACTTGGAACTGATGAACAGAATATCATTGTTGCTTACTCAAACTATGGCGTAAGTAATGTTTGGGTTACAGGTAATGGGGGAACTTCATGGACGGCTATTGATGGTAATTTACCTGATATGCCTGTGCGGTGGGCCATGTTCTATCCCGGTAGTAATACCAAAGCCATCATCGCAACTGAAACAGGTATCTGGCAAACAGACCTGGTAAACGGGGCGTCAACTTTATGGAATCCTGAAACAGGTTTTCCTAATGTGCGTACAGATATGTTGCAATACAGGGCCAGTGATGGCTTGCTTTCGGCAGCAACACATGGCAGGGGTTTGTTCACTACAATAATCGGCGCTGCACCATCATGTGGTACTGTTACAGGCTTAGCCGCTTCATCAATAACCAATACAAGTGCAACAGTAAGCTGGACTGCATTGGGTGGCGCTTTAAATTATGATGTAGATTATAAATTAAATTCATCAGGCACCTGGATCAATGCTGCTACTGCAACAACAAGCCTGTCTGTTGCTTTAAGTGGTTTAACACAGGGTAGTTTATATGATTACCGAGTAAGGGCCAACTGCAGCGGTGCCACAGGTGCTTATGCACAGGCGCAATTTACAACGACCTCTCCATCATGCGGAACAGTAACAGGCCTTGCATCTTCGGCAATAACAACCAGTAGTGCTACCGTAAGCTGGAGCACTTTAAGCGGTGCATTAAATTATGATGCAGATTATAAATTAAATTCATCAGGTACATGGATCAATGCTGCTACAGCAACTACTTCAACTTCTGTAGCTTTAAGCGGGTTAACTGCCGGATCTTTATATGACTGGAGGGTAAGGGCAAATTGCTCAGGTGCAACCGGTGCTTATGCACAGGCACAATTTACAACAGCAATTGCAGGTGGCTGCGGTACAGCTTTTGAGCCTAATGAAACGCAGGCAACTGCTGCTGCCATTATAGCTGGCGTTGCAAATTCAGCAGCGATTACCACAACAACTGATATTGATTATTTTAAAGTTGTTACAACCGGTACTTCCAACAATACATTCAGTTTGGTTGGACCATCGGGAGTTGATTATGATATGACGATCTATAACAGTGCAGGTACGCAGATCGGTTCTGGCGCAGGCTCAACAGCTACAGAAACAGTATCATTAACAAACCAGGCAGCCGGTACTTATTACATAAAGATATATGGATACAATGGCGCCAACAGTGCTACCTGCTATACCATTACTGCAACTGTTACATCAACAGGTTGCCAAAGTGCGTATGATAACAGCACTAACGGAACAACCGCCGGTGCAGCCCTTATTCCTTTCAATACCAACATAACAGGACTTATCAGTCCAACTGCAGATATTGATCACTACAGGTTTGTAATTACCAATGCAGGCACCATTACGCTTACATTAACCACCCTGCCTGCAGATTATGATGTAAAAATACTTAACAGCGCAGGTGCCCAGGTTGCCATTTCACAAAATGGAAGTACAACCAGTGAAACCATCAGCTATACTGCAGCAGCCGGTACTTATTATGCGCAGGTGTATGGATACAATGGCGCCAACAGCGCAACAAGTTGTTATACTTTAAAAGTACAGTTGGGTACTGCAAGCAACCAGGAATTGCCGGTAGTGATAAAAAATGAGATCCGTGTAAAACTATTTCCTAACCCGGTTACTGATAAGCTAAGTGTTTATCTTGTTGGTGACAACAGCGCTAAATATTTAACAGTGACCGATCCGGGCGGCAGGACCATCTATACGCAACAGCTCAATGATATGTTTACAACTTTAGACCTGAAGAAATTATCTCAGGGTATATATTTTGTAAAGATCACCCAGGCTGATGGTAAGCTGTTACATAGCGAAAAGATTATAAAGAATTAGCAGCAGATATTTTTTTTAACATAAAGCCGCCCGATTTTGGGCGGCTTTATGTTTTACATAAACACCAAAATGTTTCTCTTTACGCTCTCTGGTAATGCTGGGATTGTTGCGGTATATAATTAGTGGAACAGTTTTTGTCTTACCATATCCAAAACCAGCTAATATGAATAAAGCAATACATCTTGTTGGTATCTCGGGCAGCCTGCGAAAGGGTTCTTTCAATACTATGTTGCTTAAGTCTGCTGCAGAACTTTTACCGGGTAATGTTAGTTTTGAATTGCTTTCTTTTGCTGAGCTACCTGTGTATAATGCTGATATGGATATACCTTCCCTGCCTGCAAGGCCCGCGCCTGTAAAAAAATTCAGGGATGTTTTATCAGGTGCAGATGGTATTATCATTGCTTCTCCCGAATACAATTATTCAATCCCCGGCGGATTAAAGAATGCTGTTGACTGGGCATCACGTGGGGAGGATTCTCCGCTAATTGGAAAACATGTTTCTTTAATGGGTGCTACACAGGGGCAATGGGGTACAACAAGAATGCAACTGGCATTCCTTCCGCTGTTCAATACTTTAAAAATGCAGCACCTGAACAAGTTTGAGGTCTTTGTATCCATGGCACAAAAAAAATTTGATGGCAACGGTAAACTTACTGATAATGATACCCTGGAGATATTAAAAAAACATCTTGAATATTTCCTGGCTACAATTGTAAATTAATTATCAACAAAATTCTGGGTTTATTAAAAAAGGATACTGCTAAAAGCCGGCCATTTAAAATGATAGCCAGCCATTTATATATACTCCGTATAAACCGCAAGTGTATTTACTAAAAATGATCGGGCAGTTTCGCTAATAAAAATGATCGGTTTAATGTTTATATTTAAGTAAGTATATTCCTTTATCCAAAATTATCTCGTATGAAAAACTTTATCATCTTCGTAATAATCGCCACCTTAATTACCTCGTGCGCACCTTCAATTACAACACAGCAGGCTGCAAACGGGAATTATAAAATGGCCAGGGGAGTAAGATAAGTCTGCCTGGCTGAAATTTTGCATAAACCATATTATGGGCATAGATGCAGCGCCAGCGGCTGTATGCCCACCACCACAAACCTGCAATAAATGCCTGCGGAGTAGGATCTTATTACTTTAAAAAGCGGGTAGCAATAAAAACCAGCATGGTCACGGCTGGCCTAACAGGTAAATACAACCATCTTTTAATAAAATTGATAAAAAGGGATGTAATAATACGGCGATATGCTGTTATTGGCATTAACCTTGCAATTGCAATTCAATTCGATATCTTTAATTATTAAAAATATAAGACCAGTTATTTAATTTACCCATGATCAAACAGAGGCTTTATATCTGTGCCATTCTTTTAGGTCTTATTATTTTTCATAACCCTGCCCGGGCACAGGAAACCGATACCTTCTTCCTTGCCAAGAAAAAAGGATTAATGGGCCGCTTCGGTAAAAGTATTTCAAGAACCCCTCCCAATGAAGCTCCGGTTAAAGTTGAAAATCCTTTCCTGGAATATAAGGGAAAGATCATCAGGTCAATAGAAACCGTAAGCCTGGGATTTGATTATGATATAGATGATACGACCCAGAGAAAAAATGATCTGGGTGTAAGGGCAGCCAGGACATTTCATAAAAACACTGCAAACCATGTAATTGAGAAAAATCTTTTTTTTAAAAAGGGGGATCTTTTATCGCCCTACCTGCTTGCTGATAATGAAAGATATTTAAGGGACCTGGTTTTTATTAAAGATGCCAGGATATTGGTAGAATTTGCAATTGACAATACCGATTCCGTGGATGTGGTGGTGGTAACCAAAGACGTATTCTCTATCGGTGCAAGACTTAATATTAGCAGCACGGAAAAGGGCAGGCTGGAATTAAGGGAAGAGAATTTTATGGGAAGAGGTAACCGTATTCTGATCAGTGGTTATTACGAAAAAAAAAGGTCACCGTCAACCGGTATTGGTGGAGAGTTGATACAGCGCAATATTGCCGGTTCTTTTATTGACCTTGTTGCCGGTTACCAGGATTATGGATATGCTTTTAGCAGCGGGCGAAACCAGGAAACTGTATTTTATACAAGACTGGAAAAACCCCTGGTTACTCCGTACATACCAAGTACGGGCGCATTGGAATGGTCGTACCGGCGTACCCGTAATGTTTACGATGCAGATTCCACATACCGCGACAGCATCAAATATATCTATTATACAGCGGATGCCTGGTTTGGTTACAGTCTCGACAGTAAACGTTCCCTGTATGAAAATAAACAGATACGTGTACACCGCTTCATGGCCATCAGGGGTTTCAGGCAATTCTTCCAGATCGTGCCAAATATATATAAAACGCAGTATAATCCAGGCTTTGCTGATTTTACAGGGGCATTGGTATCACTCAATATTTTCCGGCAGGTGTTCTATAAATCAAGCTTTATTTATGGTTTTGGAAGAAAAGAAGATATTCCCGAAGGCTTTAATGCATCCATGACCGCCGGGTTTGTAAAAAAGGAAAATTTAAAAAGACCATACACAGGTATTGACCTCTCGCTGGCTAATATTAGAAAAAATGGTTTGTACATTTATTATACATTAAGAGTGGGCGGGTATTTTTACCGCAAACGCTTTGAAGATGTTGATGTTTTACTGGATGTAAATCATTTTACCCGCCTGCGAAAATTAAGTTCTACATGGTATAACAGGGTATTTATGAGCGCAGGCATAACTGCACAGGGTAACCAGGTTTTAAACACGCCATTATACCTGAACAGTAATTTTGGCTTGCCTTATTTTAGTAATGGTGCGCTTAACTCCGACTTAAGGGCAACAGTAAAAGTAGAATCGGTTTTTTACAATACTACCAAGATACTTGGTTTTAGATTTGCGCCCTTTATATTTACTGATGGTATATTACTTAAGCCCTCCAAAATGAACCTGGAGCATAGCGATATTTTTACAGCCATCGGAGGTGGGTTACGTACCCGCAATGAGAACCTCACTTTTGGTACTATTGAATTGAGAGGCTACTATTTCCCGAGGGTAAATGGTAATATGCAGGGATGGAAAATAGAAATAAACAGTAATATCCGGTTTAAGTTCAGAAGTAATTTTATAAGCCGCCCTGATTTTGTGATAGCCAATTGATACCCGTTAGATCCACCCGGGTGTAATAAAAAGCCATTCGCCCGTCAGGCGAATGGCATATATAAATTGCAAAAGCTGTTTACATCAGGTCTAGCGCCAAAGCAAAAAAAGTAACATTAAAGGGCAGTATCATACTCACCCATGATGCCATCGGCGAGAATAATACTATAAAAAATAAAGCAACAGAGATTAAAAATAATATCCAGTATAATCCGGTCCTTTTTTTGGTTGTTTCCATTTCAATTAATTTTTGCAAATATAAGACAGAAGTTTTTATTGGCTGAATTTTTAGAGATTCTCTGTAAATTTTTCTGTAAAGTGTTATATTGCCGGTTCTTAACCCTTTTGGATGATTTTACATTTTTATTTGCGCTATTCCACCAAGTTTGGCCAAACACTTTTTGTTTCGGGTAATAACCCTGCGCTTGGCAATGATGAGATCACAGAAGCTTTTACCCTTACTTATTTGAACGACCAACTCTGGCATGGTAGTATTGAAGTAGATGATAAAGAACGTACTGAAGTGCTTTCCTATAAATATGTACTGCAGGATGAGAATGATGAAAGGGTTGCCGAATTTGGTAATGACAGGGTAATTGATTGGCGTAAATTAAAAGCATCAAAAATTGTGCTTTCCGATACCTGGAATTATGCAGGGGAATTTGAGAATGCCTTTTTTACCGCCCCTTTTACCGATGTTTTACTTAAACGTAAGCCCGGAAAAAAAACTGACCAGAAAAAAACGGTAAAAACGCCTACCCATGAGTTCAGGATAAAATCACCTGTACTGCGGGAAAACGAAGTGATCTGTATGAGCGGCTCATCAGCAGCTTTGCACGACTGGAATAAAGAAGATGTTTTGCTGCTTGGTAAAAAAGACAATTGGTGGACCATTCAACTCGACCTCTCTAAAGCGGCTTTTCCTTTGGTATATAAATACGGGATCTATAACAGCACGGATAATAAATTCCTGCGTTTTGAAGAGGGAAACAACAGGATATTATTAAATGATAAAGGCAAGAATACGTTTACCATTATTCAGGATGGATTTGCACAACTTAACAACGTAAACTGGAAAGCTGCCGGTGTGGCTATCCCGGTCTTTAGTTTACGCAGTAAAAAAAGTTTTGGCACCGGTGAGTTCACCGACCTCAAACTGCTGGTTGACTGGGCAAAGAATACCGGGCTTAAAATGATACAGTTGCTGCCGGTAAATGATACTACTGCAACGTACACGTGGAAAGATTCATATCCTTATTCAGCTATATCAGCCTTTGCTTTGCACCCCCTGCTATTAAATCTGGAAACTGTTGCCGGTAAAGAAAATGTAGCTGTTATTGCAGCACTTTCTTCAACAAGAAAGCAATTGGATAAACTGCCCGAACTTGATTACGAGGAAGTGATGAAGATCAAGATCGCAACCATACGGGAATTATATGGGCTGCAAAAAAAAAGTTTCAAAGATGATTTTGGTTATATCAATTTCTTTGAACTGAACCGCCATTGGCTTGAGCCTTATGCAGCTTTTTCTTATTTAAGGGATACCTATAAAACCGCTGAGTTTAATGAGTGGAAAACAAATGCAGTATATGATGAAAGTGTGATACAGCAATTGGTAAGTCCGTTGCAAAAGCATTATGATGAAATTGCATTGCATTATTTTACGCAGTACCATTTGCACCTGCAGTTAAAAGATGCTACTGAATATGCACATAAGAATGGCGTTGTCATCAAAGGGGATATTCCTATCGGGATTTGCCCCAACAGTGTGGATGCATGGATAGAGCCGGGCTTATACCATATGGATGAACAGGCAGGTGCGCCACCCGATGCATTTACAGCAAAAGGGCAGAACTGGGGCTTTCCTACCTACAATTGGGAAGCCATGCAGCAAGATAATTTTACCTGGTGGCGTAAACGGTTTGAGCAGATGAGTAATTACTTTGATGCCTTCCGCATAGATCATATCCTCGGGTTCTTCCGTATCTGGAGCATTCCTACACATGCTGTAGAAGGCATACTGGGCCGCTTCATACCTGCCATACCGGTTTCAATAAATGAATTGTTTGCAAAAAATATAAGTTTTGAAAGATACCGTTATACAGAACCTTATGTAACTGATTCTTTCCTGATCGAACTTTTTGGAGAGAAGAAAGATGCGGTAAAAAAACATTTTTTTAATGGGGTAAAACTGAAAGAAAAATTTAATACCCAGCGTAAAGTACAGGCATATTTTAAAACAGACCAGGCCTTTGATAATAAAGTGAAACAGGGTTTGTATGACCTGATCACCAATGTTATCTTTTTTGAAGTGGAGGATTCAAATGGGCAGGAGTTCCATTTCCGGATCTCCATGGAAGACACTTTCTCTTTTAAAAATCTAGATAAACATTCACAAAAAGAATTAAGGACGCTTTACATAAATTATTTCTATCACCGCCAGGATGAGCTTTGGAAAAAAGAAGCCATGAAAAAACTGCCGGGCCTGAAAAGTAATACGGCCATGCTGGTTTGCGGCGAGGACCTGGGCATGGTGCCACATTGTGTTCCTGAAGTAATGGAACAACTGGGTATTTTAAGTTTGGAGATCCAGCGGATGCCTAAAAAAACGGGCATCGAATTCTTTCATCCCAAAGATGCGCCTTACCTGAGTGTTGTATCGCCATCAACGCATGATATGAGTACGATACGTTCGTGGTGGGAAGAGGATAATTTTAAAACAAAACATTTTTTTAAAAACCTGATGGGACAAAGCGGTGAACCACCTTTTTATTGTGAGCCATGGATCAACAAGGAGATTATTCTGCAACACCTGTATTCACCTGCCATGTGGAGTATTTTCCAGTTGCAGGACCTGATGGGTATGAATGCAGATATCAGGCGGGAAGATCCCAATCAAGAAAGAATTAATAATCCTGCGGAAGCCGAACATTACTGGAACTACCGGATGCATATTACACTTGAAGACCTGCTGAAGCGAAACGATTTTACTGAGGAATTAAAAAGAGATATTGCGGAAAGCGGAAGGTAATTGATATTCTTTATTTTAAAGGTTGCTGTCATGCTGAGGAACAAAGCATCTCTTTTTGGTAACCCTGTCAGATGCTTCGTTCCTCAGCATGACAAAACGATTCCAATGAAAGTACAATACAAAACATACAACCTCCCGTTTCATCATCCATTTACTATTTCCAAAGGAACAAAAACACAGCAACCAACATTTATTGTGGAGCTTGATTTTATGGGTATCAAAGGTTATGGCGAAGCGCCGGCAATCAGTTATTACAATATCCCTGTAGAAAAAATGGTGGAAGACCTGGAGCGTAAAAAGATCTTTGTTGAAAAATTCGCTTTCTCCGATCCCGAAAGATACTGGCACTACCTGCATCATTTATTTCCTGCAAACCCCTTCCTGGTTTGCGCTTTAGACATGGCCGGTTGGGATATTTATGGCAAGCTGAAAAGAAAACAACTTCACCAGTTATGGGGACTTGATACTACAACGGCTCCTGTAACAGATTTTACCATTGGCATTGATACGATAGACAACATGGTTGCCAAAATGAAAGAAAGGCCCTGGCCAATATATAAAATAAAAGTTGGAGTGGAAGCTGATATAAAAATGGTTACTGAATTACGCAAACATACCGATGCGGTTTTCAGGGTTGATGCTAATGCAGGCTGGACGCTGGAGCAGGCCCTCGAGAAAATTCCTTTATTAAAAGCATTAGGGGTAGAATTTGTAGAACAGCCTTTGGCCAAAGATGATTGGGATGGTATGAAAACATTGTTTGAACGGTCGGTGTTGCCCTTGATAGCAGATGAAAGCTGTGTAGCAGAATCGGATGTAGAAAAATGCCATGGCCATTTTCATGGTATCAATATTAAATTGACAAAGTGCAGCGGCATTACGCCTGCACGACGCATGATAACAAAAGCAAGGGAACTGGGTATGAAAGTAATGGTTGGCTGTATGAATGAAAGTTCTGTAGGGACGGCAGCCATTGCACAACTGTCGCCCATGCTGGATTATGTAGATATGGACGGGCCTTTATTACTGGCTGAAGATACTGCCGAAGGAGTGACATTTGATCATGGAAAAATTTTGTTCACCGATATACCTGGCCTGGGGATTAAAATTATATGATACAGATATTGATCTTTATTGCCATTATTGCTACAGGCGTTTTGATCTATTTTAAGAACAAAGTAGAGAACAGGAGCATTGACCGGAGCAACAGGCTTGCAGAAAAACACGAAGAATTGATACGCATGCTGCAGGAGAAGAAGAGGAAAGAAAATCATGATGCTGAGCTGGATAATAAATAGGATCCTTATCTAAGCGGTTTTTCGATAAAGAGCTGAAAGAGAAAAGGAGTGAAAGAGATGAGCCTGTTCTCTCTTTTCCTCTTTTGTCCTCTTAGCCAATATTCTCAGTCTATAAAAAAAATCTTTGTATGCGAATAAAAAATTAACTTTCTAAAAATAATTTTTATGAGAAAGAATTATCTCCTCTATATTCTATCACTTGTGTTTGGATTAATTATAAACACAAGCTGCAATGATCAAAAGACAAAAGAAGCAGAGGCAGAGGTTCCGGTTGAAACATCGGTACACCCTGCCTGGAGTGCACAAACCAATATTTACGAAGTGAATCTTCGCCAGTTCTCAAAAGCAGGAACAATCATGGCATTTGAGAAAGATCTGCCAAGGTTAAAAGAAATGGGGGTGGAAGTATTGTGGTTCATGCCCATTACACCCATCGGTGTAGAAGGCAGAAAAATGACTGCAGCTGATATGGGTAGCTATTATGCAGTTAAAGATTATAAAGGCTTCAATCCTGAGTTTGGAACAATGGATGACTGGAAAGCTTTTGTAAAGCATGCACATGATATGGGCTTTAAAGTAATTACAGACTGGGTAGCCAATCATTCTGCACCCGATAATCACTGGATGAAAGCACACCCGGACTTTTATGCAAAAGATTCAGCAGGAAAATTAATTGCACCTTATGACTGGACAGACGTGCGTAAATTAAATTATGCAAACCGTGAATTAAGGGACAGTATGATAGATGCCATGAAGTTTTGGGTTACTGAGACGGGGATTGATGGATTTCGCTGCGATGTGGCTGATGATGTGCCTATTGATTTCTGGGCAGCATGCATAGCGGAGCTAAAAAAAATAAAACATGTTTTTATGCTTGCTGAGGGAAAGAACATGGAATTATATGATGCCGGATTTGATGAGACCTATGCATGGGATATTATGCATGCCATGGCAGATGTGTATTCCGGAAAAAAAACAGTACTTCAATTTGATTCATTGATCAATGCAGATATTGCCAGGTATCCCAAAACTGCATACCGCCTGTTCTTTACAACCAATCATGATGAGAACAGTTGGAATGGTACCGAATTTGAAAAATACGGAGATGCTTATAAGACCTTTGCCGTGTTTACTCAAACCATGTACCAGAGCGTGCCGCTCATCTACAATGGACAGGAAGACATTAATAAAAAGCGCCTTAAATTTTTTGTAAAGGATACCATACCCTGGGAAGGAGAAAAAGAGATGGCTCCTTTTTACAAAACCATGATCGGCTTACGCAGGTCAAATGCAGCATTGGCTGCTGATGCCGCATATAAAAAATTAACCAGCACTGAAGACGCTTCGGTCTTTGCCTATCAGCGGGAGAAGGAAGGCCATAAGGTTTTAGTGATCCTGAATTTATCAAAACAGGCCCAGAAGTTTACCATTAAAGATGCTTCGATCAACGGTGAACCACTTAATATTTTTATGGGTGTGAAGGAAAAAGTCAGTGATACCCATGAATTCAGTATTGAGCCATGGGGATATATTGTTTATGATTACCGGTAACAAAGTTTAGCACAACAACGGGCTGTCATCAGAATAATTTTTGTCGGGTAATAAATTATTGTATTTTTAGCAAAGTGTATTTTTTACACAATTGCTTTATTTACAAAAATGATTGCTATGTCTGAAATTGTTCCATGGGAAAAGCCTAAACTAAGCCTTTCACAGATCATAAACATGAGTGTTGGTTTTTTTGGGATACAGTTCGGCTGGGATCTGCAGCGGGCTAATATGGGGCCTATTTACGAACACCTTCACGCCAATGCAGATCAGATCCCTTTTCTATTTCTTGCTGCACCGCTAACGGGTTTGCTTGTTCAGCCCGTCATAGGGTATATGAGTGACAGAACCTGGCATCCAAAATTTGGCAGAAGACGGCCCTACTTTTTAATAGGTGCCATCTTCAGTACAATAGCCCTCGTGTTTATGCCTCATAGCAGTGTGTTGTGGATGGCTGCAGGCTTATTATGGATCATGGATGTGTTTGGGAATGTGGCTATGGAACCTTTCAGGGCCTTTGTTGCTGATAAATTAAATGAGAAGCAACGTACACAGGGATTTGTTATGCAAAGCCTGATGATAGGCCTCGGGGGAAGCATCGCATCTGCCCTGCCTTATATAATGACAAATTGGGCAGGTATGGAATCTACCGCTGCAAGCGGTGTTATTCCTGATAATGTTAAATGGAGTTTTTATGTTGGTGCGTTTTTCTTTTTAGCTGCAGTTTTATATACCGTATTCACTTCAAAAGAATATCCTCCTCCTGATCTGGGTTTTAAAGAGAAAGTACAAGAATCAAACAGGGGCTTTGGAGGTGGCGTTAAAGAAATATACCATGCCATTTCGCATATGCCTAAAAAAATGAAGATACTTTCTTTGGTGCAGTTCTTTACCTGGCCCGGATTGTTTTTAATGTGGTTTTATTACAATACGGCTGTCGCGAGGAATATTTTTCATGCAACCAGCGAGACAGATCCGCTTTACGGCGAGGGTACAAACTTTGGAGGGCTTACACTTGCCTTTTATAATGTTGTCACATTCGCCTTTGCTTTCGTTCTTCCATCCATAGCTAATAAATTGGGCAGGAAATTAACGCACAGTATTTGTTTATTGTGCGGAGCAGTAGGTTTAATAAGTGTTGCATTTGTAGAAAATAAATACATGCTTTTTGGCTGCATGACAGGTGTGGGTATAGCATGGGCCAGCATCCTGTCCATGCCTTATGCCATGTTAAGTGGTGTATTGCCTGAGAATAAAATTGGAGTTTACATGGGCATTTTTAATTTCTTCATCGTTCTCCCCGAGATCATTGCTTCGCTTGGTTTTGGATGGGTGATGAAAAATGTTTTACATAACGACAGGCTTGCTGCTGTGCAGATAGGTGGTGTGTTGATGATCATTGCTGCATTGCTGTGTTATTTTTTATTAAAGGAAAAAGATTAGATATGAAAAAGCTTTTGCTTTCAGTTATTGCTGTTATTTTTTATTTAGTTTCTTTTTCGCAGGAAAAGTATAATTGTTACCCCACGCATTGGTGGACAGGCATGAAATGGAACAAGCTGCAGATCATGGTACACGGGAAAAATGTTGCAGGTAATTTCCCCATGATAAAAATGGGACCGGGAGGAGTTAAGCTTGCTACAGGTGTCAGGCTGATGAAAATTAACCGTGTAGAAAATCCCAATTATGTTTTTCTTGATATTGCGATAGATGCATCTGCAAAACCGGGCAAATTCAATTTTCCTTTTTTAAAGAACACGGAACTTTCGTATGAGTTAAAAGCCCGCCGACCGGGCAATGGCTCATCATTTGCACAGGGTGTTACTTCAAAAGATTTCATGTACCTCATCATGCCCGACCGGTTCAGTAATGGTGATGAAAGTAATGACCGTGTGCCGGGAATGCGGGATCAAACTTTGAGAAGAGATACGGTCTTTAACCGCCATGGCGGAGATCTGCAGGGCATTGCCAATAAATTGGATTACCTGCAATCACTGGGTGTAACAACATTGTGGCTGAACCCGGTAATTGAAAATGATATGGACAACCGTACCGAACATGGTTATGCATTTACTGATCATTATAAAGTTGATCCGAGGCTGGGCGGTGATAAAGCTTATCTCGACCTGGTAAATACGGTTCATAAAAAAGGACTTAAAATTATCCAGGACGCAGTATATAATCATGTAGGTATAAAACATATTACCGTGTTGGACCCACCCATGAAAGACTGGTTACACCAGTGGCCGTCTTTTACACAAACCAGTTATAAAGACCAGGTGCTTTTTGATCCTTATGCAAGCAAAGCAGAATTTAAAGTTATGGCTGATGGTTGGTTTGTAACACAGATGCCCGATCTGAATCATGGCAATCCTTATGTAGACAATTTTTTAATTGAACATGCTTTGTGGACTGTAGAAGAATTTGGAATTGACGGATGGAGGATTGATACCTATGCCTATAACGACCTGGAATTTATGAACCGCTGTAATAAGGCACTTGAAAATGAATACCCAAAGATCACCATGTTTGGCGAGACCTGGGTACACGGGGTACCCAATCAAAGTTATTTTGTACAGAACAATTATAATGTTCCGTTCAAGAGCAACCTGCAGGCACCTACTGATTTTCAAACATTGTGGGGCATTACCGATGCCATGACAAAAGATTTTGGATGGACAGAAGGGGTTAATAAATTATACACGGTGTTAGCGCAGGATTTTTTGTATAAAGATCCGATGCGTAATGTTATCTTTCTGGACAATCACGACATAGCAAGATTTTATTCAGTTGTTGGGGAAGACATGAATAAATACAAAAGCGCCATCAACTGGTTACTTACCTGTCGTGGAATTCCACAGTTCTATTATGGCGGGGAGATAGCAATGACAGGCACAACAAGTCCCAATGATGGATATGTACGACAGGATTTTATCGGGGGATGGAAGGCGGATAAAGTGAATAAGTTTACTGCAGCGGGCCGTAGTACAAAAGAAAATGAAATATGGGATCATGTTTCAACCTTAGCCAATTACCGAAAAAATTCATCAGCTATTACGACAGGTAAAATGATGCAATTTGTTCCGCAGGATGGAATATATGTTTACTTCAGGTATGATAATAAACAAACGGTAATGGTAGTGATGAATACCGCCAAAGAAAATAAGACAGTGGGCGTAAAGAAATATGCCGAAAGAACGAACGGCTTTTCAAAAATGAAAAATATTTTTACGGGTGAGCTTACAGAAATAAAAGATCTTAAGCTTGATCCATATACAAGTAATGTATATGAATTAATAAAATAAGCGGGCTGTTGATATTAAAATTGTTTTTTTTTGGTAAAATCAAAATAATGTGTTTAAATTACACATTAAATTGCCTGCTACATGAAAAAGAACTTCTTTTTGATCCTGCTTTGTTGCCTGGGTTTCTCCGTTAATGCCCAGCGTTTGCTGAGTTGGACGCCTGAATTCCCTGTTGATAATTCTACTTTAAGTTTTACGGTTGATTGTGCCAAAGGCAACCAGGGCCTCTTTAATTTTGAAGGCGGCAATTCCAATAATGTATATGTACACATTGGTGTGATCACCAATTTAAGTACCGGTCCTTCTGACTGGCGCTATGTAAAATTTACCTGGGGTACTGCCGATCCCGCAGCAAAAGCTACAGCACTTGGTGGCAATAAATATCAATACAGCATTACAAATATCAGGAGTTTTATGGGCGTGCCTGCAGGGGAAACGATCAGGAAAGTAACGGTCATTTTTAGAAATGCAACAGGCACATTAAAGCAGGTTAATTCTGACAACAGCGATATGTATTTGCCTGTATATGCACAGGGGCAGGCGGCAATTCGATTTAATTTACCTCCTGCTGAACCAAGGTATATTCCATGGTTGGAACCTATTACCGTACCAGTTGGAACCAATATACCTGTTAATGGTGTTTGTAGTCCGAATTCAATACTCAATATTAGTGTGAATGGCGTCAGCACGGTAAATACAATGTTAACGAATACAATTACAACAGGCTGGATCCTTACCTCAGCGTGTAGCCAGCAACTTATTTTGACAGGAGATTTTGGAGGTGGTAATATTTTGAAAGATACTAATAATTTTTCTTTTCTGCCTGCCACCACTGTGGCTGCATTGCCTTCCGGTGTGCAGGAAGGAATTAATTATGATGCAAATAATACCTCCGTAACTCTGGTACTGTATGCGCCCAATAAAAGTACTGTAGCAGTGCTTGGAGATTTTTCCAACTGGGTAGTTAATTGTGCCAATCAAATGAAACGCACAGCCGACGGAAATTATTACTGGATAATATTAACCGGCCTTACGCCGGGTGTTGAATATGGCTTTCAGTATTTGATTGACAATACGATCAAAATTGCTGATCCCTACACACAAAAAGTATTGGATCCAGATGATCAATACATCAATGCCACTACTTATCCAAACCTTAAACCATACCCAACGGGGTTAACAACAGGCCAGGTGGGCATCCTGCAAACTGCAGAGCCGCAATACAACTGGCAGGTAAATAATTTTACCAAACCTGATAAGAGAAATCTTATCGTCTATGAACTGTTGATCAGGGATTTTACGGCCCAGCACAGTTATCAATCATTAATTGATTCTTTACCTTATTTAAAAAATATCGGTATCAACGCCATCGAATTAATGCCCATCAATGAATTTGACGGAAATGAAAGCTGGGGTTATAATCCATCATTTTATTTTGCGCCTGATAAATATTACGGCACAAAAAATAAGCTGAAAGAATTTATTGACAAATGCCATTTGAACGGCATTGCGGTAATACTTGATGTTGTTTACAATCATTGTACAGGCAATGCCCCGCAGGCAAAAATGTATTGGGATGCGGCCAATAACAGGCCTGCAGCAAATAATCCCTGGTTAAACCCCGTGGCCCCACATGCTTATGCTTTTTTTAACGATTTTAATCACACCTCAACAGCTACCCAATACCTGGTGCAGCGTTCTTTAGATCACTGGCTAAATGAATATAGGGTAGATGGCTACCGCTTCGATCTTGCAAAAGGATTTACACAAACATCCAGCAATACTACTACAATCGAAAATTACGATGCAAGTCGGGCTGCTAATTTAAAAAGATATTACAACGGTACTGTACCTGCTCATCCCGGTACCTATATGATCCTGGAATTTTTGGGAACATTACCCTGCCAGGAAGAGCAGGAATTTGCCACGCATGGTTTTATGTTATGGGGTAATAACAATTTCACCTATAACCAATGCACCATGGGCTATGTTACAAACTCAGATATAAGCCCGGTTGCCTACAATAGCCCACAGAGAGGTTACAGCAATCCGGCAGAAGTGGGTTATATGCAAAGTCATGATGAAGAACGCACCATGTATAAAAATTTAACTTTCGGTAATTCTTCAGGTAGTTATAATGTAAAAAATTTAAACACAGCTCTTGCCAGGGAAGAAGCTGCCGCTTCTGTTTTCTTTACTGTGCCCGGGCCAAAAATGATCTGGCAGTTTGAAGAAAGGGGATATGATATACCGCTTAATTTCGGTGGATCTAACGTGGCAAACAAACCCCCGCATTGGGAATACATGACCGTGACGGAAAGAGTGCATTTATATAATGCTTATAAGAGTATCATACAGCTTCGCTTAAGTAATCCTGCTATTTTCAATAACACTTCTTTTACGTATGAATTCAACAGCGGGTTAGTAAAACTGGTGCAGATCGCTGATCCCAATGCAACCGGTATTAAAATAACAGTTGTAGCCAATCTTGATGTTGATGCAAGAACCAAGACCATCAATTTTCAAACGATCGGCAACTGGACCAATTATATCAGCAATGGTACGGGTACGGGTTTGAACGGAGTAACCGGAAATACTTTTACTTTAACGGCTACGTCTCAAACAGTAACACTCCAGCCGGGCGAATATCACATTTATGTAAGTGCCCCGGGATGTGCAACACCCCCTGCACCAGCCGGACTGAACGTTACAAATATTACCACCAGTTCGGCAGTTCTTAACTGGACTGTTGCAGCCGGTAATTTTTATACAGTTGATTATAAAACTGCTTCAGGCGCCTGGACCAATGCTGCAACAGGGATCAGTAGCGGATCTTTCACATTGGTAAATCTTATCCCAGGTACGCTTTATGATTGGAGGGTAAGTGCAAACTGTTCTGCAACACCGGTTAATAATTACAGTACTGCACAGTTCACTACAAGATCGCACAATAACCAAATAACGGATCTGAAAGATGGTTACGGTCTTAAAATATCACCAAACCCGGTAAACGGGAATGCGATCATAGATTATATACTGCCGGGAAATGGGAATGTAACTATCGAAGTATTTAATCCCCAGGGCCAGCGATTGCAAACACTGTTAAACAGGAGTCAAATAAACGGGCAATATCAACTTGCAGTTATTAACCAGTTTGATAATTTGAGTAAAGGTGTTTACTTTCTTTTGTTAACACAAAATAACAGGGGCAATGTGATAAAATTTGTAAAATATTAATTGTTGCTAAACTTTAAAGAAATGCACATGGCTAACTCTAATCATACCAACCACGGAACAAATATCAAAACACTGTCGACGATACAGACAGAAGTTAAAAGCATCAATCGTATTGCATTGTCTGTTGACTGCGTAATTTTTGGATTTGATGAAAATAAACTTAAAGTATTATTAATAAGAAGTGACCTTAAAAAATTTCAGGGTAAATGGTCCTTATTGGGAGACCTTGTTGACCCTACAGAAGAACTGGACTCTGCTGCTAATCGTATTTTAAAACAACGTACGGGCCTTGATGATGTTTACCTGGAGCAGGTTAAAACTTTTGGTTGCCTTGACCGTCACCCGGCAGGAAGGGTAGTTACCGTTGCTTATTATTCCCTCATCAATATTCAGCACCACAAATTAAAAATTTTAGATAACGAACTGCATTGGCACGATGTGAACGATATCACAGAACTGGCCTTCGACCATAAACAAATACTGGATAGCAGTTATGAACAGTTGCAAAGGAGGGTACAGGAACACCCGCTGGCATTCAGCCTATTGCCTAAAAAATTCTCACTGCGTGAATTGCAGAATGTATATGAAGCCATTTTAGATACCAAAATGGACAGGCGTAATTTCAGAAAGAAATTCTTCGCTATGGACTTTTTGGTAGATATAGATCAAATGGAACAGGATGTACCACACCGCCCCGGTAAACTCTATAATTTCAATTACAACAAATACGAGAAGAAAAAGAAAAAATGGGTAGGGATCGACTTTTAAGAATCCGCCATCTCTTTTTCTAAATGGTTTGATTATTAGCAGCTTAGGTTACCGCTGTTTAAGAAAATCAATTTTTTTAAAAAAATAAATTAACAATTAATTGTTAATTAAAAAAAATAACTAAATTGTGTACATTATACACATTTGATTTGTGTAAAATCTACACAAACATTTACGATCGCTATTTTTAAAAAACAAAAAGCTTGTTTTATGAGAAAAATCTTCCAAAAACTACTGCTGTCCTGTACCATGATCCTGCTTTCCCTCGCTTCATTTTCTCAAAATGCAGTTACAGGTAAAGTAACAGATTCTAAAGATGGTAGTCCTGTTGTGGGTGCAACAGTTACTATAAAGGGCTCCAAAACTGCCACCCAAACTGCAACCGATGGTACTTATAGAATTAATGCTCCGGCAAATGCTACTTTGGTTTTTACTTCTGTAGGCTTTGGTGCGATGCAGGTAACCGTGTCGGGCAATACTGCAGATGTAAGTATGACCCAGATCAACCAGCAACTTGATGAACTGGTTGTGGTTGCATACGGTACAAAGCGAAGAGGCGATCTTACAGGTTCAGTAACTTCTGTATCTGCAAAAGATTTTCAAAAAGGTGTTGTTAATTCTACTGAACAGTTGTTGCTTGGTAAAGTGGCAGGTTTGGAAGTAACAACCGGCGGAGGCTCTCCGGGGGGCGGCAGCAGGATCCGTATCCGCGGCGGTGCTTCTTTAAATGCAAGTAACGATCCTTTGATAGTGATCGATGGTGTACCGGTAGAAGGTAATGGAATTGCCGGTTCAGGAAATCTTTTAAATACCATTAACCCTAATGATATTGAATCCATGAGCGTTTTGAAAGATGCTTCTGCTACTGCATTATATGGATCAAGGGCATCTAATGGGGTGTTGATCATTACTACAAAAAAAGGAGTCAACGGTAAAGTACGTTATAATTTTAATACACAATTATCAACCGGAGTGGTTGGCAAAACAGTTAAAGTGTTAACCGGAGATGAGGTGCGTGCGATCATTACGGCAGATGGGAACGCAACTTTTAAAGCATTGCTGGGGACTGCCAATACAGATTGGCAAAAGGAGATCTACCGCCCGGCTTTTGGGTGGGATAATAATATCAGCGCCAGTGGTGCTTTTAAAAATATTCCCTTCAGGGCATCGGTGGGATACTTAAACCAGGATGGTATCTTAAAAACAGATAATTTTAAACGCTTTACGGGATCCTTAAATCTATCTCCTAAATTCTTAGACAATCATTTAAGTGTTAACCTGGCATTAAAAGCAAGCAATACAAAAAATAATTTTGCAGACGGTGGTGCCATTGGTTCTGCAATTGCTTTTGACCCTACTCAACAGATCAGATCTACATCTGCAGGTAAATTCGGTGGTTATTACGAATGGCTGGATGGAAACAGTACACTCATCGACCTGGCAACAAGAAATCCCGTGGCCTTATTAAATCAAAGGGATAATAAATCAAATGTTAACCGCATTGTAGGTAATGTACAGGTTGATTATAAGATTCATTGGTTTCCTGATCTGCATGTTTTGTTAAACCTCGGTATTGATAATTCGAGCGGAAGAGGAGATGATAACATAGACTCAGCATCCGGAACCAATTATAAAACCGGTGGCCGCAGAACTCATTATGAGCAGGGAAAGAAGAATACGATTGCAGATATCCAGCTATTTTACACCAAAGATTTAAAAAAATTGAATACAAAAGTGGATGTTTTGGTTGGTCATACTTACCAGGATTTTATAACCAATGTAAAGAAATTTGCTTCTTTTAGTTACAGGACAATTGCTGATGCTGCCAACCCTCAAAAGAAAGATACTCTTATAGGGTCAGAACCTGACTTCCTTACTGATAAGCCCGAATACCGGTTGGAATCTTACCTGGGAAGGATTAATGTTTCGATTGCAAATAAATATTTAATAACCGCTTCACTCCGCAGGGATGCCAGTTCTAAATTTGCAAAAGAAAACCGGGTTGGTTATTTTCCAGCTGTAGCTGTAGCGTGGAAACTGAAGGAAGACTTCTTTAAATCTGCGCATGTTTTAAATGACCTGAAATTAAGATTGGGCTGGGGTACAACCGGGCAACAGGATGGCATTCCTTATTATTCTTATTTACCTTATTATGCCAGGAGTGAAAATTCAGGCGCCCAATACCAGTTTGGAAATACATACTATAGTTTTTTACGCCCCTCTGCTTATGACCCAGACAGGAAATGGGAGAGTACAACCACAACAAACGTAGGACTGGATTTTGGGTTCCTGAACAACAGGATCTCAGGTTCAGTAGATTACTATTTTAAGAAAACAAAGGACCTTTTAAGCAGGGTGCCTGTTGCAGCAGGGGGTAATTTTGATATTCTTTTATTGACCAATGTTGGTAATATGGAAAATAAAGGAGTAGAATTTACCCTGAATACAGTTCCGGTTAGAAAAACCAATTTAACCTGGGAATTCGGATTTAATTTTACTTACAACACAAGAGAGATCACTAATCTTTTAAAACAGCAGGATCCTAACTTCCAGGGCATCGAAACAAGTGGTATTTCCGGAGGTACAGGAAATAATATCGGCAGGTTTGCAGTAGGTTATAGCCCCTATGTTTATTATGTTTTCAAACAGGTTTATGATCCGGCAACAGGCAGACCTATTGAAGGGCTTTATGAAGATCTGAATCGTGATGGAACGATCGATCAAAAAGACCGTTATTATTATAAAAAACCAGCCGCAGATATTTTTATGGGTTTCAACACACAGGTTAGCTATAAAAAATACTCATTGGGTATTGCAGGGCATGCAGCATTTGGAACATACCTGTATAATAATTTCAACTCAAACAATGGGGTATTAAGGCAATTGAAGAACCCGATCAATTTTATCGGCAATGTTTCTACCAATTACCTGGAAACCGGGTTTTCAAACAACCAATACCTGTCTGACTATTATATTGAGAATGCTTCATTTTTCAAACTGGATAATATCAACCTGGGTTACAACTGGGGCAAAGTACTGAGGGGCAGGGCCAACTTACGCATTGCTGCCAGTGTTCAAAATGTATTTACTATAACAAAATACAAAGGCCTTGATCCTGAAAATTCAAGTGATGGCGGTGTGGATAATAATATTTACCCAAGGCCACGGATATTCTCTCTTGGCTTTAATTTAGATTTTTAATTATTAAATAACGATTGATATGAAAAATAAATTAACTAAATATGTAGTGGGAGCAGTTGTTTTAACGATGGTTACCCTTTCATGCGCAAAAAAACTGGACCTGTATCCAACCAACGATCTTACGCCGGAAAAAACATATTCAACTGCTGCCGGTTACAAATCTGTACTGGCAAAAATTTACGGCACACTGGCAATAACTGGTAACCGGGGACCCGCTGGGAATCCGGATATCAGCGGTGGGCTGGATGAAGGCTCACAGGTTGCATTTATAAGAATGTTATTTAACTGTAATGAATTACCTACCGATGAAGCTGTAGTTGCCTGGAATGATCAGACCATTCATGATTTTCATGATCTGAAATTTACCAGTGCTGATCCTTTCTTAAAAGGAATTTATGCACGGCCCATCTATAATATTACTTTGATCAATGAGTATATGAGGGAAAGCACCGATGCTAAACTAGCCGAAAGGGGCATTGGCGGAACTGACGCTGCAGACATTAAAAAATCGGTAGCTGAAGTACGTTTTTTGCGTGCTTATAATTACTGGGTGATGATGGACCTTTTTGGAAAATCTACTTTTATTACTGAAGATGACCTGATCGGTACAACTTTACCAAAAGAGATAAGTCGTGCCAACCTGTTCCTGTATATTGAAAAAGAACTGAAAGCCATTGATGCTGATCTTGCGCCTGTAAAAACAATTGAATATGGCAGGGTTGACCAGGGAGCTGCCTGGGCCTTACTGGCACGTATATATCTAAATGCAGGTGTTTATACAGGAACAACAAAATATACTGAAGCCGTTACGTACTCAAAGAAAGTAATTGATGCCGGCTATGCTTTATACCCTGGTTATCCAAGGGTGTTCATGGCAGATAATGATAAAGCAAAGGATGAATTTATGTTTGCCGTTAATTGCGATGGGTTACGCACCCAGGCTTACGGAAATACAACTTTCTTTGCGCATGCAGCCTGTGGTGATGAAGGAGTAGAATATGGCGTAGGTGGTGGCTGGTATGGATACAGGTCTACATCAGCTTTTGTGAACCTTTTTGCTGATAATACAGGAGCTACTGATAAAAGGGCCATGTTCACAACTTCAAAATATGGTACTGGTGCTTCACAACTGGTAATAACTGATATCAGTAATTTTGACCAGGGGCCACACGTAAAAAAATATGTGAACATCCGCTCTGATGGTGGCCCGGTATCAGATTCAAAGAAGGAGTTTGCCGATATTGATTTTCCTATTTTCAGGTTATCAGAAATGTACCTGATCTATGCAGAAGCTGTTTTACGTGCAGGTACTGGAGGTGATGCAACAACAGCCCTGGGTTATATGAATAATATTCGTACAAGGGCTTATGGTAATGTAAGTGGTAATATTTCGGCCGGACAATTGAATTTACAATATGTACTTGATGAAAGAGGAAGGGAATTGTATTGGGAAGGTCATCGCCGTACAGACCTGGTACGTTATGGATTATTAACTACAGGTACTTATTTGTGGCCATGGAAAGGAGGCGTATCATCCGGTACTGCCGTGGATGCAAAATATAATTTGTTCCCTATACCGGCATCTAATATTGTTGCTAATCCTAACTTAACCCAAAACACTGGTTATTAATCTGAAATAATTAAAATTGTTTTTATGAAAAATATTTTAAAATTAATACTTGGTACGGTCTTTACAGCAGCCATCGTCTTATCCTGCAAAAAAGATGAGAACAAAGTCTATTTCCAGGGAGGTACCAGCCCGGTACTGACCGTATCATCTACAGCTAATCTTTTTTTAGATAGTACTATAAAGAATACGATCGCCCTTACATTTAACTGGACAAATCCAAACTACCAGTTCAATACAGGAATAAGCTCGCAGAATGTAACTTATATTTTACAGGTAGATACAACAGGGTCGAATTTCACTAACCCGAATATCCAGGAAACATCAATTGCCAACAACCTGAGTGCAGCATTTACGGTGAAGGAGATAAATACCTTCCTGAATAAACTACTCATGGCAAGAGATGTTCCGCATAATATTGAATTCAGGATCAAATCTACCATTAACGGGACTGTGCCTTTGTATTCTAATGTGATCAAGATCGTAATTACGCCTTACCTGGATGTGGCGGTACCTTTACCACCAACAGGTGAATTATATATTACCGGTGACGGTACACCAAGCGACTGGACAAATAATCCACCAGCCGCTCAAAAAGCTACTAAATTAAGTTTAACAGAATACACGATCACGATGAATTTTGTGCCTAACAAGTTTTATAAATTCCTTTCTACTTTAAATCAATGGCAGCCGCAATATGGCGGCAGCAGTGCAACCGGTGGTGACTTTAGTGCGAATATGGGGTTACCTGGCCAATCAGATCCTCCTGCGATTCCAACGCCAGCTGTTTCTGGCAGCTATAAAGTAACATTAAATTTTGTCACAGGAAAATATACTGTTGTAAAATTATAATCAACATTAAAATTTATAAGATGAAACATATTTTAAAAATATTTTTTGCTGCAATTACAGTAACCTGTTTTATTACAGCCTGTAAAAAAGTTGATAACCTTACAAAAGTTGAGGCACTGCCCATTTATCAATTGGGGGTATCACCGGTTTTAACGAGTTCAACTACCGCTGTTGCACCGGTACTTGCTGATTCAAACAATGCAGTAATTTCTTTTTCCTGGACTAATCCAAAGTATTCAAATGATTCGGCCACTACAAAATATGTACTGGAAATAGATTCTACCGGAAAGAATTTTACCAACAAAAATTCTAAAATAGTTTTTGGTGTTTTAAATACATCGTTGACCGCAAGAGACCTGAATGGTATATTGCTGAACCTTGGGTTTAAGTTAGGCATTGCACAGGCAATTGATGTAAGGCTTATATCTTCTTATAATAACAATAACGAAAGATATACATCAAACATTTTAAAAATAATCGTTACACCGTTCCCCGATCCTGCCATTTTAGTTACGCAAAATACATCAGTAACTGTTACTTTACCCAATGCAGCTTTGCCATCAAATATTTTTTCATGGTCTGCTGCATTTAAAGGTTACACGGGTGTAGTTACCTATACAATGCAATATGATTCAGCAACAAAGAATTTTGTGGCGCCTATTGAAATTCCTGTAGGGGCTTCATTGTATTCACTGGCATTAACACAAAGCCAAATGAACCAGACTGCATTAAATTCAGGTATCCCGGGCGGCAACAGTGGTAAAGTTGAATACCGGATCAAAGCAGTAACAGCAAAGGGAGCCATTTCTTATTCTAACGTGGTGAATGTTACCATACAAACTTATGTACCTATTTTAAGGATATACATGCCCGGCGGTTACCAGGCTTCAACCGGTAATGGTAATGACTGGGATCCGGGAACAGCACCTGAATTTATAAGAGATATGCGGCCTGCAGTATTGAATAAATTGTACTACTTATACATTTATTTACCGGCTAATGCTGAGTTTAAAATTACAGAAGGTAGAAGCTGGAATGTAAATTATGGTGGTTCGGGCGGTGTATTATCGGGCGGTGGTGCAAACTTAACAGTTGCAACAGCAGGTTACTACAGGATATCAGTTAATGTAAGCACTTTGCAATATAATATTATGGCAGGCCGTATGGGTTTTGTGGGAGGAGCTACCGGTGCAGGCTGGAATCCACCAGGTGTTTTTCCAGGTTATGCTTTAGGTAATGCTGCTACAAATCTCTTTGTGGGATTAACAGATTTTACTTCAGGTGGTTGGAAACTGATTGATAACAATGCCTGGGATAATGGAAGCATGTCTGTATCAGAAACAAGAAGTTATGGAACACCGGGTGGTGATGGCAGTACATTGCAGGTTAACGGAGCTAATTTTAATGATTACCCAACTCCCGGCCGTTACAGGTTAATATGGGACGGACGTGACAGGGATAACGTAAAATATTTTACAAGCCCGGGTACAGAAATGAGGATCGTTGGAAATGGTATGACCGGCGTACCTGATTGGGATCCAGCAAACTCTCCACAAATGACTTATGTGGGTAATGGTATCTGGACAAAAACCCTGTTACTGGATGCTAATGAAGAAATTAAGTTTTTAGCAGGTAATGCCTGGGGAGCTTTTGATTATGAAGATAATAGCGGACAAAGCCAGACTCTCGGTGCTCCAAGAGCTATTAAATGGGATGGCGGGCCTAATTTTAAAACACCAACAACAGCCGGCATGCGTACCGTAACACTAAATGAAAATTTACAAACGGTAACTATCAACTAAACTGAGTTATAGTTTCTTAAAAAAATGCCAGCTTTTTATGCTGGCATTTTTTATACCTGTAAATCACGAAGTGAAATAGCAATTTCAAATACCTGTTTATTTTACTGAAAATTTATACACCGTTGTTTGCCTGTATATTTCTCCCGGTCTTAAAATGGTGTTGGGAAATGAAGTTTCATTTGGACTATCCGGATAGTGTTGTGCCTCCAGGCAAAGGGCTGCATGTTTCATGTATTTGCTTTGATCTGTTCCATTTGTAACGGTCATGCCTAAAAAATTACCTGAATAGAACTGGAGGCCCGGCTCTGAAGTAAATACTTCCATAAGCCGCCCTGAGTCGGGGTCATATAAAACTGCTGCTTTACCTCCGGGGTTGTTCAACACCATATTATGATCGTAACCATCGGGGAGTTTATCAATATCCTTTCTTATTTTTTTTGATACCCTGAAATCGAGCGGTGTGTTTTTTAAAGATACTATTGGCGCTGCAGTAACTGTTTCATTGAACCCGGTTGTATACTGATCTGCAAAAATTGTTAACTCATGATCTAAAATGGTTGGATCTTTGCCGGCAGATAAATTAAAATAACAATGACTGGTTAAGTTTACTGGCGTGGCTTTATCGGTGTGGGCGCTGTAATCCATTATTAATTCATTATTGTTATTAAGTGTATAGGTTAGTTCAATATGTAAATTACCGGGATACCCTTCTTCGCCATCCTTACTGAGCCAGGTTAATTTCAAACTATTTTCATCCTGTTTTTCAATATGCCAGTAAACCTTATCAAAGCCTTTCCATCCACCATGCAGGCTTGATGTTTTATCATTTGCTGCTAAATAATATTCCTTTCCATCCAATGAAAAATGTGCATTCGCAATACGGTTACAGTAGCGGCCAATAATGGCTCCAAAATATTGATGCCCGTTTTGTAAATAACCTTCAAGCGAATCAAATCCAATGATCACATTTCCGGCTGTACCGTTCTTATCAGGTGTTATGATCCTGGTTATGGTAGCTCCATAATTAATGACCGTTACCTGCACGCCATTTGCATTAGTAATCGTATATGCGGTAACGGTCTTGATCTCAAGATCTCCAAACCAGGATTCTGTAATGCCGTTTATCATCGGTTCACATAATTTAAATTACCAGAACAAACTGAACAATGCAACCAAGATGCCGCAAACGATCAATGCCCCTGCTACAAAAGCCGGTTTCATTTTAAACATGGTTGTATCAATTTCAAGTGCATGCGGTTTAACTCCTCTGCGGTTATCGATCTTACTGATGATAAACATGCCTCCCATGCAAAGGATAAATACAAATGCCATCCTGTCCAGGAAAGGTATCTCGAAAATACCTGCTGCATTTACTTTTGAAAATCCTGACTGCGAAAGGAAAGAAAGGTCCATCATACCCGGTAAGAATTTAAAAAGCACCGATAATAAAAATCCGCCGATGATGGCAAATAAAGCTGCATTAGATGTTGTTTTTTTCCAGAAAAATCCCAGGATGAACATGGCAAAAATACCAGGCGATACAAATCCTGTGTATTCCTGTATGTATTGAAAACCCTGCTTGCCTTCACCCATCAGTTTTTCGCCCAATGCCAGTGATAATAAAATGGCAAGCAGCATAGAAATTACTACTGCTATTTTTCCAACAGAGACCAGTTTCTTTTCATCAGCATTTTTGTTGATGGCCTTTTTATAAACATCCAGCGAAAAAATAGTGGCAATGCTGTTTGCTTTTCCTGCCAGCGATGCAACAATGGCTGCAGTGAGCGCTGCAAAAGCCAAACCTTTTAAACCGGTAGGTAAGAGGTTCAATACAGAGGGATATGCCTTGTTAACATCCACTATTCCATGTGAGTCGAGCATTTCTGTTTGAAACATGCCTTGTTGGTACAATACATAAGCTGCTATGCCGGGCAATACCACGATAACAGGCATTAGTAATTTTAAGAACGCGGCAAATAAAATTCCTTTTCGGGCTGTTTGCAGATCGGCGCCCAATGCACGTTGCGTGATGTATTGATTACAACCCCAGTAATTAAGATTGGCGATCCATAATCCACCCAATAAAACCGAGAGCCCTGGCAGGTCAATATAATTGGGATTATCTTTTTTAAAGATCATGTGAAAATGATCATCAGCCTTTGAGGTAAGCAGGTTAAAACCATTGATTATTCCTGTCTGTCCGGATTTTTCTGCAACCAGGTTCAGGGCGATATATGTTGCTACCAAACCTCCCAATACCAAAAAGAAAACCTGTATCACATCTGTATAACCAATTACTTTCATGCCACCAAGGGTGATGAAGATCGCAAATACAGCCAATAAGCCAATGCATATATGTATGTCCAGTCCTGATATACCATGAATGGCGAGTGCGCCGAGGTAAAGGATCGACATCAGGTTTACAACTACATACAACAAGAGCCAAAACACAGCCATGATCATGGCAACAGTACCATTATACCGCTGGTTTAAAAACTGTGGCATGGTATAAATTTTATTTTTTAGATATACCGGGATAAAAAATACAGCAACAATGATCAGGGTTATAGCAGCCATCCACTCGTAAGCCGATATGGCCAGCCCCATTTTAAATCCGCTGCCGCTCATGCCAATGAACTGTTCGGCAGAAATATTGGAAGCTATCAATGATGCACCAATGGCCCACCAGGTGAGAGACCCTTCGGCCAGGAAAAAATCGTTGGAAGCTGAAACGGTTTGTTTCTTCTTTTTATAATACACCCAAAAACCATAACCGGCAACAACTATAAAATAAAGCAGGAAGACCAGGTAATCTTTAGTATGTAAGGTGCTCATAGCAAATTAATTTTTACGGTTTATGAATTGGTGAATTATTGTAGTGTTAATGCCGTACAGGCTTCTGTTCCATTTTCAATTGATACATGATATGTTGTTAAAGACAGTCCCATGGCTTCATGATAGGCTGAGCTTATTGCAGCTAGCAGCTCTTCAACTCCGTCTTCTTTGACCAGGTTAATGGTACAGCCTCCAAAGCCTCCACCTACCATCCTGGCACCGGCAACAGCTGTATATGGTTTTACAAAGTCAACCAAAAAATCAAGTTCTTTACAACTTACATCATAGTCGTATCTCAATCCACTATGCGTCTGGTACATTTTTGCACCCAGGGCTTTGATATTACCCTGTTTCAGGTCTTCGCATGCACCCTGCAATCTTTCATTTTCCTGTACAACATATTTGCAGCGCCTGAAGATCAATGGGGCAGCAGCCTCTACATAGTCTTTCAGCATTTCCATATTTACATCCCTCAAACTAGTTACTGTTGGATGATTTTGTGCGATCATGGAAACGCCTGTTTCACATTGTAGCCTTCTTTCATTATATGCCGATGCGGACAGGTTGTGTTTAACATTGGTATTAAATAATATAATTTGATACCCATCCAGTTTTATGGGAACGTATTCGTAATGCAGGGAGCGGCAATCTAATTTAACAGCATTATTTTTTTTGCCAAACATACTGGCAAACTGGTCCATGATACCACAGTTAACGCCTGCAAAAATATGTTCGGCTTTTTGTGCCAGCGGAACCATTTGCATTTTGCTCAAGCCCAGGTCAAAAACGGTATTCAAGGCAAATATCACCGCACATTCCACAGCAGCAGAGGAGGAGAGGCCTGCACCAATGGGGATATCACCATCAATAACTACATTGAATCCTTTTATATTATACCCCTTTTTTTGTAATTGATCAACCACACCCAAAATGTAATTGGGCCATTGTATGGATACCGGTTTTATGTTTCCGATATCGGTTGTAAAACTTTCATTAAAATCGCAGGCATATAGGTTAACCTGGTCATCTGTTCTTTTGGTAATAGCAACATAAATATTTTTATCAATGGCTGCAGGTAAAACAAAACCTTCATTGTAGTCTGTATGTTCGCCCAAAATATTTATCCTCCCCGGCGAACGGAATACAGCAGGCTCTTCTGCAAACTTTTCTTTAAAAACCGAAGTTATTTTTTTTATCATGAAGCGTTTGTGTTAGTATCCAGTATCAAGTAACCCTATCTCAGGTATTTCTTACTCATCTCATCATAGATCAAAAGCAATTCAGTGGCTTTGCCACTCCTGTCAAAAAAACGTTCCCAGGTACTCAATGGCTCCCAGATGCAGCTTCCTTTACCCCTGCCGTTGGCTACATTGAACGACAATTCATTTACTTCCCTTTTGACATGCGAATATTCTACTACAATTACATCTTTATTGTACCTGCGTGAAAGATCATCGAGATTATATTCCAGGTCACCCAATGTATTATGCCATTTTGGGTAATAGGATAAACCGATCACATCAAAGGGAACGCCACGTTTGATTATGTTGTCTATAAAAAATTTACTTTCATCATTTTGTCCGCCCAGTGCAATGTGCAACATGATGCTTGTGGAAGGAGAAACTGATTTTACACCCTGTACGCCTGCAAAAAATAATTGCGCAAGGCTATCAAAATTATTAACACTGCCATGCGGCCAGATCATACCATGGTTAATTTCATTCCCAACCTGTACCATATCCGGCGAAGTACCCTGGTCTTTTAAAGCCAGCATCACCGTTTTTGTATAATCATATACTGCCTGTTTCAATTCAGCGATCGATCTGCCACGCCATGCTTCAGGCATCCATTGTTTTTGAGGATCGGCCCAGTAGTCACTGTAATGAAAATCAAGTAATATTTTCATACCGGCTATCTTTACTCTTTTTGCCATTTGCAGTGTATGTTGCAGATCGCAGAATCCATCTTTAGGAGAATAGCCACTGTCTCTTGCCGGGTCATTAAAAATGCGGAGCCGTATATAATTAAAACCATGGTCTTTTAGAATGTTGATCGCATCTTTTTCTTTTCCATCCAGGTCATAGAATTTCATGCCTTTGTTTTCGAGTTCCGGTAAGAAAGAAATGTCAGCACCAAGCATCTTATCAACCGGAGTTGCTTTAAACGGCATCACCGGGAAAGTATTTTTTGATGCATTGACGTTTGTGGTTGTTCGGGAATGTATGGTCATGATATCTGTTGCACCGGTCCATAAACTGTCAGCCTTTGCTTCAAAATGTATCATGGATGTTGTTGATCCTGATTGAACAATCACCTGGCATTTACCATTGAATAAATGTCGCTGTGCAACAGTGTCAAAATATTTATCCTGCTCGTGGCTGCTGGGGTCCCCATTACCAACACCGATTATTTTGGCATCACCCTGTACAGAAAAGCGGATGAGCTGATTCGCATCAGGCACTTCACGGCCCTGCCTGTCAATAACACTGATATTGATCACGGTTGCATCTTTACCATCAGCAAACATGGTAGTTTTATAAGGGCTGATAACAACTTCAGCAGGTTTGCCCGTTGTTTCAATTTTTGTCTGAAGCTTTTTACCTTTCTTAAATGCAATGGCTTCCAATGTGCCGGGAGTATAATTTACAATCCAGTTCAAATGCCCATTACGTGGCATATATTTTTTACCCAGGCTTTTTCCATTTAAAAATAACTCCACGTTATCTGCATTGCTGTTCACCCATACATCAATGGGCTGGCCTTCCTTTCCCGGCCAATTCCAATGAGGAGAAATATGCAATACGTCTTTGTCTGTCCACCAGGATTGATAATAGTAATAAATATTTTTTGGAAAGCCGCATATATCCATGATACCAAAATGCGAATTGATATTGGGCCATGTGAAAGGTGTTGGTTCGCCGCGGTAATCAAGCCCTGTCCATACAAAGCCGCCTAACCAGTAATCATTTGGCTCTGCAAGTTTCCACCAGGTTTCTGCAGTACTTGCCCACCATGGTGCAGTAATATCCTGGTCGGGAACATAACCTATTATTGAATCTTTAATATATTGTCCACGTGTGGTAACGGTACTACCCATCTCAGTTCCGATGATGGGTTGGGTTGGATGATCTTTATGATAATCTGCAACAGCAAACTGCCGGTAATTAAAACTGCGTACCGGTACTACTTCATTTATACCTTTGAATTGATTGCCCATGTCTGCCGCATAAGTACTTAACCTCGTAGGATCCACTTCTCTTTGTTTTGCCAGCAATGACTGTGCAATTAATTTGCCTGTACTGTTTCCCTGCACCCAACCTTCTTCATTTCCAATGGACCACATAAAAACAGAGGCCCTGCTTCTGTCACGTTTGAGTAACCATTCCCAATCATGCATGTATTGCGTACTGCTGTTGAGTAACCTGTTCTCATCCATCACCAGCATTCCCAGGCTGTCGCAGGCATCCAGCAATTCTTTTGTTGGCGGATTATGGCTGGTACGGTAAGCATTGGAGCCCATTTGTTTCAGTAAAAAGATCCGGTAGTACTGCAGGTAATCGGGTAGGGCACTGCCAACACCTGCATGATCCTGGTGATTGTTGGTGCCTTTTAATTTTATATATTTTCCATTCAGGAAAACACCCTTATTTGTTATGTTGAACGTTCTTATGCCGAACCGGATCTTATCTGTATCAATTATTTTTCCTCCTGATCTTACAATAGGAATAACGCGGTATAAATAAGGATCTTCCAAAGACCAAAGCCTTGGGTTGGTAACTTTTACTGATTGTTTAACTGATCTTTTTTCATTTATTGAAAGCGAAACGGGTTGAGGGAGTGTTTCTCCAATTTTATTTCCATTCCTGTCCGTAATAATAGCTGATACCAAAATATTTGAAGCAGCATATGAATCATTCTGAACAGTGGTTTCTATATAAACTGTTGCTGCATTTTTTTGTACATCGGTGTAAACAAACACCGGGTTCTCATCCAAATGCACCGGGTTATATTGATTCAGCCACACATGACGATAAATTCCGGCGCCTTCATAAAACCAGCCTTCGTATTGTGTTGCATCAACCCTTACTGCTAATATATTTTCGCCGCCATACTTCAGGTAATTGCTTACATCATACGAGGTACCCACATAACCACTCTTATTATTTCCGAGGTAAAAACCATTTATCCAAAAAGATGCATCCCTATAAACTCCGTCAAACTGTATTTGAAAACGCTGACCCGAATCTGAACGGGCAACTGTAAAATGTTTCCTGTACCAGCCAATGCTTGTTTCAGGATAATCACCACCCACAGGTTTATAGCCATGCGACTGCACATCGAAACTTTTTGAATTGACGAATGGCAGTTCTACAGCCCAATCATGTGGCACTGAAAGTTTGCGCCAACCGCTGTCATTGAATTTTGGATCAATGGCTGTTTTTTGTGCCGCACCTGTTTTGGAAAAAATGGTAGCAATACTGTAATTAAAATCTTTTGCAGGATCGTTGGCATTGCCCAAAGCAAATTTCCAGTTATCATCAAAATTTATTTTTTGACGTTGCTGGGCTTTAACCGTAAGCGATAAAAAAACAAGCGACCCGGTCAAATAGTAAATAAAATGGTTACGGTTCATAATTCAGCTGGTTAATAAATTAATTAAATGCATGTAATGCCATTGTTGGTTTGCCGGAATTATCAAATGCGCCCAATGTATATCCCTGCCAATTATTATAGGCCTGGGGCTCCCAGTATAAAACTCCCAAACCTTTGCGGTTACCCAGTGACTTTACTTTAGTGATAAGGTCTGCAATAAATGCATTGCAGGCTGCCGGCTGGTCCCAGCTCATGCCCACTTCACAGATCATTATTTCCGATCCATATCTTGTAACCATATCATTCATGTTGGCCAGGCATTGACTGTTAAGTGTACTCCAGTTTGCCGTGGAAGGGTATAGTGACATCCCTATCACATCCCATACAGCGCCATTGGCTTTTAATCCATCCAAATTCCACCTGAATAAGGCATTGTCGTACCCGTTTGAAATATGAACCATCACTTTAGAAGCAGGGCTGGCAGCTTTAACGGCATTGTAACCTGCAATAAAAAATTTTGCATAGTTGGCCATGTTCACAGAAGCTTTTCCTTCGGGCCATAGCATCCCATCATTGGTTTCGTTGCCAACCTGTACCCAATCGGGTGTAATGGCATTTATTTTTAAAGCGGTCATTACAGCAAGCGTATGATTGTAAACTGAGGTTTGCAATGTTGCAACATCCTGCGCTGCCCAGCCCGCAGGTTTTGTTTGATTCCCGGGATCGGCCCAGGTATCGCTGTAATGAAAGTCAATTAATATTTTCAAGCCCAGGTTCTTTGCACGGTTAGCTTTTGTAACAACATCAGCCGTATTACACCAACCGGCAGCAGGGTTTACCCAAACCCTTAACCGGATAGAATTCATTCCCATAGTTTTCAGCAACTGCATACATTCTGTTTCGGTGCCGCTGCTGTTATAAAATTTTACTGCTGCATTTTCCATTTGTGTGAGCCAGCTGAGATCTGCACCTTTTGCAAAGAAAGTAGTTGGAACCGGTGTGGGGATGGGTTGAGGATTCGCACCGCTTTTATTACAGGTGATCCCGGTAAAAATTATCAAAAGCGAAAGGCTAATAAATTTAAGCTGCATGATCGGTCCGTTTGGTTTGCTCATATTATGCTGTACTCATTTTTTTCTCAAAGAAGAATTCCGGAATATCGGGATCGGTTCCAAAACTTTCCTTATCACAGAAGTTTTCGCCATTCCTTTTTCTGCTATCATTTTAATCATGAGATGGAAAGCCTCTTTCCCCATGTTTACGGTTTGCTGGTCAATGGTAGAAAGGGAAGGGGTGATGTGTTCGCCAAAACCCTCATTGGCAAAGCCTATGATGCCGAAGTCTCCGGGTATCGAAATATTGTTGTGTTTTAATTCCTTGATGGCACCCAAAGCTGTAAAATCTTCAACAGCAAAAACTGCATCAGGTGGCCGTGTCAGTTTTAAAAAATATTGTATCGCATTTCTGCCGGCATTGATGGAAACATCACCTGTAAAGACCAGTTGCTGGTCAAAGGATATCTTATTATCCTTCAGTGCAGCTTTATATCCTTCAAGCCTTGCTTTAAATATTTTTAAATGTTGCGGGCCCGATATGTGGGCAATTCTTTTGTAGCCCTGTTCAATAAGGTGTGTGGTGGCTATATACCCGCCTTTATGATCATCAATTAAAACAGAATCAATTTCAAGTTCATCATTCGACCTGTCAAAGAAAACAAGCGGCATCTTTGCATGCTTTGCATTTAAAAAATGGGTGTAGTCATTTTTTTCTTTGGCCATGGAAACCATGATTCCGTCAACCCTGGCATTCAGGAAAGTCTCTATCCCTTTTTGTTCATGTTCCCATGATTCATTGGATTGATAGATCAACACATTGTAACCATGCTGGTTCGCCATATTTTCGATACCATGAACCACTGATCCAAAAAAATTGATCTCTGCGCTGGGAATAATTACACCGATGATACCTGTTTGTCCAGACCTTAAGGCAGAGGCAACCGTGTTCCTCCTGTAATTCAGTTTTTCGGCAGTACGCAAAACCCTTTTTTTTGTTTTTAAACTGATCGCCGGGTGGTTGTTCAATGCACGGGAAACAGTTGCTGACGTGGTATTCAGGCTTTTGGCAATGTCTGCAATGGTTATTTTTAAGCTCAATTTTATGCAATCGTTTGCATAAACATATGCAATTATTTTTATTCCCGCAAAATAAAAGCAGTCCCGGGATATTTTTGGGTAACCGGCACTACCGTCATCCTTTTTTAAATAAAAAACAAATAACTGTGTAAAAGATACACATTAATTAGTAGATTTACCCCCAAAACCGATTGATATGCTATTTAAAAGAATTGTATTTGCAGTTATCATTATGCTGTGTGGTGCTTTAAGTTTTGCACAGACCAAAACCAATATAAAATCTCCCAACAAAAAAATAGAACTTAATTTCTGGTTAAATAGCAAAGGCGAACCTGTATATGAAGTTTCGTATAAAAATGCAGCAGTGATCCTTCCTTCAACAATGGGCTTTGAACTAAAGCAAACCATGAATAATGAAGCATTGCCACCACTAAAAGATAACCTGATGGTAACGGCTTCTGTACAAACCAATACTGATACCAAATGGAAACCTGTTTGGGGCGATGTAAAAGAGATCAGGGATAATTACAGCCAGTTAAAGGTCAGCCTTTCACAAAAAGGGGATAAGGCTATTATTTTCAATATCATTTTTAAAGTGTTTGATGATGGGGTAGGGTTCCGTTATGAATTCCCGCAACAAAAGAACCTCAGCCATTTTATTGTATCAAAAGAAAACACAGCATTTCACCTCGCAGGGGATCACAAGGCATTCTGGATACCTGGTGATTATGACAGTAATGAATTCTCTCCCAATGTAACAAAGCTGAGTGAAGTAAATGCCGAAGATCCGAAGTATGCAGCGAATATATATGCACACCAGTTCTTTGATAAAGATGCGGTGCAAACGCCACTGATGTTAAAAACAAAAGATGGCCTGTACATTAATATACATGAAGCGGCGCTGGTAAATTATCCTGCCATGAACCTGCACATTGATAAATCAGATTATACATTATCATCTGCACTGGTACCCGATGCGTTGGGCAATATGGCTTACTTACAGGCACCCGCAAAAACACCCTGGCGTACCATCCTAGTTTCTGATAAAGCAACTGATATACTTGCCTCACATACTATTCTTAATTTGAACGATCCCTCAGTCATCAAAGATCCTTCCTGGATCAAACCAACAAAATATGTAGGTATCTGGTGGGAGATGCATGTGGGGAAGGCCAGTTGGGACAGTGCCAGCGGAAAGCATGGTGCAACTACGGCCAATGTAAAACGTTATATTGACTTTGCAGCCAAACATGGCTTTAGCGGTGTTTTGGTTGAAGGTTGGAATGTAGGCTGGGAGGACTGGTTTGGCCAGTATAAGGAAAATGTTTTTGACTTTGTAACGCCTTACGGCGATTTTGATGTGAAGGGATTGCATAAATATGCAGCATCCAAAAAAGTAAAACTCATCATGCATCACGAAACCTCGGCATCGGTAACAAATTATGAACGCCAGATGGATACAGCTTACCGGTTCATGAAAAATAATGGCTATGATGCCGTAAAAACTGGCTATGTAGGTCATATCATTCCCCGTGGCGAACATCACGATGGGCAATGGATGGTGAACCATTATGTAAGGGTAGCGCAGAAAACAGCATCGTATAAAATTATGCTGGATGCACATGAACCTGTTCGGCCAACAGGGCTCAGTAGGACCTATCCAAACTGGCTTGCCTGTGAGGCAGCAAGAGGCATGGAGTTCAATGCCTGGAGCGAAGGCAATAAACCAAACCATGATGTTATTCTGCCTTTCACCCGTTTTATGGGTGGCCCGATGGATTATACACCCGGCATCTTTCAACTCGAATTAAATTATTGGGATAAGAATAAAAAAGAAACCATCCATACAACTTTGGCAAAACAACTGGCATTGTATGTAACCATCTGCAGTCCTTTGCAAATGGCTGCAGACCTGCCCGAGATCTATGAAAAGAAAATGGATGCCTTTCAATTCATCAAAGATGTGGCTGTGGATTGGGATGACAGTAAATACGTGGAAGCAGAGCCAGGTGAATATATTACCGTTGCAAGAAAAGCAAAAGGAACCAATAACTGGTTTGTTGGATCTATAACAAATGAGAACAGCAGGAACACCACGCTTACCCTTGATTTTTTAGATGCCGGAAAAAAATACCAGGCTATTATTTATGCAGATGCACCTGGCGCAGACTACCAGAAAAACCCTGCAGCTTATGTGATCAGCAAGCAGGTAGTGGACTATAAAACTCTTTTAAGCCTGCAATTAGCACCTGGTGGGGGATGTGCGATCAGCATTATACCGGTAAAATAACAGGGTAAAAATAAAAAGGTAGTGTCTCAGTTTGAAAAATAATAATTTAAAATGATTGTCAGTCCCGATGGCTATCGGGATTGTCGAAGCCATTTACATCTTCGTAACCCGCCTTCGACAAGTTCAGGCTGACATCTTTTTTCAAACTGAGACACTACTAAATAAAATATTATTTGGTAAACCAATGTTTCAGTCTTTACTTTGTGTAAACAATGCAACAAATCATAAACATACATCATCATCATACTTCCCCACCGGGTAAGCTATGTTGATATATGTATAACAATCATATTCCAGAGGGCTTACTGAAAAGTGAGCCCTTTTTTATTGCACTAAATTCAAGAACATGTTAAAGATCGCTATTCAAAAATCGGGGAGATTGTACGAGGATTCCGTTAAACTTTTAAAGGAATGTGGTATCCAGTTAAACAATGGCCACAAGCAGTTAAAGACTGTTGCCGAAAATTTTCCGTTGGAAATTTATTTCTTACGGGATGATGATATTCCGCAGTATGTATTTGATGGGGTTGCCGATATTGGTATTGTGGGTGAGAATGTATTGTTGGAAAAAGCAAAAGATATCGATCTTATTTTTCGATTGGGTTTTGGTAAATGCCGTTTAAGTATTGCAGTCCCTAAATCTTTAACCTACAGATCTATTGCTGACCTGGAAGGGTTGAAGATCGCAACTTCTTATGCCGGCATCCTGCAACAATACCTGGATGAAAATAAAATAGATGCTGAGATACATGAGATCAGTGGCTCGGTAGAGATCGCACCCGGTATTGGTTTGGCTGATGCGATCTGTGATCTCGTAAGCAGCGGAAGTACATTATTCACCAATGGACTTAAAGAAGTGGAAGTGATCCTGCGATCAGAGGCTGTATTAACGGCTAATAAAGATCTGTCTGAAGAAAATATAACCCTGCTTGAAAAATTGTTGATGCGGATCAACTCAGTGAAAACAGCAAAGAACAATAAATACATCATGCTGAATGCACCCAATACCCAACTGGAAAATATTTTTTCTTTATTACCGGGTATGAAAAGTCCGACGGTTGTCCCACTGGCTGAAAGCGGCTGGAGCAGCGTGCAAAGCGTGGTCAACGAAAATGATTTTTGGGAAGTGATAGAAAAATTAAAGCTATATGATGCCCAGGGTATCCTGGTATTGCCAATTGAAAAAATGATCGTCTAAAGCCCCTCCGCCCCCTGAAGAGGTAAGCTGGAGCATGTGTTTGCAGGTCTCATTTTTTATTTGGTATATCTCCATTGGAACGGGATGTAAGTAAAAAATGAATTAGTATTAACCAAGGCTCTGTAAGAGCGATATGTTTAAATTATGAAAATATACATGAACCCGGAAAAAAGTACGTGGAAGGAAATTTTGCAACGACCGGCTTTTGATCATGAACAGCTAGAAGAAACTGTGCGATCTGTTCTTGATGATGTAAAACAACATGGCGATGCAGCTATTCAAAAGTACAGCCTGGAGTTTGATGGCGTAGCATTACCCGAATTCATTGTATCTGCAGCAGAAATTGAAGAAGCTGTTCTTGCTGTTGATGGGGATCTTAAAGCAGCAATTGAACTGGCGAAGCAGCATATCACTGCATTTCATAATTCACAAAAAGAAGAAGTAAAAGAAATAGAAACTACAACCGGAGTTATGTGTTGGAGAAGAGCTGTAGCGATTGAAAAGGTTGGTCTCTACATTCCTGGGGGCACGGCTCCTTTATTTTCTACCTTACTTATGCTGGGAATACCCGCTGTATTGGCGGGTTGTAAAGAGATCGTTGTTTGTACACCACCAGATAAAAAGGGAAAAATAAACCCGGTGATTTTATACGTAGCACAGTTGATCGGACTCAAAAAAATATATAAGATCGGTGGGGTGCAGGCCATTGCTGCTATGGCATATGGCACAGATACTGTATCACAGGTTAATAAAATATTCGGCCCCGGTAACCAATATGTTACCTCTGCCAAACAATTGATACATGCTGCTGGTATCGCCATTGACATGCCTGCAGGCCCAAGCGAATTAGCGGTGTATGCTGATGAAACCTGTGTCCCTACTTTTGTTGCTGCTGATCTCTTGAGCCAGGCAGAACATGGCATAGATAGCCAAGTGCTATTGGTAGCTTCATCCGTGTCAATAATTGAAAAAGTAAAGGCTGAAATTGAAAAGCAGCTAAACCAACTACACAGGAAAGAAATTGCAGGGCAGTCTTTACAATATAGCCTGGCCATTGTGATGGAGAAAACAGGAACAGCTTTCGACTTGCTGAATGCATATGCACCGGAACATTTGATCATTGCAACAGACGATGCATCACTGTTAGCTGAAAAAGTGATCAATGCAGGCAGTGTTTTTCTTGGCCATTATTCGCCAGAAAGTGCAGGTGATTATGCATCCGGAACCAACCATACACTGCCAACCAATGGTTATGCAAAAGCTTACAGCGGTGTATCGCTGGATAGTTTTGTTAAGAAAATTACTTTTCAAAAAATAACCAGAACAGGGATAAAAAATATTGGCAAAGCTGTGGAAACCATGGCTGCTGCCGAAGGATTAGATGCACACAAAAATGCAATTTCGATAAGATTACATGAAATAAAAAATAGCGATGGCATTTAATTTGCAAAAACTGGTAAGAGAAAATATAAGGAATTTAAAACCTTATTCAGCTGCCCGGCATGAGTTTACCGGCAATGCCGCTGTATTCCTGGATGCCAATGAAAATGCTTACGGTTCGCCACTTGTCGGAGAGGGGCAGCAGTATAACCGCTACCCCGATCCATTGCAATGGCAACTAAAGTTTCAGCTGGCGGGGATAAAGGGTGTACCTGCAGAAAATATCTGTATTGGTAATGGCAGCGATGAGGTCATCGACCTGGCTTACCGGATATGCTGCGACCCGGGGAAAGATAATGTGATCATTTGTCCGCCTACTTATGGCATGTATGCCGTTAGTGCAGGGATCAATGATATAGAAATAAGAAAGGCCCTGCTTACAAATGATTTTCAATTAGATGTGAATGCCATTATGCAGGCGACTGACAGCCATACAAAACTTTTATTCATCTGTTCTCCAAACAACCCCACCGGTAACAATATGAACCGTGCAGATGTGGAAGTATTACTGAATAATTTTCCCGGTATTGTTATCATTGATGAAGCTTATATTAATTATTCGAAACAAAAGACCTTTATACAGGAGTTGACAAAATATCCCAATCTTATAGTCATGCAAACGTTATCAAAAGCCTGGGGATTGGCGGCTTTGCGGGTGGGACTTTGTTATGCATCCATCGATATCATCGACCTGTTCAACAAAGTAAAACCTCCATATAATATCAATGAAGCATCGCAACAATTGGCCATTCAGGCATTGCAGCAAACCGAACAGGTTAATGAATGGATCAGGCAAAGCGTGCAACAAAAAGAGGAATTGATCCAGGCATTGAAAGATTTTTCCTTTGTTCAAAAAGTTTACCCAAGTGATGCGAATTTTATTTTGGTCAAAGTAGCAGACGCCGGTTCCTTATACCAGTACCTGGCCGTAAATGAAATTGTTGTACGCAACAGGAGTAAAGAACCTGGTTGTGAAAACTGCCTGCGCATCAGCATCGGAACAGCAGGTGAAAATGATCTTTTATTATCAGCTTTAAAAAAATATCAACCGTGAAAAAAATATTATTCATAGACAGGGACGGGACCCTCATCAAAGAAGCGCCACCAACTTACCAATTGGATGATCTCAGTAAACTGGAATTTTATCCAGGTATGTTCTACTACCTGCGTAAGATCGCAAAGGAACTGGATTATGAACTTGTGATGGTTACAAACCAGGATGGTTTGGGCACAGCATCTTTTCCGGAAGAAACATTCTGGCCGCTGCATAACCTGCTGATGAAAAGTTTAGTAAATGAAGAGATAGCATTTGCTGAAGTGATCATCGACAGAACTTTTGCAGCAGAAAATGCACACACCCGTAAACCGGCAACCGGCCTGCTTGGTAAGTATATCAACAACCCCGATTACGATTTACCCAATTCATTTGTTATTGGCGACCGTATCACCGATATGCAACTGGCAAAGAATTTAAACTGCAAAGGTTTATGGTTGAACATAGATGAGGCTTTGGGTGAAGCTGAGATTGATGATACTGTTACGGATTTAAAAAATAATGTAGTTGCATTGGAGACAACCGAATGGGTAACTATTTACAATTTCCTGAAATTACCGCCAAGGAGAGTAACGCATCAGCGTAATACCAATGAAACAAACATTTCCGTTTCAATTGATCTTGATGGTACGGGTATTGCCAAAAATAAGACGGGGTTATCATTCTTTGATCATATGCTGGATCAGCTGGCGAGGCATGGTAATATTGACCTGGCGATCGAATGTAGAGGCGACCTGCATATTGATGAACACCATAGCATTGAAGATACCGGCATCGCATTAGGGGAAGCCATGGCAAAGGCTTTAGGTGATAAACGGGGCATTGAACGGTACGGATTTTTAGTGCCTGCCGGCAGGCAGGTATTACCGATGGATGATTGCCTGGCCCAGGTAGCCATTGATTTTGGTGGCAGAAGCTGGATCGTTTGGGAAGCTGAATTCAAACGGGAAAAGATAGGAGAGATGCCAACAGAAATGTTCTTTCATTTCTTTAAATCTTTCAGCGATGCAGCAAAATGCAATCTGAATATAAAAGCTGAGGGAGAGAACGAACACCATAAAATTGAATCCATCTTTAAGGCTTTTGCCAAAGCCATTAAACAGGCCGCAAAAAGAGATGCGGATAATAATGCTTTACCATCAACCAAAGGAATTTTATAATGAAGATCGTGATCATAAAATACAATGCCGGTAATGTACAAAGTGTACAGTTTGCCCTGCAGCGAATTGGAGTTGCGTCGGAGGTAACGGATGACATTGATTTGATCCAGGGGGCTGATAAGGTCATCTTCCCCGGTGTGGGTCATGCCAATGCGGCTATGAACTATTTAAAGGAGAGCGCACTGGATAAGGTCATTGTTGACCTGGAACAACCCGTATTGGGCATTTGTTTGGGGATGCAGTTAATGTGTAATTATTCTGAAGAAGGAGATACCCCATGCCTGGGAATATTTGATTCACAAGTCAGTTTATTCAAATCAGCTGATCTTAAAGTGCCGCAAGTTGGGTGGAATAATATGTATGATTACCGATCTGTTTTGTTTGAAGGCTTGAATGACGGTGCATTTGTATATGGCGTACACAGTTATTTTGCAGCTATCTCCAATGACACGGTTGCAAAAATGGATTATATATTGCCATACAGTGCAGCATTACAAAAGAATAATTTTTACGGTGTGCAGTTTCACCCGGAAAAATCAGGGGAAGCAGGAGAAAAGATCTTAAGAAATTTCATTCAATACAGTTGATCTTAAAAATATTAGAAATTTTTTAAATTGAAAAATTTGGCAAAAGGATCATACAACAACAATCTAAGTTCCGCTTTAGGGTACAGGGGTATGACCATCATACCTGCAATCGATATCATCAACGGTAAATGTGTACGCCTAACCAAAGGCGATTACGCAGACCAAAAAATATACAGTGAAGACCCGGTTGAAGTGGCCAGGCAGTTTGCAGGAGCCGGTTTTAAACGCCTGCATATCGTTGACCTGGATGGTGCCAAAGCAGGTATGATCATGAATCTTGCTGTTTTGGAAAATATTGCATCAGCTGTAAATATGGTCATTGATTTTGGAGGAGGCGTAAAAAAAATAGCTGATGTTGAACAGGTGCTTAACGCGGGAGCTTCCATGGTAACCATAGGGAGCCTTGCAGCAAGGAAACCCCAAGTACTGGAAGAATGGTTGATGGAATTTGGAGCCGCTCATTTTTTAATTGGCGCCGATGTGCTGGATGAAAAAATAAAGATCAGTGGCTGGATGGAAGATACGGGTATTAATATTTTTGATTTTGT
>JBDSGK010000117.1:0-13623 GCA_039919015.1 Ferruginibacter sp.
TGGTCCTCCAGGTTTTGGATATAGTGCATGGGGCTGTTAAAATATACCTGCTCATCAAAGAACCCATCGGTATATTCAGTAAGGTCATACACCCCGCTCATGGCAATTACACCATTGATCAGGTCGGGGCGCTTTAAAAAAAGGTTCATGCTGTGCAATGCGCCAAATGATGCACCACAGGTTATGATCTCAGTTTCATTGGATGTATTGCTTTTAATAAAAGGGACAACCTCGTTAAAAACATATTCATTGAACTGGTTTTGGCGTATGGCTTTGTGTTCGCCCTGCATTTCTTTATTAAGCCAGCTTTCATTATTGATACTGTTGATAGAGAATACCTTGATTTTGCCAGCATCGATATAAGGCGCCAAAGTTTCCATCATTTGAAACCGCTCATACTCCAGGTAATCTGCAGCAGCGGTAGGAACAAATAGGATGGCCGTGCCGTAATCACCATAAGTAACGATGGGCATGTCTTTTTGCAGGGCCGGGCTAAACCAGCTGTTTAATTCTCGTTTCATAAGCGGCAAAACTAGTTAAATATTGATTAGGAAAATTATTCTAAAACGCCTTCCTTGATCTCAATCCACAATTCCCTATAACAGCTTGCTGCATAACTGCTGTTGGCAAATTCCATAATGGGTGCTTTGTGTACGCCCATTTTTTCTACATCGCTTAAATAAGGGATATAATTCTGGAAGAAACGTTTGTCTTTATACAATTCCTGCATGATCTCGTTGTGCATGTTCTTGCGCAGGTCGGTCATGGTGAAAAAACACATCATCTTGGTAATGTCTAATGATTTTTCTTTAAAATAATCTTTCACCATATGATAGGTACGGATAGAAAGCGTGGTAGGTATAACCGGCATCAGCACGATATCCGCAGCGCTAAAAATGTTTTCACTCAGTGCACTAAAGCCCGGCGGGCAATCAATAAAAACAAAATCATATTCCCCGTCAAGTTGTTTTAAAATTGATTTCAGGCGGTTCTTATTTCCCCTCATTTCATCCAGCATGATATCAAAACTTTTGCTTGAATTATCAGCAGGTATCACATCCAGCAGTTCAAAATCGGTACTCATGATGGCGTTTTCCAGGTCGGCATCTTTGGTAATGAGCTTTTTAATGCCCGGGTGTGTTTTGGGTTTTGCCTTGTAATAAAAAGAGGATGAACCCTGGGGGTCAATATCCCATAGCAAAGTTTTAAAACCATCGGCAGCGGCCAGGTACGCAAAGTTTACACAGCTGGCTGTTTTTCCAACTCCGCCTTTCAGGTTGTAGAGCGCTATTGTAGTCATAATTAAGTTGATTTTATTAATAAGGGAGGGTTAAGATAACCAATTTTTTTAAAGAAACCTCACCCCAACCCCTCTCCAAGAGGAGAGGGGTTTTGCAGCCTGCTAAAGTAAGAGCCTAAATAAGTGTTGAAACTTTTTTTATCTTACAATAATAAATTAAACAGTATTATGAAAATTCCTGCCCAATATAACAGCCTGATGCCTTACCTGATCATCCCCAATGCTGCTGCATTCGTTGTTTTTATGAAAGAGGTGTTTGGTGCCAGGGAGCAGGTCATCGTGCCCCGCAGCGAAAACATTATTATGCATGGTGAGCTACGCATTGGTGATGCCGTGATCATGTTTGCTGATGTTACCCCCGAGTTTGAAGCCAGGCCTGCCGGTATGTTTATTTATGTAGAGAATGTGGCCGATACCTATATAAAAGCCATGAAGGCAGGAGCCGTATCGGTAATGGAGCCCATACAACAGCCTTATGGCTTTACCTGTGGTTTTAAAGATGCTTATGGGAATGACTGGTGGCCTACCGAAGCTGGGCCGTTGCCGCTTTGATCTATAATGATCCCCTTTTCAAGGTCAATAGACCGATTCCTAAAAAAATATTTGGTAATAACTGAAAGTTTATTTTACTTCGTGTTGTAATAACACTAACTAAAATGAATGACTTACAAAAATACCCCCGTCCGTCCGTCACGATCGACTGTGTTGTTTTTGGATATGACGGGGAGGAGGTTTCGCTTTTATTGATCAATCGAAAGGAGCAGCCTTTTAAAAATGAATGGACACTTCCCGGGGGATTCCTTTTCCTGGAAGAAACACCGGAGGAAAGTGCCAAACGCATATTAAAAGACAAAACAGGGCTGGCCAATCTTTTTTTGGAACAATTATACACTTTTGGAGATATACAAAGAGATCCAAGAGGAAGGGTTATTTCCATTGCTTATTATACACTGGTAAATCCCCGGTTGTTTAACTTGGTGCTGGGTGAAGCAGCCACAGATCTTAAATGGTTTGCTATAACTAAAATTCCCAAAACAGGTTTTGACCATAAAGAAATAATCAATGTTGCTTTAGCAAGACTAAAAGCCAAAGTAACCTACCAGCCGATCGGTTTTGAATTACTGGAGAAAGAATTTACGCTTACAGAAATGCAGTTATTATACGAAGCCATATTGCAAAGAACCATCGACAAAAGAAATTTCAGGAAAAGAATATTGGAGAGTAACGTGATAAAAGCTACCGGCAAAAAAAGAACCGGCGAAAAGAACAGGGCGCCTGAATTATTTGCCTTTGATGAACCGCAGTATAAAAAATTACTGAAGGAAGGATATCAATTTAAAGTTTAAAAAAACCAACATGAGAACATTACCCTTATTACTGAAAGACGGTTATAAAGTAGGCCATAAGTTTCAATATCCTGAAGGCACTACGCTTGTTTACAGCAACCTTACGCCAAGAAAAGCAAGAAATGAAGATATCAATGCCATTGTATTTTTTGGGTTACAATATTTCATAAAGGAATATTTGATCGAACAGTTCAATGCTAATTTTTTTAATGAACCCAAAGAAGTCGTCATTGAAAAATACAAAAGGCGTATTGAAAATTACCTGGGTAAAGATGCCATTACCTATGATCATATAGAAGCATTGCACGACCTGGGTTACCTGCCCATTGAGATCAAAGCTGTAGCAGAAGGTAGCCTGGTACCCATACGTGTGCCGGTTTTGACGATTAAAAACACAGATCCCGGATTTTTCTGGTTGACCAATATGCTGGAAACATTGATGAGTGCTATACTCTGGAAACCCATAACTTCTGCCACTACAGCACATCAATATGCAAAAGTTTTTACAAAGTATGCCAATGAAACGGTAGGGTCAGACCATAGTTTTATTCCCTGGCAGGGCCACGATTTTTCCTTCAGGGGAATGAGCGGTATTGAGGATGCACTGATGAGTGGTGCCGGGCATTTATTAAGTTTTGCCGGAACTGACACGATACCGGCTATTGATTTTTTAGAAGAATATTACAATGCCGATTGCGAAAAGGAATTGATCGGGGGATCGGTAGCAGCTACAGAACACAGCGTCATGTGCATGGGAACACAGGAAAGTGAAATTGAAACATTTGAAAGATTAATTACCCGGATCTATCCAAAAGGAATTGTATCTATTGTTTCAGATACCTGGGATTTTTGGAAAGTGATCATGGAGTATTTACCACAACTAAAAGAAAAAATTATCTCAAGAGATGGTAAGGTGGTGATCAGGCCTGATAGCGGAGACCCTGTAAAAATAATTATCGGCGATAGCGATGCGGCAAAAGACAGTCCTGAATATAAAGGCGCCATTGAATGTATGTGGGAAACATTTGGTGGAACGATTACCGAAAAGGGATATAAATTATTAGATGCCCATATCGGGTTGATATACGGCGACGGGATAACGCTGGAAAGGCAAATGGCTATTTTAGAAGGCTTGAAAAGAAAAGGGTTCTGCAGTTATAATGTTGTACTTGGCCTGGGTTCCTTTACTTATGAATATGTTACCAGGGATACTTTTGGCTTTGCGATGAAAGCCACTTATGGGGAAGTAAATGGCGAAGCCCGGAGTATTTACAAAGACCCAAAAACAGATGATGGTACAAAAAAATCTGCCAGGGGCTTAATAACAGTTTTTAAAGATGCAGTTACCGGGGAATTAAAATACAAAGACGATTGTACCTGGGCTGAAGAAAATGAAGGAGAATTAAAAACTGTTTATAAGGATGGAAAATTACTTATTGACGATAACCTTGCTGACATAAGAAAGCGGCTTAAAGAAAATTTTTAAAATGAAGATCGAACTGTTAAAAAAAGATATAACTAAAATGAATGCTGATGCTATCGTGAATGCAGCAAACAGTTCTTTATTAGGTGGCGGTGGTGTTGATGGTGCCATTCACCGGGCCGGGGGTAATGCTATCTTGGAAGCATGTATGGCTATCAGGAACAAACAGGGAGGTTGCGAAGCAGGCGAAGCGGTAATTACGACCGGTGGTAATTTACCGGCAAGATTTGTAATACACACGGTTGGACCTGTGTGGAATGGCGATAAAGAAGAAAAGAAACAGCTTTTAGCAGCCTGTTATAAAAATAGTTTAAAACTGGCCGATGAGTATAAACTAACCTCTATTGCCTTTCCAAACATCAGTACAGGTATTTATCATTTTCCGAAAGATAAGGCTGCCGTAATTGCGGTTGATTCGGTAATAACATTTTTAAAAACAAATGCCAATACGTCAATAAAAGAGATCAGTTTTGTTTGCTTTGATGACGAAAATTATATCCTGTATGCTGCGCTGATGCCGTTTGTTACGAAATTATACCGGCCGGTAAACCAGGCAGAGCTTGACCTGGTCGAACAATCCGGTTGGAAAAAATTTCCACCCCGGTTACCGGATCAACCCATATTTTACCCGGTTACCAATGAAGCTTATGCCGATCAGATATCCAAGGAATGGAATGTACCTGCTTATGGTATTGGGCATGTTGTAGCTTTTGACCTGGCCTCAACTTACCTTAAAAAATACAACGTAGAAAATGTGGGTGGTGAAATTCATAATGAATACTGGATACCGGCTGATGGACTTGAAGAAATGAACCATAATATTTTAGGCAAGATTGAATTGATCAGGACTTTCAGGTAAATCTGTGAAAGTTTCGAAAAAAAATTAAATATTAAACTATGAGTGACACACATAAGCATATAAGCAAATTTCTCAGCCTGGTATTACGCCATAAACCAGAAGAAATTGATTTGAAACTGGATAGCAATGGCTGGGCTGATACAGATGTATTAATAGAGAAATTGAAAAATCGTGGATTTGATATTGATTTTGAATTACTGGAAGAAGTAGTAACAGGCAATGACAAACAGCGTTTTTCATTCAATGAAGATTATTCTGCCATACGTGCTAACCAGGGGCATTCGGTAGATATAGACCTGGCATTAGATCCAGCAAAACCACCCGAACAGTTGTATCATGGCACAGTAGCCAAATTTATCGAGACTATAAAAACTGGCGGTTTGCAAAAAATGAGCCGCCAACACGTACATTTAAGCAGGGATATTGAAACTGCAAAAAAAGTTGGTGCAAGACGGGGGAAACCTGTTATACTTGTAATTGACAGTGGTAAAATGTCGGATGATGGCTATGTGTTTTATGTTTCAGAAAATGGGGTTTGGCTTACTGAGCAGGTGCCGGTTAAATATATTAGCTTTTAGAATGCTACACCATGACTAAAACTTATGTAATAGGCGATATACACGGAGCTGCAATTGCTGTGAAGCAATTGATAGAAAAACTTCCTTTGCAAAAGCAGGATACGGTAATTTTCCTGGGAGATTATGTGGATGGATGGAGCCAGTCTGCCGAAACAATAACTTACCTGTTACAGTTGAATGAATTGTATAACTGCATTTTTATCAGGGGCAATCACGATAGCTGGTGCGAGGAGTGGTTACAAAGCGGTTATGCAAATGAAACCTGGTTATTTCATGGTGGTAGATCAACGATAGCCAGTTATGCTCCATTAAATGAGCAAGAGAAATGTATACACCTGGGCTTTTTCAACAGGATGTTGAATTATCATGTTGATGATGAGAACAGGTTATTTATTCATGCAGGATTTTCATCCATGCATGGTCCTGAAAAAGAACATTACGCAAGTAATTATTCCTGGGACAGAACCCTGTGGGAAATGGCGCTTACCATGGATAAGCGGATCAAAAAAGATTCAAAATTATACCCCAAAAGATTATTGTTGTTTAAAGAGATCTATATTGGTCACACACCTACACAATATTATGATGTAAATGAACCTATGCAGGCCTGCAATGTATGGAACCTGGATACGGGTGCTGCTTTTACCGGAAGGCTTTCAGCAATGGAGGTTAATACACACCATTTCTGGCAATCTGATATTTGCCAGGATCTATACCCGGAAGAAAAAGGAAGGAATTAATTATTACCAAAAAAGGAATTTATGAATACGCTAAACCTTATTGATCCTGAAATTTCCGCCATAAAATATGAAACACTGGTATTCCCGGACGGGCAACCGCATATAAAAATTGATACGAAAACCTGTGATGATTTAAACAAAGAAGACACCCTGGTAGTATTGAGCCGGATATCCAATACCAATGATCTATTGATCGTGTTACTGGTAAAAAATACATTGGATCACCTGGGGTTTAAAAAAATTGAATTGAAGATCAGTTACCTGTTGGCTGCCCGTATGGACAGGATAATGCTACCCGGTGAGCCATTTACTTTACAGGTAGTTGCCAATTTAATTAACCAGGCAGGATTTAATAGGGTTAGCATTTTTGACCCGCATTCCGAAGTAACAACAAATATCATTACTAATGTAAATGGTATCAATAACCACCGGTTTGTAAATGATGTTTTGAATCACTATAAAAATAAATACCCAAACGACGACAGCAGCACATTCAACCTGGTATCACCGGATGCCGGAGCTTTAAAAAAGATACACCAGGTAGCTGCTGCAACAGGGGGCATGGCTGTAGTGGAATGTAAGAAGAAACGTGATCTTACAACAGGCCACCTGACAGGGTTTACTGTGTTTGCAGAAAACCTGGATGGAAGGATCTGCTTTATTATTGATGATATTTGCGATGGGGGAGGCACATTTATTGGCATTGCAAAAGCATTAAAGAACCTGGGAGCAAAAAAGATCATACTGGCAGTTAGCCATGGAATATTCAGTAAAGGATTCCCTTTGGAAAATGTTGATGAAATATATTGTACTGATTCCTATAAAACAATAATTGAATCAATCGAAAACGTACATGTATTTAACGTACTTGATTATCTCTGATCATTAATAGCTGCTCACCACTATCAAATAGTTAATCAAGCTTTGTCCACCAGTGTACTGCCAAATTTTAATTGCTGCATATAGCCATATACAACAGCTATTATAATTGCAGGAATTATCAGGAACACGATCATTGGTACATTAGTTTTTGATTGAAAGCTTCTACACAAGCGGAGACGTTTGCCGGCGCAATATATTTTATAGCAGTGTTATCTTTTCATCTCTTCCAGGTCCTTTTGCATCCTGAACATTTCATCCCTTAACCTTGCAGCTTCCATAAAGTCCAGGTCCTTTGCTGCTTTATTCATGTCTTTTTTTATTTTGCCAATGGCTTTTTCCAACTGCGGGATCGTGGCATACACGGCCTGTTCCTCTGCAGCAACGGTTACCAGTTCTCCATCAGGGGCAATGGAATAAGGGTTTGCGGGGTCATAACCTTTTACGTCGAGCACCGATCCCTGTGCAAAGATCTGTTCGGTACTTTTTATGATGGTTGTTGGGGTAATATTATGTTCAATGTTGAAAGCGACCTGTTTTTCCCGGCGGCGGTTGGTTTCGTCAATGGTACGCTGCATACTTTCGGTCATCTTATCAGCATAAAAAATTACGAGGCCATCAACATTACGGGCAGCCCGGCCGGCTGTTTGGGTAAGACTTCTTTCATTACGCAAAAATCCTTCCTTATCTGCATCCAGAATAGCAACCAGCGAAACCTCAGGCAGGTCCAACCCTTCTCTTAATAAATTAACTCCAACCAACACATCAATTACCCCAAGCCGCAGCTCACGTAAAATTTCAATTCTCTCCAGTGTATCAACTTCGCTGTGTATGTATTTACATTTTATGTCGATACGATGCAGGTATTTTGTCATTTCCTCAGCCATGCGTTTGGTAAGTGTGGTAACCAATACACGATCCCCTTTTTTAATCCTCTTGTCTATTTCATCAAGCAGATCATCGATCTGGTTGACCGAAGGCCTTACTTCAATGGGGGGATCCAATAGTCCTGTGGGCCTTACCACCTGCTCGATCACTACGCCTTCGCATTTTTCCAGCTCGTATTGACTGGGTGTTGCCGAAACGTAAACGGTTTGGTTCAGCAATGTTTCAAACTCATTAAAATTTAAAGGCCTGTTGTCTAAAGCTGAAGGCAAACGAAAACCATAATCTACCAGGATCAGTTTCCGGCTTCTGTCTCCACCGTACATGCCACTCACCTGCGGAACGGTTTGATGGCTTTCATCAATGATGCATAAAAAATCTTTGGGAAAATAATCGAGCAGGCAGAAAGGCCTTGTGCCCGGTTTTCTCCTGTCGAAAAAACGGGAATAATTTTCTATGCCATTGCAGTAACCCAGTTCCCGTATCATTTCAAGATCATAATTCACTCTTTCACTGATGCGTTGTGCTTCGATATATTTTCCTGAATTCTTATAATAGTTTTCCTGTGCAGCTACCTCATCCTGTATCTCATGAATCACCTGTTGCAGCACATCTTTTGGTGCCACATACAAATTGGCAGGAAAGATGGCAGCATTTTCCACGCTGCTGATGCGCTTTCCACTGCTCAGTTCCAGGGTTTCAATGGTTTCAATCTCATCGCCAAAAAAAGTAATACGGTAGCCAAAATCAACATAGGGCAAATTAATATCAATGGTATCGCCTTTTACCCGGAAAGTTCCTCTTGTAAAATCGCCTTCACTCCTGTTGTATAAAGAATTGACGAGGGCGTGTAAAAATCCCTGGCGTGAAATTACCTGTCCCTGCTGAATACGAATGATACCGTTCTCGTAATCAGTTGGGTTACCCATGCCATAGATACAACTTACGCTGGCGACAATGATAATATCCCTGCGGCCGCTCAATAATTGTGCTGTTGCCTGCAGTCGCAGTTTGTCAAGCTCTTCATTAATGCTCAGGTCTTTTTCAATGTAAGTATTACTAACCGGCATATAAGCTTCGGGCTGGTAATAATCGTAATAAGAAACAAAATAACCTACCGCATTGTCCGGGAAGAATTGTTTGAACTCGCCATACAATTGTGCCACCAGGGTTTTATTGTGTGTGATGACGAGTGTCGGCTTCTGCGTATTCTGTATCACATTGGCCATGGTAAATGTCTTCCCGCTGCCCGTAACACCCAGCAGGGTCTGGTACTTTTCACCATTTAAAATGCCGTCCGTTAACTGGCGGATGGCATCAGGCTGGTCGCCTGCAGGTGAATATGGTGATTGAAGTTGAAAAGACACTTACTTAAAAAATTAATAGGGGTACAAATTTACCAAGATTTTTTTATGCTGCCGCTATTTAAAAAAATCAGGGTGCTGTTTATTAAAATCAGTTGCATCCTGGTATGCTTTAGCAATGGCTAATAAAGTGGCCTCGCTGTACAAATTACCAACCAGGGTTATATTGGTGGGCATTTTGTTTTTGTTATACCCGGTTGGAAAACAAACTGCAGGATGGCCCGTAAGGTTAGTGATCCTTACCTGCTCTCCTCCCCAGGTTGGGCAAATAAAAACATCGTATTGAGTGAGTACGGCATTTACTTTCTGCATTAATAAATATCGATGCCGGTAAGCATTGATATATTCCACGGCGGGAATAAAGCGTGCCGAACGGAATTGATTGGGCCATTCACCTTTGCCCTGCATGGTCATCATATCATCCAGTTCACTGCGGGTAAATTCATCAAACTGCGCTGCACATTCTGCGCTGATGATGGGGCCTATAATATTAAAATTGTAAACACCAGAATCGGGGAAATCAACAGGAATTAATTGTGCACCCAGTTTTTTATACACTTCCAAAACTTTCAATTCATTACCCAAAGTATCGCCGCTTTCGAAGTAATTTTTTGCATAGGCAATTTTCATTTTTGATAGATCGGCTTTGCCTGTATAATTGAATGGCATGTTTACGGCTGCCTGGTCTTTTCCGTCAGTTCCATGAATAAAATAAAAAACAATGGCCGCATCTTCTGCCGATCTGCAGATCGGTCCAATTTTATCCAGGCTATAACTTAATGCCATGGCACCGGTTCTGCTAATACTTCCAAAAGTGGGACGGAGGCCGGTTGCGCCACATTGCGTAGCCGGTGAAATTATTGAACCCAGGGTTTCTGTGCCAATGGCAAAGGGAACCAAACCTGCAATGGTAGCCGCAGTAGAACCTGCCGAAGAGCCACTTGAGCCTCTTTTTAAGTTCCAGGGATTTTTTGTTCTGCCACCATACCAATAATCTCCCATGGCCAGTGCACCTAAAGTAAATTTTGCAATGAGTATTGCTCCTGCTTCTTTTAATTTAGTAAATACAAAAGCATCGGCTTCAACCCTTTGATCTTTGTATGGTGCCGCACCCCAGGTGGTTTTGGTTCCTTTAACTGCAAAAAGATCTTTAAGCCCGTATGGAATGCCATGTAAAGGCCCCCGGTATTTTCCCGCAGCAATTTCAGCATCAGCTTCTGCAGCCTCACGCATGGCAATTTCTTCAGTTAGTGAGATCACACATTGCAATGTATCTTGGTATTTTTTCAAACGCTCAATAAAAAACTTTGTTAGTTCAACCGAACTTATTTTTTTGTTTTTGATCAACGACGCTAATTCCGGCACTGAATAAAAAGCCAGTTCATTTTTATTTTTGGGTAGTGAAATATTAAATGGAATACTCCATTTAACAGGATCCTGTTTCCTGTTAAATTGCATACCGGGTAAAACCGGGCTTTGCCAGGTGCTTAACGGAACGCTGTTGTCCAATTTGAACTGACGCATTTTCTCATACTCTTTAACATCGTTCTGTACATTATTAAATAAAGAATCTCTTTCTGCTGGTTTAAACCGGAGACCAATTACCCTTTCTGCTGCAGGAATATCTTTTATAGTAAGGCTATCCTGGCAATAAACTGATATACCGGAAAATAACAGGATGGATAAAATGGAGAATCTCATAATTTTTTTATAATGAAAGCTACTAAATAAAGCCGGGAAGCTTATCGGGAAGCTTATAATGAATTCAATTTTGGGGTTTTGATTTGTTCGATTTATCGTTCTCTCTTTTCCGGATATACCAGGCAATGGTAAACGATGGAATAATATCAGTAAAAGGAAAGATCTCTTCCAGGAAATTGAGTACGCCACCAATCATTCCAAACCTGCCACCAAAAAAGATGATAAAAATAATGCCTGACAGGGCGGCCCACCAAACATCAATAGCTTCACCTATACCCGGTATGATATAGCTGGCCATTCCAATGATGTCCATAAGAATACAGGCGAAAATATTCGGTAAAGGTGGATTCTCTTTGTTCATGCGTAAATAGCCTGCAAAAAACAGACCTGGTAAAATTATTTATCTACATTAAAGGCGTATTCTGCTTAAAAGTACTCCATATATCAGATTAATATACTTTTAACCTTGTCATCCGGCTGTTTTGGCGTACCTTTGCGCCCTTAAAAACAGCCACAGGAATTAGTTGCAGATTTGGCCCATATTTGGTCTTACTGTAGCCAGCTACTAAAGCTTTAAAGTTCAGTATTATGAATATTCGTAACATCGCAATTATTGCCCACGTAGATCATGGTAAAACAACGTTGGTAGATAAGATCCTTCACAGCACCAATATTTTCCGCGATAACCAGGAAACCGGTGAATTGATCATGGACAATAACGACCTTGAACGAGAAAGAGGTATTACTATTTTCAGTAAGAACGTTTCTGTTATTTACAAAGACATTAAAATTAATGTTATCGATACCCCGGGTCACAGTGATTTTGGAGGTGAGGTAGAGCGTGTTTTAAAAATGGCCGATGGTGTTCTGCTGTTGGTTGATGCTTTTGAGGGCCCGATGCCACAAACACGTTTTGTGTTACAAAAAGCTTTAAAATTAGGATTACATCCTATCGTTGTCATCAATAAGGTAGACAAACCCAACTGCCGCCCCGATGAAGTGCATGATGCAGTTTTTGAATTATTCTTTAACCTTGATGCTACGGAAGAGCAGTTGGATTTTCCAACCATTTACGGAAGCAGCAAGCAGGGCTGGATGAATACCTCATTAACAGAAACGGATAATATTTTTCCTTTGCTGGATGCCATATTGGAGCATGTGCCCGAGCCTTCAGTAAATGAAGGAACCACCCAGATGCAGATCACTTCACTGGATTACTCTTCTTTCTTAGGAAGGATAGCTGTAGGAAAGGTTGCAAGAGGTACCATTAAAGAAGGGCAACAAATTGCATTGGTGCAGGCTGGAGGCGTTATTAAAAAAATGAAAGTAAAAGAGTTGTACACTTTTGAAGCCCTTGGTAAAAAGAAAGCTACAGAAGTTAGTGCTGGTGATATTTGTGCAATAGTAGGTTTGGATGAATTCAATATTGGCGATACGATCTGTGATGCCGAATTTCCTGAAGCATTACCGGTTATCAGTGTGGATGAGCCAACCATGAGTATGATGTTCAGCATTAATAACTCTCCGTTCTTTGGCCGTGAAGGTAAATTTGTAACCTCACGCCATTTAAGAGACAGGTTGATGAAGGAAACTGAAAAGAACCTGGCCCTTCGTGTAGAAGATTCCGATAGTGCCGATAGCTTCCTGGTTTACGGCAGGGGTATTTTGCACCTGGGTATTTTGGTGGAAACCATGCGGAGAGAAGGATTTGAATTGACAGTAGGTAATCCACAGGTATTGGTTAAAGAAATTGACGGAAAGAAATGTGAGCCTTATGAGAACCTAGTAGTTGATGTTCCTGCAGAATTCAGCGGTAAAGTAATTGACCTGGTTACACAACGCAAAGGCGAAATGCTGATCATGGAAAGCAAGGGTGAAATGCAGCATTTGGAATTTGATATTCCTTCAAGAGGCCTGATAGGATTGCGTAGTAATATGCTTACCAATACAGCTGGCGAAGCAGTAATGGCTCACCGCTTTACCGATTATCGTCCATGGAAAGGAAATATTCCGGGAAGAAGTAACGGTGTTCTGTTATCAAAAAATACAGAAAAGACAACAGGCTACTCTATTGATAAATTACAGGACAGGGGAAGATTTTTTGTTGATCCGGGAGATGAGGTTTACGCAGGACAGATCATTGCCGAGCACATTAAGCCAGGCGATCTTAACGTGAATGCTACGGAACCTAAAAAATTGACCAACCACCGTGCAAGCGGAAGTGATGATGCCAGCAAAGCTGCACCAAAGATCATGATGACACTGGAAGAGTGTATGGAATATATACAGCAGGATGAGTGCATTGAAGTAACACCAAAAAGCATTCGTATGCGTAAGGTGATACTGGATGAGAACGAACGCACCAAGGTTTCAAAGCAAATGAAATCTGAGCCGGCTTAATAGCAGTTCATTAAGGAATATAACTACTTAAAATATCCGCGATCTTTTCTTCATAAGGTTGCGGATATTTTTTTATAAAAGTTTCAAA
>JBDSGK010000118.1:0-9551 GCA_039919015.1 Ferruginibacter sp.
CTCCATTTTTACTTACTTTATTTGCAACAGCCATTTCAACAAGCGCCCCAAATAATTTTTTAAATGGATTGATCGTTTTACCGATCATTAATTTTTTGGTTACAATACCGGTTGCTAAACCAATTGCTGCGTTCACAACATTTGTTGTGATATCCGGTCCGGAAACAGCATTCTTAAAACCACGTTTAATAATATTCATAGGTTTCAACCTTTCACCGGTAGCATGAAATTCTTCTTTGAGTAAGAACAATTCATTGGCCTGTTGCACTTCAAGTTGATGAATGGCCATTTTTAGATCTGCAGATGTTGTGATCGGCTTCATATTATTAGTCAAACAATTTCTTTATGATTGTATTATTAAAACTTGATTTTATTGATGGATGAGCAACCAATAAAATAATCCCGGCAATTGCATAAAATCCCGAAACGATCAGAAAGCCGTAATAGGCTTTACCCAATACATCTCCAAGCCACAATGCAATAGCTATATTTATAGTAAATGCAAAAAGCGCAATAACAAGTATAAATAATGACCGCGAAAGAACTGTGGATGACACATCGGCTGTTTTATTCAGCGCTTTCAGCCTTAATAATTCAAAACTGGTTTTGCCATAAGCTTCAGCTCTTTCTAAAAGGGGCTCAAATAAACTTGTTTTTGTTTCCATGTTTTTGAATTTTTAATAATAGCCGGATACCATGATCCGGCTATTATCATTTCTTTACCGGTTGAAATTTCTTACATGAGTACTTAGCCTTTCTTAAGGCTCTCAACTACTGATTTCCCATTCTCAGCATAATCACTGGCCTGGTCTTTTACAGCTTCTACTTCTTTTTTGAATTTATCCACGATCTTGTCAAATTTTTCTTTTACCGAACCTGTAAGATCATTTCCTTTGGTTTTGATCTTTTTTCTTGTTTCGCTTCCTTTGTCAGGTGCAAAAAGAATTCCAAGAGCTCCGCCTATTGCTGCGCCTAAAAATATAGCTCCCAGTACTTTTCCTGTGTTGTTTGAATTTCCCATTTTATTTAATTTTTAAAGTTTACGTTTTATACTGTAATCATCAAACCCTTTTTCCCTGGATGAGTCTGAATATTATAGCAATAGCTGCTATAACCAAAAGTATATGAATGATGTTTCCGGCAGCAAAGCCTAAATATCCAATAGCCCAGATAATAACCAGTATCACGGCTATTGTGTAGAGTAAATTTCCCATGTTATTTGTTTTTAGTGTAAAATAATGATAAATGTTGTTTCCTTTCCCGTTATATGTTACTGCTTTCCTGTATACTTTCAAATTGCATGCCATTTTTATTTAGCTGCTTTTTTGAGTTCCGGGATAGTTATTTTTTTTGGGATCGGGATTTAATTGCACAGGGTTAAACATTTTTATTCCTCACAATTTCAATATCCACCACGCATTTTTTTTGGGCAGTATAAAGAGTTTGGGCTGTGATCTGAATGGTATCATTTTCTATTGTGAGGTTTAAGATTCCTCAAAAATTTATTATCTTATAATTCTGAAATGATCTTATGCACCTCTGCTTTTGTGCGGCCAAGTTTGGTTTGCAGCCTGCCCAGCATTTCATCCTGCCTCCCTTCCGCAAATAACAGGTCAGTATCGGTGAGCAGCCCGAATTTTTGTTTCAGTTTTTCTTTTATTTCATTCCAGTTCCCTTTTAATTCTTTTAAGTTATCCATGAACGTTTCTTTTTTTTTAAATGGTATAATTCCTAATAATAAAGGTGAGATTTATTTTTAAGGCTCCTGTTACATAAAAGTTTTTTAAACTTATATTATTCACACATTTCGGGATATCAAACAACCGGTAGTATTAATTCATTATTTTTAAATACCAAAATATGGAATGCGATTATTATAAATTCCGTTATCCTGGTTATTATATGCGGCTGATAAATAAATGTATTAAATGAATTTACGTTCTGGCTATCCTTTCTGGTTAGTTAAAAATGGGTTGCCCTTTGATTATCCAAAACTGGAAAGATCAATACGGGCAGATGTAATCATCATGGGTGGGGGTATATCAGGCGCATTGATGGCTTATCACCTGGTGAGTGCCGGTGTTGACTGTATATTGGTTGATGCCCGTACCATCGGGCTGGGAAGTACCTGTGCAAGCACTTCTTTATTACAATACGAAATTGATACCCCGCTGTGTAAATTAAAAAATATGGTAGGGTTAAAAAATGCTGTACAGTCTTATCAATGCTGCGCAGATTCGATCGATGCCCTGGGCAATATTGCAGGTAAAATAAAATTTGCGGATTTTGAAACCAGGCCCAGTTTATATTATGCTGCCTATAAAAAAGATATCTCTTTTTTAAAAGAAGAATTCAGTTTGCGGAAAGCGCATGGTTTTAAAGTTCAGTACCTGGAAGAAGCTGATGTTAAAAAACGATTTGGGTTTAATGCACCGGGTGCAATCCTGTCTGCTGTTGGTGCACAAACCAACGCTTATTCATTTACCCATGCACTGCTGCAGTTTGCCTGGGAAAAAGGAGTGAAGATATTTGACAGAACGGCCATATCAAATATCATACATCATAAGAACGGTGTTACACTCACCACAGAAAACGGGTGTATTTTAAAAACAAAAAAACTGGTGTATGCTACCGGGTACGAAGCTGTAGAATTCATAGATAAAAAAATTGTAGACCTGCATTCCACATACGCCTGCACCAGCGAACAGGCAAATGAAAAAGAAAAATTCTGGAAGGATGATGTATTGATCTGGAATACCGCCGATCCCTATTTATACATGCGCAATACCAAAGACAGGAGAATTTTGATTGGCGGCAGGGACGAAGAATTTTATAACCCTGTTAAAAGAGATAAACTTTTAGCCACTAAAGTAAAACAGCTTGTAAAGGATTTTAATAAGGTTTTTCCGCAAATTCAGTTTAAGCCCGAGTTCAGCTGGGCCGGCACTTTTGGTGCTACCAAAGACGGACTTCCTTTTATTGGTAATTATAAAAAACTACCCAGCAGTTTATTTGCATTAGGCTTTGGCGGAAATGGCATTACATTCAGTTTAATTGCTGCCGAAGTTTTAACGGACATGATCACCGGCCGCAAAAACAGTGATGCGCATTTATTTTCTTTTGAAAGGAACTAGCAGCTATTTTTACCTGCTGAAGTTGAGGTAAGAAGCAAAATTTATTTGTGCTGCTTCAGGCTTCAATGAAAACAGCGCTGTACGCATTTGGGGTGCTTTATTCAAACCGTCATGTAAGCCAGCATGTTTTTTCTGTACCGTGTTTTCCTTACCTGTTTCAACTTTTTGTTCCTTAATATTTGAAGAACAGCCGGGGTAGCCAAAAAGCATGACCACTCCAAAAACCTGGAGGGCATATGCTAAACTTATTTTTTTAAACTTCTTCATTTTTTACTTTTTTTCTACACATTTATCTTTTTAATAGAATCCAATAGGCCGAATGCCTGCAGCAACCAGATAACAATAATGATCACAACTACAGCATTTAGTATGCTTTTGATCTTACGATCCATGGGTATATAAGTGTTAACCAGCCAAAGGATAACGCCTGCAACAACCAGGACAAGCAGAATAGTAAGTAAAGGCATAAATATATTTTTAGGATTATACAGGCAAAGTTGAGTTTCTTTGTTTACCCCAGTGTTACATAAAGGCATGTATTATTTATATGATTCACACATTTAACTGTGGCTTTGTACATATCATTATAATAATTTTTACTAACCACAAAATAAAAGCACTACCCATCCTGTATCCTGCAGGTAAAATATAAAACATGAAAAATACGTGGTATCTATAAAAAGTGGGAATGATATAAATTATTCTGATTGTTATGAAATCTCCATAGGTTAGAAAGGCACCATGTTTGTAATTATGAATACAATTATTTTAAAACAAAACTCCTATGAATATGAAAGAAAACAATTTCAAGACGGGGCTTCGCAAAGCGGGGCCCACTTATAGCCTTCTCCTTAAAAGTATCATTCTCTGCACATTTATTTTAACCTTCACTCAAATATCGCTTCAGGCGCAAACTTATTCAAAGCCTTCCTGGTATTTTGGTATTGCGGGGGCCGCCAATGGTAATTTCTATCGTGGTACAACCCAACAATTGAATGCCGGTTTTGCTACACCCGTTGCATTTCATGATGGTAAGGGAGTAGGATTGTATGCAGCACCCCTTATCGAGTATCGTCCTGCATCTGCTGTATTTGGTTTCATGTTCCAGGCCGGTTACGACAGCCGCAGGGGAAAGTTTGAACAGGTAAAAGACCCAACCTGTAACTGCACTACAGATCTGTCAACGGATCTAAGCTACATTTCTGTAGAGCCGAGTTTACGAATCTCTCCTTTCCGGAATGGATTTTATATATACTTAGGTCCACGTGTAGCTTTTAATACCCAAAGTGAATTCAAATACAAAGAGGGTATTGATCCGCTTTTCCCTTTAGAAGCTGGCCGGGAAGTAAAAGGGGAGTTTGATAACGTAGATAAAATAAGATTTTCCGGACAGGTAGGTTTAGGATATGATATTGCCGTGACCCCGGCAACAAGCAAAACACAATTTTTAATTTCTCCTTTTGCTTCTTTTCATCCCTATTTCGGACAATCACCCCGTGATGTTGAAGATTGGGGGCTAACAACAGTGCGGGCAGGTATTGCTTTTAAAGTTGGAACCGGTCGCCAGCTTTCTGCGCCGCCGCCACCGCCAATGCCGGTTATATCCGACAGGGATGGAGATGGAATTTCGGATGCAGTGGATAAATGTCCTGATCTGCGTGGACTTGCTGCCTTGCAAGGCTGCCCCGACAGAGATGGAGACGGTATTGCAGATGGTGATGATAAATGTCCCGATGTTGTAGGCGTATCAAAGTACCAGGGTTGCCCGATACCTGATACCGATAAGGATGGTATACATGATGAGCTGGATAAGTGTCCAACTGTACCTGGCGTATCCCGTTACCTGGGATGCCCCGTCCCCGATACTGATGGTGATGGTATACCTGATGACGAAGATAAGTGTATCAATGATAAAGGACCTGCGTCTAACTTTGGTTGCCCGGTCATTAATGAAGAGATCATTAAAAAAGTGAACAGGGCTGCAGAGCATATTTTCTTTGTTACAAAGAGTTCTCAGTTACTGGCCAAATCATTCCCCAAATTAAATGAAGTGGTTACTATTTTAAATGAAAATCCATCTTTGAAAGTTAGTATTGAAGGACATACTGATGATGTGGGTGAAGATGGGGTTAATCAAACTTTATCAGATGACAGGGCTGCTTCTGTAAAAGCTTACCTGGTAAGCAAAGGTATTTCCGAAAGCCGGCTGTCATCTGCAGGATATGGAGAAACCAAGCCGGTTGCAGATAATAAAACTGCAGCAGGCCGTGCAAAGAACAGGAGAGTAGAAATGATCCTGAGGAACTATTGATTGTTCTGGTTATTAATAAAAAGCCTCCGGTTTTCCGGAGGCTTTTTTGCCTATAAAAAATTTTCTTTTTTAATTTATATACAGAAGGTTATTATTGTAAACTGTCTTTTATATTTTTAACGGCATTACTATTTTTTAAGTTTTCCTTCTTTTTTAAATCAGCCTTCTTTTTTAGGTCAGCTTGTTTTTTTGCGTCGGCTTTCTTCTGTTTTTTAAAATATCCCCTCAATAAAAAACTATGCTTTACCGCATCCATATTATCACTTAATCCCTTTGTACCTGATTGCAGGTTAGCCATGGTAGAATCAAGTTTGCCGCCTAAGTTGCCCTTATTCAGGTTGGTTGTAAATTTGGCAAATTGATCGGTACTTGTTTGCAGGTTGGTTAATGTACCCTGTAGGCTTTTTGAAAATGTTTCATCAGAAATCAATTTAGATAATGCTCCTTTTCCATTATTCATGCTGGAAGTAAAAATTGCCAGTTGTGCAGTTATTATACCGGCATTATCAACACTGGTTTTTAAACTGCTCATGACGTCAGCCATTTCAATGGGGCTTTTCGAAACGATCAGGTCATTATTTTTAACCGGGCTGTTGGTGCTTGTGCCCGGAGAAATGGTGAGCACTTTATCGCCCATCAAACCATCGGAGCCTATGCTTGCAGTGGCATCTGTTTTAATAAACTGCTGCACTTCTTTTTTTATCACCAGGTTTACCAGTACCGATGTATCCGTGATCAATTCTATGCTTTTTACGGTGCCCACATTAATACCTGAGAAACGAACATTATTTCCCTCTTTTAAACCACTTACAGTTTTAAACTGTGTTTTTAATTGAAAGGTGGAGCCAAATAAATTTTTCTGTTTGCCTACAAAATAGATGGTGACAATAAACATGATTAAACCTATCGATACAAACATGCCTAATTTCCATAACCGGTTGCTTCCTGCACCTGAATCTTTATTCATAACTTAATTTTTTATTTGATGATCAAATGAAAAAAGAGCGCACCCATTCGTCATCACTTTTTTCCAAAGCTTCATAACTTCCTTCTGCAACGATGATACCTTCTTTTAAGATCACCAGCCTGTCGCCGGTAAGTTTTGCACAAGCCATGTCATGCGTAATAATGATGGATGTTGTTTTATTTTTTTTCTGAATTGCCAAAATGAGTTCACTGATCTCCCGGGATGTGATGGTATCTAAACCTGTGGTGGGCTCATCATACAGAATGATCTCCGGCTTTAGAATGAGTGTACGTGCAAGCCCGATCCTTTTACGCATGCCACCCGAAAGTTCAGCAGGCATCTTATCAATGGATTCAGCCAAACCCACACTGTCCAGGGCTTCCAGGATGGCATCTTCGACTTCTGCTGCACTGAGTTTTTTTACATGACGCTTTAGGGGAAATGCAAGATTTTCCCTCACCGTCATCGAATCATACAACGCCGAATTTTGAAAAAGAAAACCGATCCTTACTCTTATGGCATTTAGTTCTTTATTATTCAAAGTGGTAATATCCGTATCAAACACTTTTATCTCTCCTTTATCTGCTGCTACCAAACCAACCAGGCATTTTATGGCTACCGATTTTCCGGAACCGGATTTTCCGAGCACAACCAGGTTCTCTCCTTTGTTTACGGTAAGATCAACACCCTTTAAAATGTCATTATCTTTTCCAAAAGATTTATACAACCCTTTTATTTCGATTACCGGCAGGGCAGTACCGGCTGTATTTATTGTAGTTATATTTTCTTCTTCGGTTATCATTTTCTTATTTTAGAAAAACAGGTCTGTTAACTGCACGGCAAGCATATCAATTATAAAAATGGTGAGCGATGCTGCTACCACAGCGGAGTTGGCTGCCTTGCCCACACTTTCGGTTCCATTGGCTGCGGTATAACCTTTGTAGCAACCAATAAGCCCAATAAAAAAACCAAAGAAAAAAGTTTTTATGGTTGCAGGAATAATATCAAGGAAATCGAGTGATTCGAGTACCTGCGTCGAGTACCTCGAAAAATTAAGATCGCTGTGAATATTAACGCCAACAAAACCGCCATAGATGCCAATGGCATCGGCAAATATAACCAGCAGCGGAACCATGAGTGTGGTGGCCAATATCCTGGTAACCACTAAATATTTATAGGGATTAATCCCTGATACTTCCATAGCATCTATTTGCTCAGTTACTTTCATGGAACCCAACTCTGCACCAATACCTGATGAGATCTTTCCCGCACAGATCAATGCCGTGATCACGGGTGCTATTTCCCTTATCAGTGAAAGTGCAACCATACCGGGCAACCAGGATTCTGCGCCAAACTCGGCCAGGGTAGGGCGTGATTGAAGGGTAAGTACCAGCCCCATTATAAAACCGGTAATACCAACCAGGGGCAATGTTTTGTAACCAATAATATAACATTGCCTGATGAATTCCTTTATTTCAAAAGGTAGCGTAAAAATCTCTTTGAAAAACCTGGCTGTAAACAGCGTGATATTTCCAGCGTCATTAAATATGTTCTTTAGAGAAGTAACCAAAAATTTAATTTTATTTGCAGGACCGATCAATTATTTACACATGCAATGATTTTTTTTCAACCGGTTTGTATTTTAATTCCTGGTTATCGGTACAACCCGGATTCCCAAAAAGAAAAAGCATAAATATTGCTACGATCTGAAGTGCTGTTGTTAAATTTATTTTTGTAAGATGTTTCATTTTATTTGTACCATTCTTTATAATACTGCATCACATCATATATACGGGCAGAGATTTTTACTTCAGGAACCTGACCTGGCATCATAAAATATTTTACCTGCAATAATGTTTGCGATTGAACTGTATTTAAAACCACTAACGTTTTTACGCATACATACGAAAGCCGTTATTATACATGTATGTTTTTAATCCCATCCAAAAGCCCAAAAGCCTTTAACAACCAAATGACCACAAGGATAACTGCGACTATATTTAGTATGCTTTTGATCTTACGATCCATGGGAACATAGGTATTTATAAGCCAGAGTATAACACCAACAACAACCAACACAAGCAAAACGGTAAGTAAGGGCATAGTATGAGTTTTAATGACATCAAAGGTGAGTCATTTGCTCTCCTCAGGGTTACACAACTATGTTTTTTATTTATATCATTCACACATCAATATTTCTGTTTTTAACAGGCTATGTAATGGTATCGGCTTATTGAATAATTCATGAAACTATTTACAGACCTGGGTTCTATCAATAAAAATAAGGTCTTAAAAATGTTATTTCTTTTAAGCTAGTGTGAATATTACAATGTATTTACAGGATTGTGTAATGAATCCTGCGTAATAGTAAGTGAGCTTTGCGCTTTGATAATTCAATCAAATAAAAAACCAAATTCTATGAAAGCAAATCGAAAGATTTTATTGACAACCGCATTCGCAGCCCTATCTCTGGCAGCGTTTTTAGGCGGTTGCAAAAAAGATGACTTTGTGCAGGTTGACGGGGTTTGTCCCATAGTTCTGTCAACTGATCCGGCAAACCTGGAAACCGGTGTGGCACTTAATAAAATAATTACGGTAACCTTTAATGAAGAAATGAATCCTGCTACCATTACGCAGGCATCAATCATTATACAGGCAGGTACTGCTGCAGTTTTGGGAACTGTAACCTACAATGGCTTTACGGCTACTTTTACGCCTGCGGCCCCGCTTGCAATTAATACCACTTATACAGGTACGGTTACTACGGCCGTTAAAGATAAGAACGGAAATGCATTGCAAGCTGATTATGTGTGGACTTTTAGTACCGGTAGTACATTATCGCCGGTAGTTATTTCTACAGATCCCGCAAATAATGCTACAGGCGTACCACTAAATAAAACGGTAACTGCAACATTCAACATGCCCATGAATCCCTTAACTATTAATACAACAACATTTAAGTTAATGCAGGGAGCAACAGCAGTTGCAGGTATTGTTACTTACAGTGGAAATACAGCATCATTTACGCCAACAGCCCCACTAACACTTAACACATTGTATACAGCAACCATTACCACTGGAGCCAAGAATACAGTGGGCACCAGCCTGGCCGCTAATTATGTATGGTCGTTTACAACGG
>JBDSGK010000119.1:0-27918 GCA_039919015.1 Ferruginibacter sp.
TGTGTGCGGACGAGGCAGGTTTTCCAAAACCTTGTATAATGCCTTCTATAATTTGATCTCCATCTATGAACACTCCACCTGTTGCTATAATAAACGCAGGGTTGGTAAAGATTTCTTTTCCGGTAATGCCTAGTTTTTTTGCACTTTCTAAGGTCGTCTCCGGGCTTATTTCGAGAAATTCCAATTTAAAATAAGCTGGATTCATGTCGAGCAACATTATAACAATGCTGCCTGCTTCAATTTCGCCATCAATAAATTCACCTGCTGTGGTAGCACCAAATACCTGGATGCCTTTTTCGTCAAGTAATTTACAAATAGCTTCCCTGTCCTGTTTAACAGATATGAATACAATGGCTAAAGTTGGCTTGAATTTGCCATCCATAGTTTCAGTCAGAGCCGCTTTAATCTCTTCTGTTGATTTTCCTTTGATTGATCTTGCTTGCATATTTATTTTTATTTGCGGGGAAGACGGGAAGGCGGAATGAATTTTTTTAATACGCCTTATCGCCTTACCGGCTATGATTATTATTTTTCTTTTAATGCTACCCAACTCACTGTAGTGCCGTGAAATTCACAGGGACTGTCATCCAGCTTTCCAAATTCACCCAATGAGAAAAACCCGATCATAGGTTTATTCCATGTTGCTGCCAACCCTTCTATTTCTGTTGAAATCATTGGCCCAAATGATCCCAGCCTGCCTACACAGGAAAAAACGATCAATGCATCGGCATCCCGCATATTTTTTTCTTTTATTATCCTTGAACTTTCAACAACAGTATCTATCACATCAAGATCGGGGGGCAGTGAAAAACGAAATTTTGCACCTTCTTTGGCTCTTCCTCCTATCATTACAGATTGATCGGCGGTGTTCCAAAGTAACACGGGTCTCATCATAGGCGTTCCGGATTCTCTTTGAACCTGCAAAGGAAAATCAATATTCAGCGGCACTACTCCTTCAGTTTGGTTACTTAAGGATATTTCATTCCCTAAAAATTTTTTGATGATATTCATGGCGGGTTCATTGTCGATGGTATAGATCCAGGAGCCCTCAGCCTTTGTAATTTCTTTTTCTGTGCCTACGGGCCTCCACCCGGAGACCGCCATGCCATTTACTATAATCATATCCTGGTCTATTATAAGGGCTAGTAGACCGCAGGTACTGGATGAATCATTTGTAAATACAATACCTGTAAAATTAGCCTGATCGCCCGCCATGCCCCCAATGATATTAACATCAGAGCCTGCTGCATCCATCAACCCGTTGATCAAATCTTCTCCAGGTATCCTGATATCAGCAGATGAAATGATGAATGCCGGATTTTTAAAAGCCTGCATACCTGCCCCGCCTGCATGCCGGGCTGATTCATAGGGAGAAGCCTCATTATAATCTTTTAAAACAATTTTAAAATATTCAGTTTTAATATCTAATAATAAAACCAGGATATCGTCTGGTTCAATTCCCTGTTCAGTAAATATTTCTGATGTGCTGGCTCCAAATATTGCAATCCCATTTTTAACAAATAATGAACGTAAGTCATTTGCATGTTCAATATTGGTTATGAAAACAAATGCAAGTGTTGGTCTGAAGCCATCAATTTTGCTATCCGCTAATACGGTTTCAATGGCTGTTAATGAATTTCCTTTGATCGATTTTGCTTTCATCTTTTATCAAATAGAATTTTCTACAACGCCTACCAATACCGTTGCGCCACCTGTTGCAAAATTTGGCAGGTCTGCCGCCAATGCCTGTCCTTCCGGCGAGCTTAATGCCTGTTCCATTTCTGCAGGCCCGGCAAAATAAAGTTCCGCCATCCGGTAATAGGCTGCTGCTGTACCATCGGCATTGGGCAAAAACTTTGTCAATTCTGCTTTTACAATTCCCTGCACTTTGCCTACAAGTGGGGTATGGGTTTCAGCATAATATTTTTCGAATGATTCCAGGTCAGTTGGCTGAGCATACAGAACGGTTACTTTGAGCATAAAATTGATTTTAGGTTGAGTGTTTATATTTTGTTTATTTTTCTTTCAGTGTCACCACACAACAGGTGTTGTTATGAAATTCGTGTTTACCGTTTTTTGATCTTCCAAATTCGCCATAGCAAAAAAAGCCGGCCATGGGAGCATTCCATACATGTTGCACCCGCTCAATTTCATTACTCGTTAATACACCAAAAGAAAGGTAGCGGCTGATGCATGAAAAAATGATCACTGCGTCGGCTTCGGGTTGATCCTCCTGCTTTAGTTCAATACATTCGTCCACCACCGTATCTATCACATCAAAATCGGGTGGTAGCGAAAAACGTACTTTTGAACCCTGCGGCACATTACCTGCACAGATCAATGAACGGTCCTCTACGTTACCAAACATGGTCGTACGCATTACCGCTGGCGCATTTTCTCTTTCCAATTGTAAAGGGTAATAGGCGCCAAGGCTTACAACCGTATTACTTGCGGTGGATTCTGAATCCATCGTTAATCCCAGGTATTTTATAACGAGATCTAATGCAGGCTTGTCATCTATAGTATATACCACATTGCCGATACTTTTTGTAATGGTCTTTGTAATGCCAATGGGTTTCCATCCACAGGTAGCAATTCCTTTGATACGGACTTTATCCTCATCTACAATAAGCGCTACCAGGCCTGTAGTGCTGCTTTTTCCATAAGTAAAAACAAACGGTTCTCTTAATGCCAGGTCATCGCCCGCAATCCCTCCGAAAATAGTGGCATTGGCGCCGATGCCTTCTTCAATTCCTGCTACTATCTGTTCACCATCAGTATGCAGCCAGCCCGCAGCAATAATAAATGCAGGATTGGAAAAGATCTTCCTGCCTTCTATGCCAAGCTCTTTGGAGACTTCGTATGCTGAACTTTCCGCCGTTTCCCGGAACAGCATTTCATAATGAGCCGGGTCAATATCCAATAACATAATGCTGGTGCCTCCTGCCGTAATCTCCGGGCTGATAAATTCACCGGAAGTGGTAGCGCCAAAGATGCTGATGCCTTGTTTATTCAGTAGTTCGCAAATTTCTTCACGGTTTTGTTTGACGGACATAAAGACGAAGGCCAATGTTGGTTTAAAATTACCGGCCATGCTTTCTTCCAGGGCCGTTTTAATTTCTCCTGTTGATCTTCCGTTGATCGATCTTGCATTCATGTATATATAGAATTTAAATTCCGGGCTGGTATCCCGGGTTGTTGTGCTGCAGTTAGTGACGAAACCAAATAAGGGATAAATATAATGCAAAATAAACCTGCCAGTACCTACTCTTCATGTAATCTTGTCATTTTTTACGAACTTGTACGATATTTGATGCATTGAAAACTTTCAATGCATTTATAGACATAACCTAACTGAATGAAAATATTATTACGCTACCTGAAGCCCTATAAATGGCTGGTGGTACTCACTTTAACTTTAGCTGCCATCAATATTGGGTTTTCCCTGGTTGACCCGATCCTGTTGGGAAAACTGATCAATCTGGCCAATGACCACCAGGGCATTACAAAACCACCTTCCAAAAATTTTGATTGGGACAGGTTCTTTTATTCTTTTTCATGGCAAAAACCGGGTCTCTGGTTCATACTGATCTGTTCCATTTCTGTTGCCATGATCAGCCGTATAGCAAAGGCTTTCCAGGATTATTTTTTGAATGTGATCATTCAAAAATTTGGCGCAAAGGTGTTTACAGATGGTCTGCAGCACGCCATGAAACTTCCTTACCAGGAATTTGAAGACCAGCGCAGTGGCGAAACACTTTCTATCTTAACCAAAGTGCGTTCGGATGTAGAGCGGTTCATGACCAATTTCATCAATATTTTATTTGGGGTGATTATAGGAGTAGTATTTGTTTTTGTGTATGCCGCTATCTATATCAACTGGAGAATTCCCGTGGCTTATGTAGTTGGCATATTTGTGCTTACCGTGATCACCAATTTCCTGAGTAAGAAAATAAAGATCATTCAAAAAAATATTGTTGGAGAAACAACCGCACTGGCCGGCTCAACTACTGAATCGCTACGCAATATTGAACTGGTAAAAAGTCTTGGCCTTACCGAGCAGGAAGTAGGCAGGCTGAACAAGAACACGTACAAGATACTCGGACTTGAATTGAAAAAAGTAAAGCGTATCAGGAGTATTAGCTTTATACAAGGCACCATGGTTAATACCTTGCGCCAGGTGATCTTATTTATTTTAATGTGGCTTATTTTTAGAGGAGATATGAATGCAGGGCAGCTGGTAACCATGCAGATCTTTTCATTCTTTGTGTTTGGACCGCTGCAGGAGATCGGCAACATCCTGCTTTCGTATCGTGAAGCAGAAGCATCGCTGAATAATTTTCATAACCTGATGGAGAAGAAACCAGAGCTGGAACCCGCCAGTCCAAAGCCATTGAACAATATAGAAACGCTGTCCTTTAAAGCTGTTTCCTTTAAACACCAGACCGCAAGCCATAAAGCCATCAATAATATAAGCTTTGATGTAAAGATCGGCGAGACCATTGCCTTTGTTGGTCCATCGGGTTCAGGTAAATCTACCCTGATGAAATTGCTGGTTGGTTTGTATCGTCCGCTGGAAGGCAAAATTTTCTACAACAATTTAGATGAGACCGAGATACGATTTGATGACCTGCGTAAACAAATAGGTTTTGTAACACAGGATACCAATTTGTTCAGCGGAACTATAAGAGAGAACCTGATGTTTGTTAATCCGGCGGCAACAGAAACCGAACTGAATGATGCGCTGGTAAAAGCCAGTTGTACCGGCTTATTGGCCAGGGCAGAAAAAGGCTTGGATACCATGATCGGTGAAGGCGGATTAAAATTATCCGGCGGCGAAAAACAACGCATCTCTATTGCACGGGCTTTATTGCGTAAACCACATTTATTGATCTTTGATGAAGCTACTTCGGCATTGGATTCGCTGACCGAAGAAGAGATCACCAATACCATACGGGACCTGTCATCACAAAAAGGCCAGATCACTATTTTAATTGCACACCGGCTTAGTACCATCATGCACGCCGATAGAATTTATGTATTGGAAAAAGGGGATGTAGTGGAAACCGGTTCACACGAAAATTTACTGGAAGAAAAAGGCTTATACTTTGCCATGTGGCGCCAGCAGATCGGTGAAAGAAAAAGGCAAGTAGCTGCAACCCCTGTGTTAAACTGATCGTAAATGACCGGATATGATCCTTGTCATGCTCTACCAATTCCTGCTTTTGTACCTTTGCACGCATGAGTAACAAAATACCCAAACCCAATTTTTATTGGAGCGTATTAACCATGAAATGCCCCAGGTGCAGGCGTGGGCCTATGTTCAAAGATGCAAATCCTTATAAAAGCCTGAAGCTCTCTCATATATTTAATATGCCGGATAACTGCCCGGTTTGTGGTCAAAAATATGACTTGGAAGACGGTTTTTGGTTTGGAACAGGTTATGTGAGTTATGCATTGGCAGTTGCAGTGTCAGGTGCAACCTTTGTAGCCTGGCTGGTATTGATCGGGATCTCTACTGATGATAACCGGATCTTCTGGTGGCTGGGTTTCAATACACTCGTTCTTGTGGTCACACAACCCTGGCTCATGCGTTTAAGCCGCGTATTGTACATGCGCTTTTTTGTTAAGTACGATGAGCACTATGAAGAAACGAAACCGGTTGAGTTCGACAAGTAATTGATCCGGGCTAAGTTTTTAATCGTCACTTTTTTTAAAGATATCTGTAAAAATATTCTCTTTATTCAGTTCCTCAATATCGCTCAGCACCAGCTCAATGGCTTTGGTGCTTTTATTGATCTCCAGCAGAGATAAAATAATAGATAACAGTAAGAAAACAAGACTGGCTGCAAATATTCCGTTTGCAATGATGACCCAGCCCCTGTAAATAGCATACATACACAATACACAACATAAAAAACTTACTACACCCAAACCCTGCATGTAACGGATAAGATTTATACGGGAGCGGATATTTTTTATCTGGCTGAGAATATTTTTTTCTTTTTCGCCACGTATATATTCTTCATGTAGCTTACGAACCAGGGTTGCCAGCGATAAAAAACGGTTGGTATAAGCCAGCATCAATAAAGTAATCGCCGGAAAAAGTAAGGCAGGGGTGTTGATGTTGATGTCGATCATGATACAAAGTAAGATTGTTTTTTTGAATTTTTTTTGTCATTTCGAACGAAGAGAGAAATCTGTTTTTACTTAAACAAGATAGATTTCTCTCCCGATAACTATCGGGATCGAAATGACAGGTGAAATTGAGTTAATATTGCAGCACACTAAAGCTAATGAAGAAGAAACTCATCTTTCATATCCACTCTTTTGCCGGCCTGCTATCGGGTCTTTTTATTTTACTGATGTCGTTGTCAGGCGCTGCGCTGATTTTTCATGATGAAACCGATCTATTACAAGAGCCGGATTTTACACCCCAATCGTATCAGATCGTGTCCTTAAATACATGTTATGAAAGCATACAAAAGGCATATCCTAATGCTCAAATAAGTAATTGCGAATTGCCTGAAAGTTGGTTCAGGTCTTATTCTTTTTTCATTTACGATTCCAGTTACAAACAAGGAACCAAAGCGCAGCAAATTTTTTTGAACAGGGAAACAGCAGAAATTATTGGAACAAGGGGAGGCAGCGATGACATGAAACATAATTTTATGAGCTGGCTATCAAAATTCCATAACTCTTTTCATTTGGGAAAAACAGGGGAGTGGCTGCTTGGTTTTTTTGCATTGGTATTTTTATTGAGTATCATCACAGGATTGATCCTGTTCAGGAAAAATATTGTGGCTGTTCTATTATTCAGTAAAACAGTGTATAAAAGAAACAACCTGCACCAGCTGATCGGGGTGTATGCTTTGTTATTTAACTTGATGATCGCTGTTACCGGGTTCTGGATGCAGCGCTATGTTTTCAAAAAAGAATTCTATACCGCAGATAATTATACGCCGGTTCTAAAAACTTCCCCGGCACTGCCTTTTAATTTTGACACGGCTTATATGGGCATACAAAAAAAATACCCGGATTTTACTGCTCATGTTATTTATTTTGCCCAAAGCAATGCCGGTAAAACAGCCGTGTATGGCAGCCGTTCTTCCAATCCATATATTCATTCCAAAAAATTTGCCGATGCGATCTTTTTAGACAGCAGCGGTGGCATCGCTAAAACAAGATTTGTACATGAGATCAGTGCAGATGACAGGTACGATATCATTAACTCTCAACTGCACATGGGTAAGTTTGGCGGAATGGGAATAAAAATTATTTATTTTATTTTTGGATTGAGTGGTGCTTTGTTGAGCATTACCGGATTTTTGTTATGGTGGAGGAGAAAGCGTTCCGGGGCGGTGTAATTATTGTATATTCAAATTATGATCAAATTCCCCAGGCAATTAGCTTCAGAATTTTTTGAATACACTTATGCAGGCTCATTCACAGATTTCAGTAACAAGCTGGAAAATCTCACTGCAAAACCCGATGGCTTTAGTGAATATCCTAACTTATCTGTTAAACTAACACCCGGCAATGAATTTACAGTTATTAATAGATATATATTAGAAACATTTAAAAGCCACCCTTTTGATACAAGTACAACGTTAAAGGGATACTACTTCAAAAATAATTTGAACACTACAACCGTAAATCTTCTTGTTACTCCCCATTTTATAATTCCAATACTTTTTTTGCTTTTACCAATATTTTTTATGGTCATACTATTTAAAGAGATCCCGGATAAGCAAAACTTTCCAGGTGCTTGCCTGCTAATAGTTCTCTGCATGGTGGCCACGTCGGCGGGCTTACTTTTTCTCAGTGCACTATGCAAAAAGCGCCTCCTGAACAGATTTGTGCAATATATGGAGCTAACTAAAATCGCATGACTTATTTCGCTAAGCTCAGGTTGAATGGTACATTCAACTTGATGCTAAAATTCCTTCCCATATTAAAAACACCCATCCTGCCGGTGGCTAAATTTTCTGCAGCATATTTTAAGCGGCTTAAATGATTTTGATAAGCTACATCTCCCATATTCATTGCACTAAAGCCAAGACTGAATAAAGTTTGGTTCTTCTTATTTACAATATCGGCGCCAATGCCCGCATTTAATAAAGTGTAACCAGGGCTCCTGGTCTCGGTATTATAAGTGGTGAATACATTTCGCTTGCTGAACGTATTATCTACTTCAAACTTCACATAAAAATTGTGAACATTATTCGCCAGTTTATTAAAGCTGCCTTTGAACTCAGTTACTAATTTTGAAGCGGGGATAAAGGGAAGGAATTTATTTCCTTCAACCGGTCTTCTTAACTGTCCGCTTACCAGGGAGAAAGTATTTAAAATGTGCAGCCAGTCCAAAGGATGCGGATGAATATCAACTGTAGCTTCCAGGCCTGTTAACACAGCCTTCTGTTGATCAAATTTGAAAGCAGTTAAAAGATCACCATTAACATTCACTAAACTGTCGCCGCCGCCGGCAGCTTCCAGTTTCCTGTAAAAAATAAAATTATCAAAGCTGTTGTAAAAGGCCGAGAGGCCAACAGAGATATGTTCTGCACTGTAATCTATTCCAGCATCGAGCTGTAAACTGGTTTCGCTTTTTAAATTGTTGTTGCCATATTCATAGCGTGTGGTTCCTTCATGGGCGCCGTTACTCGCCAGTTCAGGAATACTTGGGGCCCGGAAGCCACGGGCAATATTGAATTTTAAATTGATGCTGTTTGTTACCTGGGCTGCCAGTCCTATACTGCCGGAAAAATTTGAAAAAGATTTTTTAAAACCATCAGCTTTTATGGTACTGCCCTCCAGCAAATTGGCAGCATCCACATTCCTGTTATCGAACCTAAGGCCCCCGCTGAACGAAATTTTATTGATTGTTTTTTGGGTGAAGGCATACACACCAAAATCGAAGAGCCCGTAATCTGGTACAAGTTGTTCAACTCCTTTATTCTTGTTTTTTTGCTGCATCCCATTAATACCAAAAGAAGTTTTCCAGCCTTTCATTTCACCCAGCCGGTATTGTGCGGTATAGGTGATGGTTCTCAGGTCAAAAAATAATGAACGTTCTTCCTTGTTATCCGGGTTACCAAACTCTTCCCGTTGGTTTTGCTGGAAGCCAATATTAAAACTGAGTTGATTTTTGCCCAGCTTGATATTATTGTCTGTGGCAATTTTAAAATGCCTGATGTGCTGGTATGGAATAAGCGGTGTGCTGGCTTTGAAATCTTCAGTCCCGGCTCTTTCAGTAAGTCCGCCGGCAAGTTGTTTTATAAAATACCCGGCATTGTCTCTTTCACCTTCTATCAAACCGGCTTTTAAATTAAAGTTGCTGACCAGTAAATGGCTGAATCCCCATTTACCATTAAAACCTGCATAGCCACCAATATTATTCTCTGTGAACTTCGAATTAAAAACCCTGCCGTCGTATTTATTTTTATAATCACCCGCTGCTTTGTTGGATGTATAGATATTCCAGTTAACCCCATTTTTATTTCCGCCAATATTCAGGTTAAGGGTACTGAGGTTATTATTTGTTTGATAATTACTGGAAAGATTTGCCTTGATCGTATTCACCGGCACCGGCACATTGGTAATGATATTTACAACGCCGGCCATGGCATCGCTGCCATAAATGATGGAAGCAGGGCCTTTAAGTAATTCAATTTTATTTACACTGGCTTCGTCCACTTCAATACCATGTTCATCACCCCATTGCTGCCCTTCCTGCCTCACACCGTCATTGATGGTTAACACACGGTTATAACTCAAGCCTCTTATAACAGGCTTTGAAATTGCCGGACCGGTTGCCAATGTAGATACGCCGCTTATTTTAGTAAGCGATTCAATGATATTTGAAGAAGTATTTCTAAAAAAATCTTCTTTACGCATAACACTTACAGCAAACGGAACCTTTTTTAATTGCGTGGCACCGGTTACACCCGTAACAACAACGGCATTGTTTTCTATGATAGATTCGGTGAGTGCATAATTCTTGGTGATATTGTTTTTAATGTCTACGTTCTCTGCAACACTGCCGTAACCGATATGGGAGACCTCTACCAGGTGAACACCTTCCGGAATATTGTTGATGATGAAATGGCCGGCCATATCCGTAGCGGTACCTGACTTGATATCAGCAATGTAAATGGTTACCCCTTCAATGGCTGCACCTGTTTTAGCGTCGGTTATTGTTCCGGAGAAACTCCCGTAAATGGTATTGCTTATTTTTAAACTGTCATTGGCACTTGTATTTGTGCTGTTGAACAATATGATCAATAACGAAAAAAAACTATTTTTTATAATGTGCATTAGGCTTGGTTTAATAGATGTTCAAATGTCCGCGGAGAAAAAATTTTCATGGTATAAAACGAAAATTGATTCCGGGCAAGAAAAAATATTAAACTGCAGGCGGCCCACGGAGTGCATGGAAGATCGTGGGTGAACTGGTTAGTGATTGCTGTTCATCAAACTTAACTAATGAAAAGACCTGTTCAGCCGGAGTAACTATTGCTGTAACAGCTTCTGTAAAAGGAGATTCAGCAACAATGTTATCGCAATGACAATTAAATGTTTGTTTGCCAACCTGCCCGTCTTTTGGATGGGTACATTTTTTTAGTATATCGGTATGACCGGCCAGCCAGTTGTGAAAAACAATGGTAGGTGTTATGCTGATTGCAAACACGATCAGCATGGCTGAGGCTACAATTCTTTTTATGACCAGGTTTCTAAACAAACTTCAATTTTTGCTACAATGTTGCAAATATATACATTCTTTTAAAACAAAATAAAATTTATTGAAATAAACCTTGCTGCATTCACAAAGTCATACCCTGACAAAAATTAACATTATGAAAAAAATGAAAAAGCTGCTTCTCATCTTTGTATGTCTTGCAGCTACATCTATTTATGCCCAGGCACAACAGGATTCTACGGGAATGCCCGGAGATAATTTCAGCCTGCAGGGTGCATTGGAAATTTTTAAACAGGCTTCTTCCATTGAAGAATTTGAAAAGCTGATCAATTCGTCAGATAAGAATGTAAATAACCTTGACCTGAATGGCGATGGAGATGTTGACTATATTAAAGTTATCGACAGGGCCGGAAACAATGTTCATGCTTTTGTTTTACAGGTTGCAGTTTCTGAAACTGAGAACCAGGATATAGCTGTTATAGAACTGGAAAAAACTGGTGATACAACAGCCATGCTCCAGATCATTGGTGATGAAGAAATTTATGGCGATCAAATGATCGTAGAAGCATCTGATGAAGGCGATGAAGCAGATGATAATAGCGGCACTGGTAATGGTCCCGGCGCAAATTATTTTGAAAGCAGTCGCATTGTTGTAAATGTTTTTTACTGGCCATCGGTACGTTTTGTTTACCGTCCGGCGTATGTTCCCTGGGCTTCACCATGGAGATGGCGTCATTATCCCGGTTGGTGGAAGCCATGGCGTCCATTAGCCTGGCATGTATTTAACCCCAGGCGTTTACATTACCACCGTCATTGTGCTATCGTACGCACACACAGGGTTGTAGCGGCACACCGCATGTACACACCACACCGCGTTGCTTCTGTTACAGTAAGAACAAGAACAACAGTTGCACGCAATCATTATAAAGTTACCCGTACCAGGGTAACCGGGCCAAGAGGAAATACAAGGGTAAAAACTACCGTACGAAAAAAGGGAAGGGGATAGTTCTGTTTGAATATATTGCTTACTTGTATTCTAAGTAGTACCACGAGCTGCAGGTTTATTCCTGCGGCTTTTTTTATTTAACCGTTATCTAAAAAAATATAAAATGGCCGCGAAGCCGGAAAGACGTTCAACGAAGTTGAACGCCGCCTAATCGTCTTACCCGCAAATAATTATTTCGCAAATCTCAAACCCCAATTTCTTTTATTTCAGTTAACTTCAAAAACTAAATCTCAATCATGGCTCAATATATTTTGGCGCTCGACCAGGGCACCACCAGTTCCCGTGCAATTATTTTTGATGAGAAGGGAAGTATCGTATGTACTGCTCAAAAAGAATTTACCCAGTTCTTTCCGCAGCCGGGTTGGGTAGAGCATGATGCCAATGAGATATGGAGTACCCAATTGGGTGTAGCAGCTGAAGCCATTACAAAAGCCGGGTTATCTCCCGAAAATATTGCAGCGATCGGCATCACCAATCAACGGGAGACAACCGTAGTTTGGGAAAGGGCAACAGGTAAACCCATTTATAATGCCATTGTTTGGCAGGACAGAAGAACGGCCTCTTTTTGTGATGAGTTGCGTGCAAAAAGACTGGATAAAATGATACAGGAGAAAACGGGGTTAATTGTTGATGCCTATTTTTCGGCGAGTAAGGTAAAATGGATATTAGACAATGTAAAAGGAGCAAGAGAAAAAGCAACAAAAGGCGAATTGTGTTTTGGAACCATCGATACCTGGCTGGTTTGGAATTTAACCAAGGGGCAAATTCATGTAACGGATGTATCCAATGCATCACGTACCATGTTGTGCAATATTCATACCCTGCAATGGGATGGTGAGCTGGAGAAAATATTTGACATTCCCGGTAACATGCTACCCCAAATACGCAGCAGCAGCGAAGTGTATGGTACTACCCAAAATATCTTAACATCACATAATATACCTATTGCCGGTATTGCAGGCGATCAGCAGGCGGCATTATTCGGACAAATGTGTACACAGCCCGGCATGGTAAAAAATACATATGGCACCGGTTGTTTTATGTTGATGAATACCGGTGAGCAGCCGGTTATATCAAGCAATAATTTATTAACCACAGTTGCATGGAAAGTAAACGGAATTACAAATTATGCTTTGGAAGGGAGTGTTTTTATTGCCGGTGCCGTGGTGCAATGGTTAAGGGATGGGTTGGGCATTATCAAAAATTCAAAAGAAATTGAAGCACTTGCGGCTTCGGTAAATTCAGCAGAGGGAGTGTATGTTGTGCCTGCATTTGCAGGACTTGGCGCACCGCACTGGAACCAGTATGCAAAAGGAACCATGACAGGTATTACAAGAGGAACAACTGCTGCACATATTGCCCGTGCTTCATTGGAAAGTATTGCTTATCAAACAATGGACGTATTAAAAGCGATGGAAGCCGACTCCGGCATCTCAATAAAAGAGCTAAGGGTTGATGGCGGTGCAACGGCCAATAATTTACTGATGCAGTTCCAGGCTGATATTTTAAATACAAAGGTCATTCGCCCTGTAATAACAGAAACCACAGCCCTCGGCGCAGCTTATCTTGCAGGACTTGCAGTTGGTTACTGGAAAAGTATTGATGAGATACAGGAACAGTGGCAGGTAGATGTAAGCTTTGATTCTTCAATGCCTGATGAAGAACAGGCTACATTAAAAAAAGGCTGGCAGCGTGCGGTAAAGTCGGCGATAGCGTGGGCCGATGATGAATAAATCGGTTTAAAGAACTGGGATATTTAAGAATCTTTGTATTATTGGGGTCTAAGCCCCTCTCCTCAAGGAGAGGGGTTGGGGTGAGGTTCACAATCAAATACTGCTTATGAATAATTTTCTTTTCGAATTGATCGGCACAGCTTTCTTAATTTTATTAGGCGATGGTGTTGTTGCCAACGTGGTTCTAAATAAAACCAAAGGAAATAATGGAGGCTGGATCGTGATCACTTTGGGTTGGGCCATGGCTGTTTTTGTAGGTGTTTATGTTTCTGCAGCACACAGTGGCGCACATTTAAATCCTGCGGTTTCAATAGCACTGGCCACTGCCGGAAAATTTGATTGGGCACTTGTACCGGTATATATTGCGGGGCAATTTGCCGGTGCCATGATTGGCGCTTTATTGATGTGGATCGCTTATAAAAAACATTTTGATGAAACCACAGATGCTGACGCCAAGCTGGCGGTATTTTGTAACAGCCCGGCAATACCAAATATTCCTTTCAATTTAGCAACAGAAATTATTGGCACATTCGCCCTGGTATTTGGTGTATTATTTATAACAGGTGCAGATGCCGGGCTGCGTTCTTTAGATGCTTTACCCGTTGCTTTATTGGTATTGGGTATCGGCTTAGGTCTTGGTGGCCCAACGGGTTACGCCATCAACCCGGCCCGGGACCTTGGCCCAAGGATCATGCATTTTATCCTGCCTATAAAAGATAAGGGAAGCAGCGGCTGGGGTTATAGCTGGATACCGGTTGCGGGGCCGGTGTTGGGTGGGGTTTTGGCGGCATTGATTTATAAGTTGATTACTTAATATCAATTATTTAAAGTGCGGACATTAGTAATTTTTATATCAACATTATTTTTATTTACGGCTTGCTTCACTTCAGTGAATCTAAAACATCAGTATTGTTATAATATCCACTATCATCCCGATAAATTGGATTACGATACAGCAATGATAAAACTTCTGAGAACAGTAGTATTTGATACGACAGCAATTTTGTTACATGCAAATGTTGCCGATTTAAATTCCAATAAGCCAATAGGCAATGCTATCGTATCAATCTTTAACACACAAGAGAAATATTCAGACACAACTGATGCAAATGGGGGATCAGAAATTTTTAGAAACCTTTCACAAGGAAAATGGACTTTAGAGATCCAACATGCTGATTATTATTGCCTTCTTGTTTCTGATATTATACATTCGGGTGGTCAATGGTTTGACATAAAGCTCAGACATTACTGATAACGGGCGATTTATCCGTTCAATAGCAGTACTTCCGCCCACAGGCTGCCGGATTATAGCGGAAATCCTTTGCGACGCAGGAGCAAAGATTGTAGCGAAAAGCCGGAACAAATGTACAGTTGAGGTAAAAAAGCTGATAACCCATAATTATATTGACAATTTTAGGTAATTAAGCCCTTGGTTAACAGCCAAAAGCCCTATCCAGCAGTAGTTTGAGGTTAATTATAACATGAGCATAAAAAACTTGCTGTCTAATTTTTAATTCCAACCTTCAAGTCTTACCTTTGCGGCTCGAAAATTAAACCTCATTTTATATGGCTAATACAGGTAAAATAAAATCAATCATCGGCGCTGTGGTTGACGTTCAGTTTGACAGCGACAGTAAACTTCCCGAAATATTAAATGCATTGGAGTTGAAACGTGAGAACGGCGATACTTTAGTATTAGAAGTACAACAGCACCTTGGTGAAGACAGTGTTCGTACCATTGCGATGGACGGAACAGAAGGTTTGGTACGTGGTACCGTTGTAACTGATACCGGCAAACCTATTGCAATGCCAGTTGGTGATGCAATTAAAGGCCGTTTATTTAATGTTACCGGAGATGCGATTGATGGTTTACCACAGGTTAGCAAAGAAGGTGGCCGCCCCATTCACGCCAAGCCGCCATTATTTGAAAACCTGAGTACAGCTAATGAAATTTTGTATACTGGTATTAAAGTAATTGACCTGATCGAGCCTTATGCAAAAGGTGGTAAGATCGGTTTGTTTGGTGGAGCAGGTGTGGGTAAAACAGTATTGATCCAGGAATTGATCAACAATATTGCGAAAGCATATAGTGGTGTATCGGTATTTGCTGGTGTGGGTGAAAGAACACGTGAAGGAAATGACCTGATGAGAGAGATGATCGAAGCAGGTATTATGAACTATGGCGAAAAGTTTAAACATAGCATGGAAGAAGGTGGATGGGATCTGAGTTCAGTGAATATGGAAGACCTGAAAGAATCAAAAGCGACATTCGTATTCGGACAGATGAACGAACCACCGGGAGCAAGGGCTCGTGTGGCTTTGAGCGGTTTGACCATTGCCGAGTATTTCCGCGATGGCGATGGTACCGGACAGGGAAAAGACATTTTATTTTTCGTAGATAATATCTTCCGTTTTACACAGGCGGGATCTGAGGTATCGGCTTTATTAGGCCGTATGCCATCTGCGGTGGGTTACCAGCCAACACTGGCAACAGAGATGGGATTGATGCAGGAAAGGATCACTTCTACAAAAAATGGTTCGATCACTTCTGTACAGGCGGTATATGTACCTGCGGATGATTTGACCGATCCGGCCCCGGCAACAACATTTGCTCACCTTGATGCTACTACAGTATTGAGTCGTAAGATCGCCGATCTCGGTATCTATCCTGCAGTTGATCCATTGGATAGTACTTCACGTATCTTAACTCCATTGATCGTTGGTGACGAACATTATAATACAGCTAACCGTGTAAAATTAATTTTACAACGCTATAAAGAATTACAGGATATCATCGCCATACTTGGCCTGGATGAATTGAGTGATGAAGATAAACTGGTTGTATCACGTGCACGTAAAGTACAACGTTTCTTAAGTCAGCCTTTCTTTGTGGCCGAGCAGTTTACTGGTTTAAAAGGTGTGTTGGTGCCTATCGAAGATACGATCCGTGGTTTCAATTCCATTATGGACGGAGAAGTGGATGAGTATCCCGAAGCAGCATTCAACCTGGTAGGTACTTTGGAAGATGCCATTGAAAAAGGTAAGAAGTTGATGGAAGCGGCGAAAGCCTAAAGGCTCGGCCCCATCCTATCCTTCCCCGAAGGGGGAAGGGAAGTGGAGAAGATTGAAGCGAAGATGATGCGTTATGTTTTTTATATACCAGGCATTTTATCTTTTTTCAACTTCATTGGCTCCGATAGCTATCGGAGCACTCTTGTACTGAATAACTTTATTGAGCTTTTCAAATAACAGTTCTGAATTTATTTTATAACAATTAAAATACTCATGCAGTTCCCAAAAAACTGGTTTGAGTTAAACTCTCCCCTTCGGGGAGATGGAGGGGCTTTATGACACTAGAAATTTTAACACCCGAACAAAAGATTTTCAGCGGCGATGTGTATGGGGTACAATTGCCTGGCATTGCAGGACTGTTTGAAGTATTGGACAGGCATGCTCCTATGGTAAGTGCATTAAAAGATGGTAACCTGAAGATATTAAAGGATAAAACACAAACTACTTCTTATACAATAAAAAGTGGTTTTGTAGAAGTCTTGAATAATAAGACCACAGTTTTGGTTGAAGGTGCTGTAGAAGTTTAAACTATTAACTGCCTATAATAAGAACCCATACGATTAGTGTGGGTTTTTTATTACATACATTTGTCAGCATGCAATACAGGATCTCCATTATCATACCTACATATAATGAGGCTGGGTCCATCAGCCAGTTGGTTGCCTATTTATTCAAACATGCTGGGGGTATAGTACATGAAATAATCATCAGCGATGGCGGCAGTACTGATCAAACTTTAATGCTGGCTGAAGAAGCAGGCGCCAAAGCAGTGGTTTCTACTCAAAAAGGAAGAGCAGCACAAATGAATTATGGCGTGCAGATCTCAGCTGCTGAAATTGTTTATTTTGTTCATGCGGATTGTTTTCCTCCTGTAAGTTTTGCAACTGACATCATTGAAGCCGTTAAGATTGGATTTGATTTTGGCCGTTACAGAACGAGATTCGATTCTTCAAAATTCATGCTGAAGATCAATGCATGGTTCACCCGGTTCAATTGGTTCATCTGTTATGGAGGAGACCAGACATTGTTTGTTACCCGGAAGCTTTTCGAGCGGTCAGGTGGTTTTAAAAATCAGTTGCTGATCATGGAAGAGTATGAATTTTGCGAACGCCTGATGAAGAATTCTCGGTATAAAATATTTGCTGATGCTGCATTGATAAGCGCCCGGAAATATGAGGGAAGAAGCTGGCTGCAGGTGCAACTGGCAAACCGAAAGGCGGTTCAGCTATTTAAAAAAGGGGCTTCCCAGCAAGAAATAATTGAGCAATATAAATTGATGCTGAATAAATGATATTAATCCAGTTGTTTTTTTAACTGAACATAGCTCCATGCTGTAAAAGGCAAAATCAATATCATTAAAAATGAAGCCCAACTTCCAGTAAAGTAAAAGCAGGCTATAATAAGGGTAATAAGAAAAAAAGGATAAAGTATAAATAACAACCCAACCATCTTAGAATCGTCATGCCCATCTTCTTTAACCAGTGTATTACCCAGCCATTTTGTTAAAAAATATAAGGGTGCATGTACCATGGAGCCGATAATAGCAGGTATGAAAAGTAATATTTTTTTAAGCAGGGATTGATCTATATGGAAAGCTTCATGTAAAGCCGCTTTATTATTTGGGTCGATCTCAAAGACATCCTTTCTTAGCCGGGCTTGTAAAATTTCATTGAACTGCCTGATAGCATTACCATGACTGTCTTTATAAGGTATGTCTTCTTTCAGGATCATGTCTCCAAAGAACAGCTTTATATTTTTACCAAATTTTTTAAATGAGTTGTAATTCATGGCAAGTGGCAAAACCTTTAATTCAATCCCATCTTCCCAGCTGCTAATAGCCAGTCGGGCCGTACCTTTCTTTATTGGGCGTAAATGCCATTCATTAACGCATCTTCCTTCACTAAAAATTAAAACGATGCCATTTTGCCTAAATACATTTTTGCACAGGTCAAATGTTTTGTAATTCTCTTCCATATTTTCAACACCTTCGCTAACCCTGTATACAGGGAACATTTTGAAAAGGGATAATATCCGGGCCGTTGTTTTATTTTTAAAAGCATCACCCCTGGCAAGTGAATACACAGTGCTATCAAATAATGTACAAAGTATTATTGCATCTAAAAATGAATTGGGATGATTTGCCGCCAGTAAAAGGGGGCCCTTAAGCTTTAGAATTTCTTTCCTGTAAATTGCTATGTCTCTGCAATAAATGGGTAAGGCAAGCCTGGCAATAATTTTTACAAATGAATACAGCAAAATAATTTTAGTTTAAAACGGGAAGATAATTATAAATCAAATAAAAACGCAATCGGGGAATTGCGAAGGTCTTCTTCTGTATCAATGTCATTTAGTACAGGTAATTGATGCACATGTAGGTTCATCATTGAAGCATCTTTGCTCCCCGTGGGCGGTGTCCTACCGCCCACAAACGGAATTTTCAGAATGCCAGAAAACTACTCCTGTTTTTCATCAATCCCAAAAATAACCGGGGCTTCGGCCTTTTTTATGTAGGTTTTAAAAATCCTGTCCCAAAAGCTGAACACAGAACCATAGTTACTATCCGTTTCTTTTTGCTTGTTGGAATGATGGATGCGGTGCATCAGCGGTGAAGAAAAAAGTTTCCTGTACAACATATCTGCCTGCTCGGTAATGCTGATATTGGAATGATGTATAACAATAGCCAAAAAGAAAACAGCCTCATAAATAAGTACTGGTAAAAAAGAAAACCCCATCAGTAGCAACACGACACTTTTATAAATCACTGAAAACAATAATTCTATTGCATGAAAACGCAATGCTGTTGTAGTGTTCATCATTGCATCACGATGGTGAAAACTGTGGAAGCGCCACAAAAAATCTTGTGTGTGATTAAACCGGTGCCACCAGTACATGGCCAGGTCAATTACAACGATGGTTATAAAAAAATGTGCCCAAAATGGTATGTTAAGCTGCTGCAAAAGGCCCAGGTTATTTTTATCAATGACGCTTAGCCATTGTACCATCCAGATAGATGGAATAATAAGTATGACAGCATTAAGTAATGCTATTAATAAATTGAAACCCTCATTTTTTAAGTTGTTATTTTTTTTTGCCTGTGGAAAAACATGCTCCAGCAAATATTGCAAAACAAAAATGCTGAAAAGAACAATAGTTTGAACTTTCTTTTCAGGTATATCAGTTAAATACTCAGTCAGATTTATCTTGCAAAATATCATAAAAGTTTTTTACTTTCAATCCAGTCAGCTTCAGTATCTACATCGGTTAAAACAGGTAAAAGGCCAGTACTTAAATGATGCTGTTGCATATCTTTTATACTTTCATCATATACACTTTCTGTACTCCACGCTTTGTTATCAAATAAAAAGCCATGACTTTTCTTCATTCCTAAAAGATAATAACCACCATCGGTTGCCGGCCCAATAACAGTATCATGTTCATCTAACAAAGCAAAACCAGCATTTATTATAGTACTGTTTAACTGTAGGCAATCGCTGCCAATAATAATAACTCTTTTGTAACCAAGTTTAAATATTTCATTAAAGGCGGCTTTCATTTTATCTCCCAAATTTTCGCCGGTTTGTATTTTTTTATAAAATCTATCTTCATTCCAGATGTCATCAGCTTTTATCTGCTGGTAATAATAAACAAATTTATCTGCTGCAATTTCAGTTGCCAGTAGCATGGTATGGTTAAGCAAACCACAATAAATATCAAGAGCCTGTTCATCTCCGGCAGTAGCAGCCAGGCGTGTTTTTACTTTTCCCAACTCGGGGTTACGAACAAATATGATCAATGCGCTTTTCATCAGCAACAACCTCCTCCATCATAGAACCAGGTAGATTCTGATATAAAAATGTCATCCCTGTTCAATGCTGCCAGGGCGCCACCGGTTTTATCGCAAACAGCCAATGGCTGGTTGGGCATCAGCACATGTCCTTTGTTGTCATCAAAAAAATCATCGCTGCCAAAATAGATAGCGGTTTTACCAGTGAACACACAGGGCCCGTCCTCAGGCATGGGGTCTTTAATGGCGCAAACTTCAACACTTTCAATGTAAATTAATTTGTCTGTAGCATAATTTTTCGGATCCAAAATCCGGTATGGCCTTTTGGCTCTTATTTCTATCGTACCAAAACCAATATCCGTAATCATTTTAATGTATTTTTTTAATGGAAGAGAACCACTTAAACACAATGCCCGCAATCTTTCATCCTCACGTAATGCTTCTGGTATAAGCATTTCACAGATAGGGTCGCTCATTACTAAACGGCCACGTGGTTTTAAAACGCGGTACATTTCCTGCAGCGCCTGTTTTAATTCTTCATGCTTAAAAATATTGAAGAGGCAGTTTTGAGCCGCCACATCAATGCTGTTATCTTCTACCGGTAGATTCAATGCGTCCCCTTTTCTCAGGTCAATAAATTCTTTTTTAAACCAGGGGTTTAATTTCTCGGCTTCATCAAAATTCTTTTTGCTGGCTTCCAGCATTTCATCCACTACATCTACTCCGATAACAGCATTTTGCTGGCGGCTGAAATATGCAAACTGCAATAATTCCATTCCACCTCCTACACCAACGTATAAGATTTTTGGGTCGTTGACAAGGTCCCTGGGATTAACAGTTGAGCCACAGCCATAATTCATTTGCTGCATGATCAGCGGCATATCTAATCCAGGTAATTGCCATACAGGCGTAGTGGTACAACACAATCCTACATCTGGTGTTTCTGCTGCTACTTTATAAACATTCCTGGTAGTTTCTAAATAACGGGTATCCATTTTTTATTTTTAGTTATAATTATTTACGCCACTGCACCGCCACAACTACTGCCTGCACCTGCTGTACACCCAAAACAATGCTGGTTTACCACGATGGAACGGTAAATCAATTCTTCATTATTAAATGAGGAAATGTGCTTACTGTTACAATCCACTTTAAGTTCCAGCATCTGGTTAAAATCACAATCGTATATGTATCCATCCCATCCTATAGACAGCGTATTGCGGCACATAACATTAGCTGCTGCTGAAGGATTAAATGCGGCCAGTAATTTCTCCATGTACTTTTCATAATTGCCGCTTTGCAGCAGGTAATCTAAAAAGCGGCTTACCGGCAGGTTTGTAATGGCAAACAATGAATGAAATGAAATACCAAAATCTTTTTTCAATGAATCTTTAAATTCTTTTTCCAAAGCAGTTTGCGATGGCGGCAGAAAAGCACCTGCTGGATTGTACACAAGATTCAATATCAAATCGCTTCCCTCCAAACCATACCCAAGTGCATTCAACATTTGAAGGGCATTAATGCTGTCTTCAAAAACGCCATCGCCTCTTTGCTTGTCGGTTCTGTCTTTTGAGTAAAAAGGAAGCGATGATACCACTTCTATGTTGTGCAATTTGTAAAACTCCGGCAGATCATAGTATTTTTTATTTGCCCTGATGATTGTGAGGTTGCAGCGTACAATTATTTTTATCTGCTGATTTGCTTTTTTTATTTCTTCTACAAACCACCTGAAATCGGGATTCATTTCGGGTGCACCACCGGTAAGATCCACGGTAGTAAAGGATGGATTTGTTCTCAGTACATCAATACATTGCTGCATCGTTTCCCTGGTCATTATTTCTTTGCGGTCTGGACCTGCATCTACATGACAATGTTTGCAAACCTGGTTACACATTTTACCTACATTGATCTGGAATATTTCCAAAGCTGTAGATTTTAGCGGGTATAATCCAATACTCTCCAGCTTTTGCTGAAAGGGTACCAGGTTAAAGGCATCATCATGATTTGCCCCATGCTCAAGTATTTCTATCTGCTCATGTGCATCTGCAAGTATGCTGTGTTCTGCTTTTAATGATTTCATATTGCCCTAACCCCTAAAGGCGCTTTGTACTACCCTGGTAATTACATTCAGTTTACTGAGTTGATAACAGAGATAGGTGGTATAAAAATCTAAAATTCTAATTAATTTTAAACTACTTTAAATTTCGTTTTCTCCTTGCCTGTTAGTTTCTCCGCCACAGTGGAGTTGGACAGGTCTGTATTACATCGCTATCTCTTTAACCTTATTCATCATCTGTACACCATGTACCAATGCTGCACCGCCTTTAATAGCTGCAGCAATATGCACGGCTTCCATCATCTGTGATTCGCTATAACCCTTTTCATAAGCATCGCTGCTGTATGCATCAATGCAATAAGGGCATTGTACGGCATGTGCAACGGCTAATGCAATCAATGATTTTTCTTTGGCACTTAATGCGGCATCAGCAAAAACTGCTCCATACCAGTCAAAAAATTTATCTGCCAGTTCTTTCTGGTATTCTCCAATGTTTCCAAATTTTGCCAGGTCGGCTGCGTTGTAATAATGGTTGCTCATAATTTGTATTATTTATAATTATCCAAGTAAAGAGTCCAATCGTATTTTTTAAACCTGATAACCGGGTTAACAATTGCCGGCAATATTTGCTTTGCTTTTAATAGTGTTACTATTTTTTTCCTGCCACCAAAATCCCTGCGAAACCAGCTTAAAATTGCTGGAAGTTCTAACACATTAGTTTCGGCATTATAATGTGTTTCACCTGTAAGGTATGCCAATGCTGCAATATCTAACTGTGTGTTTAGTTGTTCAGGATTGTAAAAAGCAATAGGAGGACAACTTTTAGCACCACAGTTTAAAGCAAAATGAATTCGATAATCTAACTTACTTACCCGTAATTGTTTTTCTGTTTTAGTAGGGAACAATTTATTGAAATATCCAAGACTCCATTTTATTTTGCTTCTTCTCAATACCCCGTGTTCAATTTTATCAAGACTAAAAGCTTTACCAGCAATAATGATGTTCTTGTTTTTAAAAAAAGCGTTCCTGTTTTTATATTGCTCCGGATCTTTATGAAGCGAAGCATTGGTATAAGCATTGTACAGGTTTATCCAAAAAACTTTTTTTTCATCATCATTTTTCAAGCCTGTGATGAGGTTCTCAAAACTAAGATCTTTCAATTGACTTATATAAGTGGCTACTTCTTCATTGGTTTTGGCAGCATACATAAAATCCTGCGATAACTTTACAAGCGTATTATTGCTGCCGACGTTTACCTCGGCGGCTTTATTGGGCTCTGACTTAATAATGGGAGTGACAGGTATTGTAGGTTTTGATTCCATGTTTTTTTTTCCTTCTTCAATAAATTTCTCTATTATACTTTCAGAGAGGTCGGATGCATTGATAATTGTCAAAACTTTTAAATCTTTATTTAGAACTACCGTATAAGGGTAGGATGGAGGTTTAAATGCATCTGTAAATGATTTGTCTTCATCCACAAGCATAGGAAAAGCAAAAGGTTGTTTAGTACTGATGAATTTTACAAGTTTGCTTTCTACTTCTATCGACACCAGCAAAATACTGATATCTTTTGAAAACTTTTTTTTGTAAGCTTCAAGTTCCGGTAAAGCTCTTAAACAAGGAACACACCAGGTTCCAAAAAAATCGATGATGGTAATGGTAGATTTAAAGTTGTTTAATGAACTGGATGTAGCCGTGGAGTTCAGCAATTTCTTGATTGGAAGGTCATTAACAATATCACCTGCCCCGTAACCATTTTGGGCATGACCAAGAATAGCTAAAAATACTAAGGGTGTAAGTAATAACTTTTTCATATTTGGAATATCATCTATACAGCTTCAATTTACGTACATTCACTAAAAAAAGATTTATAAAGCAGCTATCCGTTTATATGGTAAAAGAATGTGCTTTGTTCCTGCAGCAACAAGGCTTTGAAAAGCCAGTTGCCGGAATTGTGCTGGGCACTGGTTTGGGCGCATTAATCGGGCAGATAAATATACTTAAAACTATACCTTATAGTGAAATTCCATACTTCCCTGAATCTACAGTTGAATTTCATAAAGGCAACCTCATTTATGGTACCATACATGAAATACCCCTAATCGCTATGCAAGGAAGGTTTCATTACTATGAGGGATACAGTATGCAACAGGTTACATTTCCGGTTAGGGTGATGAAGGAACTTGGGGTAAAGTATTTACTCTTAAGCAATGCTGCAGGAGGAATGAATCCGGATTATAAAAAAGCTGACCTGGTGTTGATTACAGATCATATCAATGAACAACCAGATAACCCTTTGCGTGGCTTGAATGACGGAGCATTTGGAAATCGTTTTGTAGACATGTCTGGCCCTTACAACACTTCGCTTAATAAAAAAATATTAGCAGCGGGTCAAAAACTGGCTGTATCAATAAAGCAAGGTGTGTATGTTGCTGTTGCAGGCCCCAACCTGGAAACAAGAGCAGAATATAAACTCCTTCGAGCAATGGGCGCAGATATGGTTGGGATGAGTACAGTGCCGGAAGTGATCGTTGCCAATCATATAGGACTGCCCTGTGCTGCAGTAAGTGTAATTACAGATGAATGTGATCCTGATAATTTGAAACCTGTTAATATCGCAGAGATCATTGCTGTTGCTGGCGAAGCTGATGAAAAATTAAGCCAGGTTTTTGTTGAAACGCTTAAATCGTTAATTTAACTGCGGGTCTATAGGATAATTGATCATCATTTCATATTCACCACCAAGTGCCTGCAGGCTGTTTTTCCATATTTCAGCATCCCCGGTGTTAAAGACCAATTTACGGGTTGCTGAAACGGTGAGCCAGCTTTTCTCTTTAAGTTCCCCGGTCAGCTGATCATAACCCCAACCGCTGTAGCCAATAAAGAATTTAATTTTATTAAGATCAATACTCCTGCTTTTTATCAATGCGGTTACAGTTTCAAAATTACCTCCCCAATAGATATCCTTGCTTACTTTAACCGATTCCGGAATCAGGTCGGGGTATTGGTGTAAAAAATGGATCGAATTCATTTGTACCGGCCCGCCATAATATACCGGTAAACGATGGCCTTCCATATCCGTTATCAGTTCATCCAGTGTCTGTTCTATCTGTTTATTTAATACAAAACCAAAACTGCCCTGTTCTTCGTGTTCACATAAAAGTACCACGGTCCGCAAAAAATTCGGGTCTTTTAAAAATGGATCAGCGATCAATAATATGCCTGCGCCAGGTTCAATCATATTTCTAAAGTAATATTTAATTGCAGAAAAACCATTACCGCTTGTGTTTTATTTAAAAAATCTAAACCTTAGTTAAATTTAAAGTTTAATAGTTTTAAATTATATTAGAGGCAGATACTGAATTACCTTTACAGCAATGAAGAAAATATTTCCGGTCATAACAATACTTATTCTCTTCTCCTTATTGGGATTGATTTTTTTTCAATACATGTGGATAAAGAGTGCTAAGGATATAAAAGATAAACAGGTTGAAGATAATATTGTTCATGCGATTGGTTATGCCGCTTTAATATTAACCCAGGAACGTAATTCCTTAATGCCGCTACCCAGGAAAAGTGACCTGCTTTTTCCAGGTGATAAATTACAGATGCAATATTTCCAGACGTCTGTAATAAAACGCTTTTCAAAGGAAGAAATTTCTGATATTATCCGTAAGGGGTTTGATAAATATAACCTGAAGGATTTTCCATTTGAATTTAATGTGATGGTAAATACAATTAATGGTGACCAGGTGTACAGCGATAATTTCCCCAAATACTTTAATGACTCAACAAATAATTTAAATCACGTTTTTCCACTGGAACCTGCAAGTGGCAGTAATCTGGAGAACCTGGTTAGTGAAGAGCTGCTTTCTGTAATTGTACCACATCAAAAAGGCCTTATCTGGAGAGAAATGATATGGTTTATAGTTGGAGCTATACTCTTTACCATTATCATTACAACAGCTTTTTTTATAACAGTACGTACATTGTTAAAACAGAAAAAACTGAGCGAGATAAAATCTGATTTTATCAATAATATGACGCATGAATTTAAAACACCATTGGCAACCATATCCCTTGCCGTTGATGCTTTAAAAAATGAAAAGGTATCTGCCAATAAAGAAAAATCAGATTACTTTACCGGCATTATCAAAGAGGAAAATAAAAGAATGAATAAGCAGGTAGAGACCATACTGCAGGCGGCTTTGTTGGATAAGAAGGAAGTTCAGTTGAACATGAAAAGGTTATTGGCCCACGATATCATTATTAATGTACTAAACAATATCAACCTGCAGGTTGAAGAAAAAGGGGGCCAGATCGATGTTGACCTCGAGGCTGAAAATGACCTGATCCTCGCGGATGAAGTGCACTTCACCAATATAATCAATAACCTGCTTGATAATGCAGTAAAATACTCAAAAGATAACCTGCATATTAAACTAAGCACAAAGAACGCCGGCAACCACCTTAAAATAAAAATAGAAGATAATGGTATTGGTATGAATAAAGAAACCCTGCACCGCATCTTTGAAAAATTTTACAGGGCCCATACCGGCAATGTACATAATGTAAAAGGGTTTGGATTGGGATTAAGCTATGTTAAAACCATGATCGATGCTCATCACGGAACCATAAAAGCAGAAAGTGTTCTTGGTAAGGGAAGCAGTTTTACCATTTCACTCCCGCTGCCCAAATAAATATTATCTTTTAGCAACTGGTACTACTAATTTCGATCCGCTCCATTCACTATTGACTGCGCATACTTTAATATCAACTAAGTCATGTTGGAAAGCAAATTCACGGATCATATTTTCTGAAAGGTCAGATGCGATACCTGAACTTTTTTTATACCAGGATACCCAAAGACCCATGGAAGTATTCTTTTTACAAAGCTTTAATAACTGCTTCATCTCTTTAATAAAATCTTTATTGTTTGCTGCAAAAAGATGAATAAGATCAGGTGTCTCATTACCTGTAACAACCTGTTTTGAAATGTTCATCTCAACTATTTTAAAAATAATTTTCGGGAGGATGAAGCAGCAAAACTTTTATTCCTGGTTGTATGCCGGGTTTTTTAAGTAAAGGCGTTCCTGAGTAACCAGCTTCAGACCATACAATTCAAGTTCAGGTATAAAAAATTATGAATTCACAGCTATCCACAGCTATCCACACTCAATTCACATCAAATTTGCGGTTTTTCAGCTTATAAGTCCACCAATATGGCAATACGGGGCTGTGGATAAAAAACTTTCCACAAAATTTGATTATAAAGTGGGAAAAAGTGTTATTTTGTGGGAGTATATGTTATTTAATAGGCTAAATACTTGAAAATGATAGGTTTCCTCGGTGAATATGAGGCCACTTTAGATGCTAAAGGGCGCTTCCTTTTACCGGCAGGCTTTAAAAAGCAACTGCCGGATGAGGGTGCTACGCATTTTATCATTAACAGGGGTTTTGAAAAATGCCTCACATTATACCCGCAGCAAAGCTGGGATCCTATTTTTTCTGAGATCAGCAAACTGAATGATTTTGACCCTAAGGTAAGAGAATTCAGGCGGTATTTTT
>JBDSGK010000120.1:0-7105 GCA_039919015.1 Ferruginibacter sp.
TACAGGGCTTCAGTATCTATTTGATCGTTCATTACAGCCGTTATCACAAAGCATCTTTCAGCAATAGGGCCAATCAAATTACCGGTAAGGTAAATGAGCAGTATAATAAGATCGAATATTATTTCCAGCTTAAAAAAACAAATGACTCGCTTGTTGCGGCCAATGAAAAATTATACAATAAACTAAAAGCCAATTTTCAATTCCCGGATACAACCAGCAACTTCGTCATTGATTCCATTAAAGTTGATTCGATGGAGCCATACAGGAAGTATCGTTACTTTCCTGCCAAAGTGGTTTACAATTCAGTGGCTTCTCAAAATAATTTTATTGTTCTGGGCAGGGGCTCAACTCAACAGTTAAAAGAAGGCATGGGCATTATTGATCCCAATAGCGGCGTTGTAGGTATCATTACAGAAGTAAGCACCGACTATGCAGTGGTGATGAGCCTGCTGCATAAAGACAGCCACCTGAGCGGTAAATTATTAAAAGGCGGAGAAAGCGGCATATTGAACTGGGATGGTAAAGAGCCCAATATGATCACGCTGACCGGCATTGCAAAGGGCACAAAAGTTGCGCCCGGCGATACGATCATTTCAAGCGGGTTAAGTACCAGCAGTATTCCTAAAGGAATGATGCTTGGTATTGTGAAGGAAGTAAAAACTGAAAAAAGCACCAATAAATATCTGATCAGGTTTAAAACATCGGCAAATTTTTATAACCTGGAATTTGTTTATGCTATAGATAACCGGGCAGCCGAAGAAATTCAATCTATATTGGATAAGGGAAAACAAAAAAACCAGTAAGCCTAAGGGCAACGCATGAGTTCACTGATAAAAAATATAATTCGTTTTGCAATTTTTATCCTGGTACAGGTTTATGTTCTAGACAGGATACACCTTCACCAGATGGTAACGCCATACATTTATTTCCTTTTTCTTATATGGCTGCCTTTCCGTATGGGGCGCACACAACAGATGCTTATCGCTTTTGTTTTGGGATTAACGCTGGACAGTTTTCAACATAACTATGGCTTTCATACTGCTGCCTGTGTTTTGATCGCTTATGTGAGACCATTTCTTATCAATATTTTAATTCCACAGGAGGGTTCTGATAACAATTACGAAGAACCTTCGTTTAAAAGTATGGGGGGCATTTTACCTTACATGATATTTATAAGTGTACTCACGGTTATTCATCATGGCTGGCTGTTTTTGCTGGAAGCCTGGCAGTTCGGAAATATCTGGTACTTTTTGGTAAAAACTTTATTGTCTACAGTACTAAGTTTGTTCTTAATAATCATAACTGAATTGTTGTTTGTACGTAAACAAAGATTCCGTACTAATACTGTTTAAAATTGTCAGTTTTTTAGCCCTGGCTGGTGTGGACACCAGCCAGGGCAGCCCGCCGTGGTCGGTGTCCACACCGACCACAGCCTGGAGAAGAAGTTAGCAGTTGGGATAGAAAGTCAAATATCAAAAGTAAAAAATCAAAAGTGTCGGTATTTAATCAATCAAGGAAAAATGTGATCATGCTGGTTTTTATCGGCATGTTCTTCATCATCATTGCCCAATTGATAAACCTCCAGTTCTTCTCTTCAAAATATAAGATACAGGCCGATGACCAGGGTACATTCAGGAAAGTAATTTATCCCGACAGGGGAATTGTATTTGACCGCAAAGGCAGGGCTATCTTACAAAACACGGTCATCTACGACCTGATGGTGGTGCCGGGAAAAATTCATGGAACCGATACTGCCATGCTGTGCAGGATCCTGAATATTGATTCAGCCGAATTTCAAAAGCGGATCGTTACAGCAATCATAAAGAATAAAAGTTACCGGGCTTCCATTTTTGAACCGTTGTTAAGCAATGAAAAAATGGCCAAGCTGAATGAGAATTTATATAAACTGGCACCGGGTTATTTTATGCAGGAACGTTCGGTACGGGATTATCCTTATGACGCCGGTGGAAATATTTTTGGTTACCTGGGCGAAGTGGATTCCAATATTTTAAAGAACCCAAAATATGAAGGTTATGTGATGGGCGATTATATTGGCCGTACAGGCCTGGAAAAAACCTATGAACAGGTTTTGATGGGCCAGCGTGGAATTGAGTTTTGGAAAAGGGATAATAAGAACCGCCTCACCGACCGGCTTGAAGACGGGAAATTTGATACTGCAGCCATTGCCGGAAAAAATATGTACACCTCCATTGATATTGAACTGCAGGCCCTGGGCGAAAAATTAATGGAGAATAAACTGGGCTCCATTGTAGCGGTGGATCCCCGGACAGGCGGCATATTAGCCATGGTCAGCAGTCCTACCTATAAACCAAAATTGTTGACCGGCGCCGAAAGAAAAAAACATTATGCCGAATTATTGCTAAGTCCGGCAAGGCCATTATTTAACCGTTCGGTAAGTGCCACTTATTCTCCGGGGTCAACATTTAAAACATTGCAGGCGCTTGTTGGTTTGCATGAAGGAGTTATTACAACCCATACTACGGTTTCCTGCTCCGGTGCTTTTTATGGTTGCGGTTCGGGTAAGCCCATGCGTTGCCTGGATTACGGAACATTTGATCTGCAGAATGCGATCAGGATAAGTGACAACACTTATTTTGCTACGGTCATGCAACGTGTAATTACAAATCCAAAATATCCAAGCCAGGACAGTAGCCTGGCAGTTTGGGATAGGTACATGTATGCTTTTGGCCTGGGTCATAGGTTGGGTATTGATGTACCGTCAGAGAGGCCGGGCAATATTCCAACGCCCGCTGACTTTAATAAAATTTATGGAAAGGGATCATGGAATTACTGCAATTTCCGTTCGGTAAGTATCGGGCAGGGTGAGGTAAGTACCACACCCATACAAACGGCAAACGAAATGGCATACATTGCCAATAAAGGCTGGTATATCATCCCTCATTTGATTGATTCCATTGAGGAAGGCGATAAGTTTGACCTGTTATCAAAATATAAAGAGAAGCACAGGGCGATGGAAATACCCGACAGCATATTTGATGTTGTACAGAATGGTATGCAGGATGTTGTGGAACGGGGAACGGGTGCCGGTGCAAGAGTTGAGGGTATTGCCATCTGTGGAAAAACGGGTACGGTGGAAAATTATTACCGCGGTGTTAAACAGCCCAACCATGCTTTCTTCTGTGGTTTCGCACCAAGGGATAATCCAAAGATCGCCATCATGTGTGTGGTTGAGAACAGCGGCCGCTTTGGCGGTACCTATGCTGCGCCTATTGTTGGATTGATGATCGAAAAATACCTGAACGATACCATTGCAGCAAACCGGCAGGCCATTGTAGATAAATTCACCAAGCTTAATTTGATACCGCCACGCATTTACAGCGAGATGAAAACGATCGACTCGATGATGCACCGTAAAGATTCGGCATACCTGATCGCCAAGGGATATATTAAATTGATCAGGGATACAATGGAAATGGACGCTACCGATGAACAGGAAATCATGGACCAGTTAAAAAAAGGTAAAGAAGACCAGAAGAAAAACCAGGAGAAAAAAGAAGACAGCCTAAAAATAAAATCAGAAGCCATTTTGCCAAACGAAAAAAAGAAACCTGAGCCAAAAGATTCAGTGGATAATCGTGAGTTGTGATACGTGAATGAGAAAATACATAATGATTTAGAGTTTAACCTTTAAATAGTAAAAACCTTTCAATGATTATTTTAAAAGCTCCACTCACGTCTCACGATGCAACATAAAAATCCAACGATATCAAAAGGAATAGACTGGACGATGGTTTGGCTATATGCCATTATTGTGATCTTTGGTATTGTATGTATCTATTCGGTGGAATATAAGAGTACAGATAATTTCATGCAAACGCTGGTTGGATTTAAAAAAAATTACAGTAAACAATTATTCTTTTTTGCCGCCTGTGCCGTACTGGCCATTTTTATTTTACTGACAGACAGTAAACTCTTCACTGCAACATCCAATATATCTTACCTGGTAGGTATTGTTTTAATACTCGCAACATTTGTCGTTGGTAAAGAAATAAAGGGTTCCAAGAGCTGGATACCGCTTGGTTTCATGAACCTGCAACCGGTAGAATTGTGTAAGATTTTTACGGCATTGGCATTGTCAAAATATTTGTCAATGCCCGAAACTGATTTTAGAAAACCAAAGTCACAACTGGTCGCTGCCGCCATTGCATTTACACCGGCTGTGTTATCCATACTGCAGGGCGAAACCGGTTTGGCCCTGGTTTATTTTTCATTCTTAATTCCCATGTACCGGGAAGGATTACCGCCCGGCTACCTGATCGCAGGGGTCTCTATGGCGGTGTTGCTGGTGGTTTCTCTTTTATTCTCTACCATGACCTTGCTCATTGCTTTTACAGTTGTAGCATTGTTGGCCATTTATGTTAACAGGCGCAGGATAAGACGTAATAACCGTTTGTTGCTGGTAATAATCCTGTCGTGGGCTTTTAGTGCGGCTTTTGTTGGATTGGCTGTGCCTTATACTTTCAAGCATGTATTTAAACAATATCAGGCCGACAGGATCTTCAGTATGGTTGGAGTTGATAATCCTTTTGCGGATAAAAAAATTACCGATCTGAGTACTGCTGAAGAAACAAAATTAAAACAGGATAAAACTGATCAGCAGAATTACAATGTAAAGCAATCCAAAATTGCGATCGGGTCCGGTGGAATTACCGGCAAAGGTTTTTTAAAAGGAACACAAACCCGCGGTGATTTTGTACCCGAACAGCATACCGATTTTATTTTTACATCGGTTGGTGAAAACTTTGGTTTTTTAGGCAGTGCACTCTTAATGCTTTTATACCTGGGCTTTTTATTACGGATGGTAACCATAGCCGAAAGGCAACGAAGTACTTTCAGCAGGGTATATGCTTATTCAGTTGCAGGCATTATGTTCTTTCACGTGGCCGTAAATATTTGTGTAACTATCGGGCTTGCGCCGGTAATAGGAATTACCTTGCCGCTCATGAGTTATGGAGGATCTTCCCTGTTAACGTTTACTATCCTTATTTTTGTTTTGATAAAACTGGATGCCGACAGGCAGATGGTACTCCGTTAATCCGTTAATCCGTTACTCCGTTAATCCGTTACTCCGTTAATCCGTATATCCGTTAATTTGTGGGTAGCCCTAATTATAATAGAACCCTACGGATTAACCAATTAACTGATTAACGGATTAACTTTACTCCATGAAAATAATTCCACTCAGCGAAGGTTCGTTTACCATTGATACAACTAAAGTTTTTGTACCGTTTGATACAAGCAAAGATGACCTGCAGCAGCGGCCCGTTGGCAGTTTGCTGGTAGAGATACAACCCTTTGTTATCGTAACTTCTAAAGATGTTATTGTAATTGATACCGGGCTTGGCTTTAGTAATCCCGACGGCACCTTACAAATTCACCAGAATTTAATGGATAATGGTATCGGGCCTTTGGAAGTTACCAAAGTATTGTTGAGCCATTTACACAAGGACCATAGTGGTGGTGTGAGTAAAGAAGATAAGATACTCAACCAGAAATTCATGAGCTTCCCTAATGCGGCGTATTATGTGAACAAAGATGAATTTGATTTTGCGATGGCAAAAGGAAAGCCTTCCTATACACCAAACGAGTTTGAAATATTAGGGCGAACCGACCAGGTTATTTTTACGCAGGGTAATGGAAATATTGATGACTATATTACCTACGAAGTAACTGGTGCCCACTGTCCCTTTCACCAGGTATTCTGGATAGAGGAAGATGGACAGAAGATATTCTTTGGCGGTGACGTGGCGCCCCAATTACAGCAAATGAAAAACAAGTTTATTGCCAAGTATGATTTTGACGGCCGCAAATGTATGGAGCTAAGGCAGCAATGGTTGGAGCACGGAGAAAAGGAGAAATGGACGTTTTTATTTTATCATGATATTAAGACGCCGGTGTTTGGATTCGTTTAAGGGTTGAAAGGTTTAATGGTTAGTGCAATACAACCATTAAACGTTAAACCTTTCAACCATTAAACGATTTATATTTGACTAGTCCTAAAAAAGCTGCTACAATAAGTAACAGCTTTTTAAAATATTGTGTAGTTCCTGCTTAACGTATCCTGTGCAAATAATCATTATTCATAAACTGTTTATGAATATCTTTCAGGTCTCTTAAAATGCTGGCATCAACCAAAGTGCCTGATGTTTCCAGTAAAAATCCACCGATCAATTCGTTATCGACTGCTGTTTCAATTTCAAATGTTTGTCCGGCAGTTGCTGTTGATTTTACATTGGCCATGATGGCATTCAGCATATCATCAGTAATGGGATCGGCTGTGGTAATTTTTACTTTATGAATATTACGCAGCGCATTGAACTGGTCAATATATGTTGTTGCAATTTCGGGCAGGTTTGTTTCCCTTGCCTTACGTACCAGCAATTGGATAAAAGCGCTTGTCAATGTACTTACCCTTTCTTTGGTAATGGATTCAATGATCTTTCCTTTTGCTGTTGGCTTAATAACAGGGCTTCGCAGCATGTTCACAAAATCGCGATTGCTTTTGCAGATCTTGTGGATCCATTTCATATCTGCATATACCGCATCAACCTGCTTTTGTTCTGTTGCCAGGTCCAATAAACTTTTTGCGTAACGGCCTGCTAAACGTGGATTGTTCATTTTATAGCTTTTAGCTGTTAGCCATTAGCTTTTAGCGAGGCCGTTTTACTAACGGCTAAGAGCTAAAAGCTAAGAGCTTAATTCAGTTTTACTTCAGCAGCCAGGGTCTTGATATAATCTTCCTGCTGTGCTTTATTGCTTAATTCTTTACGCAATACTTTTTCACTTACTTCCAGTACCAAACTACCTACCTGGTTCTTAATTTCGGTAAGGGCAGCCATTTTCTGATTTTGAATAGAAGCGTGTGCATCTGTAATGATCTTATTTGCCTGCACTTTAGCTTCTTCTTTAGCTTCGGATATCATTTTATCCTTTGTTTCCTTGGCTTCTTTAAGCATGCTGGCTCTTTCTTCACGTGCCTGTGTAAGAATGGCTTCATTGTCATTTTTCATTTGGGCCATTTCCAGCTTGATCTTTTCGGCGGTAGCCAAAGAATCAGCAATGT
>JBDSGK010000121.1:0-9942 GCA_039919015.1 Ferruginibacter sp.
GGAACAGGAGCAACACTTAACATTACACCAACCACCACCACTACTTATTTTGTAAGGGCGGAAGGAACCTGTAATACCACAACCTGTGTAAGTGTAACAGTAACTGTAAATATTCAGCCAACGATCAGCCTGAGCGCAACCTCGCCTACCAGCCTGATGCCCGGACAGACCTCAACGCTTACAGCAACCGTTACCCCTGCCGATGCAACCAATACCACCACCTGGTATCGCAATGGTAATGTAGTACCGGGAGCAACAGGATTGAGCCTGACCGTAGGAGTTGATGCACTTGGACTTTATACAGTAAGAACAACCACTACAGCAGGATGTACTGCATTATCAAATGCAGTGTTGATCAAAGATTCTGCTTCTTCTCCGGGGATTGTATGGATCTATCCAAATCCAAACAGTGGCCAGTTCAAAGTGAGGTATTATACCAGTGCGCAACAACTGGGCTTTGTGCGTCACATAGTATTGTTTGCTGAGAACGGCCAAAGGGTATTTGATGAGACCTATCCAATTACCGGGCCTTACAGCAACATGGATGTTGATGCAAGAAAGCTTCCAAAAGGAATTTATGTTCTTATGCTGACCGATGCCTTTGGTAAAGAAGTTTTAGCAACGGGCAAGGTTGTTATTCAGTAATAAATAACATTATAATTTTTTAACAAGGCTGTCTACCACATAGGCAGCCTTTTTTTCTGCCTTAACAATACTTTACATCCGGCTTTTATAACTTTTAGTATGGCTTAACATCTAAGTATTGAGCGCTTAAACAGCTCAAACATGAAAAAGATAAATACCAACCGTGAAATTTTGCTGCAGAGTAGCAGTAAATTCTTTCAGAAGGATTGGTGTGAATTAAATGCGGGTAAAAATGATAAAAAACTTTCTCAGAAAGAACAGCTTATTCAGCTTTGCTGGAATGGAATGCTAAAGGAAATGATACCGGAGATCTTTGAATCAGAAGCGGGGGAAAAGCCTCTTACGCTTTGGGAGATCAATGAATCCGGTAATATGCTCGACCTGAGGTATGGTGATATTGACCAATCCATAGATGATGAATGGTCCATCAACCCTTATGTAGTAATGGAGTTTGCCACAATGAATTAAGCAATTATAACTTGATATACAGATCAACCGGGATCAGTTTTCCTGGTTGATCGTTTTATAATTCCTGAAGTAATTATCAAGTGAGATGGGTCCTCCTCCTTCTATAAAAAAGAAAACCAGCAGTATTAAAACAATGATCGCAAACATCAGGTCGGAGCTTCCTGCAAAAACACCTGTTTGGGTATTTACGAAAAAAATGGCACCTAAAAGTATGGGCACCTGGATAAGCGTCCAAAACCGGGTGAACAGCCCCACGATGATCATACTCCCCCCCAGCAAATGAATCCAGGGTATAGCCGTATTTAACCAGGTTGCTTTTTGAAAATAAGATGTTGCAGAAAAAAAACTCGTAAGTTCAACGCTGTTTTGAATAAACTCAAAGCCTTTGAAGAAAAGACACAATCCAAGCGCCACCCTTAATACTACCAGCCATTGGGGATGATGTTTACTGCTCCAGTCATTCATTTGATGTATTAAACTCATAACCTATGATTTTAATTATAAAGGAACGTCGTTAAATTACAACCATTATTTTTTGATGTCAAGTCATTTATGTTAAAATATAATAATGCTATCGCTTTAATGGCTCAAGTAAACCTTCCAGTCCATTGATCTTTATCTCGTATAATGTTTCCAATAGTATACCAAGCTTCCCTTTTGGAAATCCTTTTTGCTGAAACCATTCCAGGTATGATACGGGCAGATCGCAAAGTACCCTGTCTTTAAATTTACCAAAAGGCATTTTCATTTGTACCAATTGTAAAAGCAGTTCCGGGTTGGGCGCATTCGGTTCAATAGTCATAATTCCATTTTCATTTGCTCATAAAAGTACAACCCCATGGTTATACACACAATATCCATATTAATCCACCATTGAATAATAAGTGCCAATAATCTTTTTTATTAATCAATGCTTTTATACATTTACTAAATAGAATTACATGCCAATAAATAAATTTAAATTATTTTAAACTTTTACGGGTTATCCCCATCTTAAAAAGCATGATAACAACTTCAATTACTAACCCAACCTCAGAAGTTATCAGCCACCACGTTTTTGCAAATGTGTTACTGAATAATTCTTCCAATCAAAAATCGTTGCATGCCGCCGTTAGCATTTCCCGGGGCGATGTGATCTGTAATTTCAACGCAGGCATCACACAATCGTATGCAACCTACTTAACCGTGCAAACCAGCGCCGACAGGCACATTACGCTGATGCCGGAGTTTCTGCAGTACATCAACCACAGTTGTGCACCCAATGTTTTTTTTAATACCACAACGATGGAACTGGTTTGTTTAGAACCATTACAACGAGGCGATGAGTTTACATTTTTTTATCCGAGCACTGAATGGGAAATGGCACAGCCATTTGTTTGTAATTGCGGCAATGCAGGATGTTTACAATTAATAAACGGCGCTTCGCATCTATCTGTTGAAACGCTTTCAAAATATAAACTAACCGATTTCATCAGGCAACAGGTAAGGCAAAAGCTTTCCCTTTAACTGCCCATTTTATTCTATGGCTCCATTTAACCCATTGTTGTCCTCTATCTCCTTCCACCAGATCAAGGTTTGGGTATTGGCTCCGCATTTGGAAACCAACGACGCCAATATTGATTATTACTACGATTTTAGCCAGAGTATTGCCGAATATGATAAAACTTTCGCGGAACTGGGCATTGAATGGAAATGGCAGCCGGTTAACATTAAAGATTACCCCGCTATTATTGATCTGATCGTAAAAGAAAAGGACTTTGCCAATAAAACACCCGTGGTATTTAACCTTTGCGATGGAGATGAAATAAATGGAACACCTGGAATTTCCGTTGTAAGATTATTGGAGGAAAAGGGGTTATTATACACTGGGTCGGATGAATATTTTTATAATATCACCACTTCGAAAATACCTATGAAGCGGGCATTTGACAAAGCCAAAGTGCCTTCTGCCAAATGGAAAGCAATACCTGATAAGGATAAGAACCTTAAAAATCTTTTTGATTACCTGGGTTCACCGGTAATTGTAAAGCCTTCCATTTCCGGTGGAAGTATGGGGGTAGGTATTAAAAATGTGGTGCACGATCAAACAGAATTAAAGGAACAGGTAGATAAAATGTTTGCCGGCTACCGCGGATGGGATCTGGCGGCTGATGGGCTTATTGCCGAATCATTTATTACAGGCCCCGAGTTTACGGTGCTGATCTCAGGCTCTTATAACAATCCTAAGGACGCAAAAATATATACCCCGGTTGAACGGGTCTTTCATGCTTCATTGCCCGAGGAGGAAAAGTTTTTATCATTTGACAGGCTTTGGGAAATTTATGAAGAAGAGGAGCCAATGCCTAACGAAGCCAGCTTTTATGAATATGCTTTACCCGACGCTTCCTTAATTGATGAGATAAAAAAAATAAGCTGGGATGCTTTTGTAGCCTGCAAAGGCTGTGGCTATACCCGTGCCGATATAAGAATGGATAAAGAAACTGGTAAGCTTTATGTACTTGAAGTAAATGCACAATGTGGTTTAAGTGAAGATGAGGACTATACTTCCATAGGTGCCATTCTTCGCTTTAGCGGAAATACATTTACTGAACTGGTAGCAGAAATTATTACTGATGCTTTCTCACGCCGCTCGGCCAGGGAATTAAAAAGGCGTTATGCATAAATTATCTCCTGCGGATTTTTGCAGATATTAAAATGGAAGAACCAAAAAATCAAAATACATCTCCGCTTCGATCTCCTTCATTTCCTCCCCCTTCGGGGTTGCCTGATAGGGCAACGAACGAAGTTCAAGAGGGGGCTTGGGGGTTAAAAATTTGTGTGCTTCAGCCGGATTATTCCACTTCTGATGTTGATTATCAAAATTATGACCCGCCAAGGGATATTAGCCACTTAATGCCTGCAGCCGAATTTGATCATGTGTTGCTTAATAAACTCTCTACCTACAAACAACTTAAAGAGCTAAAGAAAAAAAATTACGATGTTTTTGTAAACCTCTGCGAAGGTTACCTGGAATGGAATGTGCCTTCGGTTGATGTTATTTATTATATGGAGTTGCTTAACCTGCCGTTTACAGGGCCGAGCTCTTTATTGTATGACCCACCTAAAGACTTAATGAAATATGTGGCTTATACCGGAGGAATAAAAACTCCCGCTTTTGCCTTGATCGAATCTTTGAATTGTATAGATAAAGAATGTAACCATTTACAATATCCTTTATTTGTAAAACCCGACAAGGCCGGAGATAGTTTGGGTATCGATCAAAAGTCTTTAGTTCATAATAAAGAAGAGTTGAAACAAAAATGCGCCAGTATTTTAGAGGAGTACGGCCCATTATTGGTTGAAGAATATATTGAAGGGCGGGAGTTTACTGTAATGCTCGTCGCCAATGCTGATGACGGAAAGACCTGCACCGTATTTAAACCTATTGAATACATTTTCCCCATAGGTTTTCAATTTAAAACCTATGCCTTAAAAACATCAGAGCTTCATCCGGAAGCAAATATTCCCTGCAATGACCCTGTTCTGGAAAAGCATTTAAAAGATGCAGCCCAACAGATCTTCCAGGGGTTTGGAGGTGTTGGTTATGCCCGGCTCGACTTCAGGGTAAATGATAAGAACGAGATCTTCTTTCTGGAAATAAATTTTACCTGCTCGGTTTTTTATAAAGATGGGTATGAAGGATCGGCAGATTATATTTTAAAAGCTGATGGTATCGGGCAGGCGGGATTTCTGCAAAAAATAATTGATGAGGGTATGGCCCGTCATCAACGCAGGCAAAAAAAATATACTATGAAAGGCAATGCCATTGCCGGTTATGGCATATATGCCAACCAGGAAATAGCGGCTAAAGAAGTGATCTTCAGGGGCGAGGAGTTAGCACAATGTATTGTAACCCGCAATTACGTTGAGCGTAATTGGAGCGTTAAGGAAAAGGAAATTTTTAGAAAATATGCTTACCCGCTCAGTAAAGAAGTATTTTTGCTTTGGGATAATAACCCGGCAAACTGGGCACCACAAAATCACAGTTGCGATCCGAACACAGCTTATGAAGGCTTAAATGTAGTGGCTTTACGAAACATTTCGAAAGGCGAAGAACTAACCCTCAACTACGCATCCTTCCTGGATGAACACATGGAGCCCTTTAATTGCCGCTGCGGTGCAGCCAATTGTTGCGGACGGGTTACCGGAATTACCCATAATTCGGTAACAGAAAGAGAAAGCCAACTCAATAATTAAACTCGCCTGATATTATCCGGTCTTACTAACCACCGCTACTTTGCCAAAGCTATGTAGCACAACCATTATAATTCTCTCTTTTACCGGGGCCATTAATTAGCTGATCATTACATCATAATAACAGAACTATGTCTAAATTTCAAATATTACGCAACCTGATGATTAAACATAAATATCAGCTGATATTTACGTATTCATTATTCTCCCTGGAAATGCTGGGTGGGTTTTTGCGTTTTTATTTTTTTGGGGAAGCTATTAATGATCTCATCAAAGGAAGTTATGACGGGTTGATCATATTGACCATTGTTCACCTGGCGTACCTGGTCATCGGCACCATTCGCCATATGTTTGATACCCGTACTTATTCTGCCATATACACTTCACTGGTCACCCGGTTTTTAACCCGCCGGTATAACAAAACTGATGTTTCAAAACTTGCTGCTCATTCAACCCTGGCCAGGGAGTTTGTTGATTTTTTAGAACACGACCTGGTATATGTTATTGAAGCGCTGTACAATATTTTAGGTTCCCTGATCATCTTATCCTTTTATGACCAGTCTGTAGTGCTCATTTGCCTGGCCATTATGATACCTGTAATTATCATCAGTATGCTGTATGGTAAAAAAATGATGAGGCTCAACAAACATAAAAATGATGAGCTGGAAAAACAGGTAGATATCATTTCGGCGGGTAATAAAACAAACATCCGTCACCACTATAATAATTTACGCAAATGGCAGGTTCGTATCTCAGATAAAGAAGCCTGGAATTTTGGCTTTATGGAGATCATGGTTTTGCTGGTGATCGCTGTTTCATTGATCGTTTCAAAAAACCTCCACAGCACAACCATTATGGCGGGCACCCTTTTTGGTATGTACAGCTATATTTTAAAGTTTGCTTCGGGGCTTGATACAATCCCTTATACCATGGAGCGTCTTTCTTCTTTAAGTGATATTACGAGGAGGATCGAATTAGAGGTTGATGACCTGCCAACATCGCCTTCTCCGAAGCTTCAGCAGGACCAGGGCGGACAGGCAAATACATTTGAAGAAACTAAAAAAGACGAAAAAAGTTTTAGAATGTTACAAAGGAGAAGTGTTGATTCTAGAGCATAAGTGGCAAGTTTTATTTCAACCCATAAACTTCTTCATACGTTACATACCTCGATCTGCCAATTATATAAAGAGGTCTGCCTGATGCATCCTGGATAACACCCTTGGTTTCATCATTGGCTATGGGGAAATTAATTAAATACGACTTTCCATCACTTACCTTGATGCCGTAGGTTTCAACAGAATTTTGAATTGAAACAGAATTCTGTTTGTAAGTATATGTTTTTGTTTCGCCGGAGCTGTTTTTTATGTTGAACCTCTTTGCCTCGAAGCTGATCTCAAATTTTTCTCCCTTTTCGTTAATTGCTTTCCAATTGCCCCTGTAAGTATCTGAACCGCTACAGCTATACAAGGAAATAAGTACCAGGCTTAACAGGACGTTTATTGCTTTTCTCATTTGAAAAAGTTTTTTGGTAACTAATGTTATTGAAGTTATGAAGTAAAAGTTGAAAATAAGCTTTTCCGGAAAGGTACAGTGGAATACCGGATTCGATTTTTTCGGCGATGCAGAAGGGTTAGGGAGTATGAACTATATAAAAAATACTGGCTGGCAGGTTGGGCAATAAAATTCGCCAATAACCTGCCAGCCAGTCCTTAATTCTCAGTCTTTATTATTTTTTCATGATAACGCCGCATCCTATTCTTGATCCCGCATTACCTGTAGGTTGTGTTGTAAAATCATCTACCCCGCTGTGCACGATCACCGACCTGTTGAGAATATTTGTTTTATCATCACCTCCAAGGCTCCATAGATCTGTTTCCATTTCTAAAGTTCCCTTTCCTGTGACATCCAGGCTTACATTGCCTATATCCCCGGAATGAAAACTATTGCTTCCCCATTTTCCATGGTTTTGATTTGTAGGATTCCAATGGCCGTGAGCCATTTTGCCCATATCGCCGCAGTCGCCCATTTCGTGTAGGTGAACCGCTACACTTTTATTGGCCAATTGTAAACAGGTGATATTTAAACTCAATTTCACTTTCCCGTTTTGTTGCGAAAATTCCGCAGTGCCGGTAAGTGCTGTATCTGGTACGGTAGCAGAAAGTGTTGCCATTGCTGCAGTAGCTTCAGTGGTAGTTACTACTGTATCTGTGGTGCTGGTTGTAGTTTCATCGGCTTTTTTCTCGTTATTACAGGCGCTAAAGAACAGGGTCAGCGCCACACTTGCGCAACCCATTATTTGTTTAAGCTTTTGCATTGTTTTAAATTTTGGTTAAGTAAATCTTAACATGCAAAAACAATGCCTTTAAAATATCATGAACCTCTAACGTAAGTTTTTTATTTGAATGAAGAACGAAATTACTTAGGATAAGCTGCGTTAATAATTAAGCGTAAAATTTTGTGTGCCCAACTGGATGATATTTGTTGAATCTGTTTTGGTAGATAATACTGAGCCGTTCCGGATTATTTCACTTCTGAAATAGAGTTTTTCCTTTCCTAAAAAATGGTTCCAGAAGCTGTAATTAGCACTAAGATTATAAGCAGCAAAAAGGTTGTAAAGCTTATCGGGCGCATTGGCTTTATCACGATGGAATGTTCTGTAGTAAGGGCTTTCCCCATCTGAGGGAATATTGTCACCAAAAACCTGTATCTCAACTGTGTCTGAACTCAGGTATATGCCCGTTTTAGATACTGTAACATTTACAAAAGACGGTCTGGCAAGAAAAAAAGTGTCTGTCCTGGAAACATTACTTAAAGTTACCCAATAAGTTTTGGGTCTCAGATAACCATCTTTTACAACATAGAAATATCGGGAAGGATCGCCAATTTTAAACCTGAATGAAACCCTGCCCGAAGCATCAGTAATAGCGCTGTCAGAAGGAGGAAGTCTATCCGCTAAATATGCCTTTGCTCCAGCAATTGGCAATTTGCTGTCAAGATCAAGAACCTGGCCGGTTACTGTATAGAATTCATCTTCATCAGCTGATTTATTACAGCTAAGTAAAAAGGAGCTAAGAAGTAGTATTGTTATCAACTGTTTCATGATAGTTTTAATAGGTAGTTAATCAGTCAGAAGAATACTAAATATAGCCCAATATGTTTTAAGTTTACCTGATGATCATAACCGAGCCCTGTTCTGCTCTTTTAAACTGGCCTTTATAAGTAAAGGTTGCGGTCCATACATAGCTGCCTGTATTTTGTTTCCCTTTATAAAAACCATCCCATCTTTTAAAAGGATCACGACTGTAAAAGATAAGCTCGCCATAGCGGTTATAAACAAGTAAAAGGTAATCGCTGAGGGCAGCAACATTTCCCATGGGTCCAAAATCGGGATTCTTTGCATCGCCATTCGGTGTAAATGCATTGGGAAAATACACTTCGCCGCAGGAGCCGCTGGCCGGTTCCAGAATTTGTACGGATGCTGATGATGAACAGCCATTATTGTCAGTTACAGTTACCGTATAATTTCCGGCAGCAAGATTTGATGCTGTGGCATTGTTTTGTACAGGTACTGTATTCCAGCTATAAGCATAAGGCGCACTGCCACCGGTTGCTAAAGCGGTTGCGCTACCATCGCTCAAACCAAAACAGCTAACGTCTTTTTTATTGCTGATGTTGATATTGGGTGGGGTTGCTGTTGCAATGGTTATGTTTATATTTTCTGTACATGATCTGCTGTCGGTAACAGTAATGGTATAATTTCCGGGGCTAAGTCCACTAGCGGTTGGACCACTACCTCCTGAAGGAAACCAGGAGTATGTATAGGGGGCCGTGCCGCCACTTTCTATAATTGTAGCTGTGCCGGTTGCTGCTCCACAACCGGGCTGTACAATATTAACGGTATGTGCTAATGCGGCTGGTGCGGTAATTGTAGCTGGTGCGGTAGACGTACAACTGTTCAATGCATTTACTGTTACCGTGTATGTTCCTCCTCCAAGCCCCGTTGCTGTTTGCGTGTTTTGTGCCGGCGTTGTATTCCATGAATAGAAAAACGGGCCTGCTAAAGCAGGAATTACTGAAACAGATGCCGAGCCATTGTTGTCTCCAAAACAATTATTCCCGGAAATAACTGATGTGGTTAAGCCAAGAATATTTATGGTTTGGGTTGTGGTTGATGACGCATTTGCCGGGCCGTTGGCTGTTAATGTAATTATATATTGTCCGGGTCCTGAAAAAACATGTGTTGGGTTTGGCAGGTTCGACTGGTTGTTAACAGGGCCCGAGGCAATATCCCCAAAATCCCAGGTGGTTGCCGGGCAGAGGGCAGATGTGTTTGTAAAATTAATGGTGCTGCTGTTTGTACAGGAATAAGTAAATGATGCGTTGTTTGCGGGAGCTTCTCCGATCATAATATCATCAACAGCAAAACCATCATATGCATTACACTGTGTGCCTGCGCCAAAAATAAACCGGAAGATAACATTGGGTGTACCGGCAAGATTAATCAACGTATGGTGTGCATTTACCCAGTTTCCGCTTCCGCCACCAGCCACACAACTGCCGCCTGTTGATTGAATATTGCCCGACCAGCCATCTTTT
>JBDSGK010000122.1:0-49086 GCA_039919015.1 Ferruginibacter sp.
CCGCCATGGTCGGTGTCCCCACCAGCCACAGAATTTTAAAGCAAGCAATGATTTTAAATGTGCACTCCGTTTTTTTGGTGCATTTGAAGTACTGGTTTTCTATATCTTTGTTGACAATGGCGAATAAACTGAAACCTTCAAAAAGCAAGGCTGTGGATCCTGAACAGTTAAAACAGGAAAAAGAAGAGAGTATAGAAGTAAAACAATTGCTTAAGGATGAGCGTACGCATAAAATTGCCGGCAGTGTATTATTGCTCCTGGCCTTTCTTTTTTTTATTGCATTCACTTCTTATTTATTTACGTGGAGTGAGGACCAGGATAAATTCAGTTACCGCATGTTGCTTGCCAACGACATCAAAGTGCAGAACCTGCTGGGAACTTTTGGTGCTTTCATTTCTGAGATATTCATCCGCCACGGATTTGGCATTGCTTCATATCTTTTATGCACCAGCTTTTTTGTTTTGGGCATCAACCTGTTCTTTGGCAAAAAAGTATTTTCAGTTTTCCGCAATATCAAATACCTGATCGTTGGATTGCCGGTAATAAGTGTTGCGGCAGCGGCTCTTTTTAAGGGCAATGCATTTCCATGGGGTGGCGCAGCGGGTGATATGATGAGGGACTGGATGTATAAGACCATTGGGGAAGTGGGTACCATTGCTGTTTTAGCGGTGGCTGTTCTTTCTTATGTGATCTGGCGTTTTAACCCCGTGTTTAAATTGCCTGCAAAAAAAACAGCAGCAGTTACAGATGAGAATATGATACCTGTTGCAGAAGAATTATCGGACAAAGTGGAATGGGATGAAGATACAAAAACTGTAAAAGGAAATTCCATTAAAGGGGGTGGGGGCATGCTGGATATTCCGGAGCAGGTTACAACCCTTGATCACGGTTTGAATATTATAGAAAAGGATGAAGAAGTACCTGAACCACTAGTAAAACCTGAGCCCATAGTAAAAGATGAATTGATCATTCCGCAATCTATTCAGCCAGTTAAAACAACTGTAGAAAGCGACCTTCCTCTTGAGATCAAAACTGTTCCGGAAAAAGCGGATGAGGAGCCTGCAGCAGTTGTACCAAAACTACCTGTAGCGAAACCTTACGACCCGGTGCTCGACCTGCGGGATTATAAATACCCGGTTCTTGACCTGTTGGAAAATCATGGCAGTGATAAGATCGTGCAAGATGCAGATGAACTGGAGAACAATAAGAACCAGATCATTAATACCCTGAAGAATTATGATATCCAGATACAAAAAATTTATGCTACTGTTGGCCCAACCGTTACTTTATACGAGATCATTCCCGCTGCCGGCGTGCGTATATCAAGAATAAAGAACCTGGAAGATGATATTGCCCTGAGCCTTGCAGCATTGGGCATACGTATCATAGCACCGATACCAGGCAAAGGAACGATCGGTATAGAAGTGCCCAATGCCAGGAAGAGTATTGTGAGTATGAAGACCCTGCTTTCTTCTGAAAAATTTCAAAAGAACAGTTTCTCTTTACCCATTGCCATTGGTAAAAAAATTGATAACGAAAACTTTATTGTTGACCTCACCACCATGCCGCATTTATTAATGGCCGGGGCAACAGGACAGGGTAAATCAGTAGGATTGAATGCAATACTGGTTTCGCTCCTGTATAAAAAACATCCTTCTCAATTAAAATTTGTTTTGGTTGATCCCAAAAAAGTGGAGCTGAGCATTTATAAGACCATTGAAAATCATTTCCTGGCAAAACTACCAGGTGAAGAGGATGCCATCATTACCGATACAAAAAAAGTGGTACACACGTTAAATGCGCTTTGTATTGAAATGGATAACCGTTATGATCTTTTAAAGGAAGCAGGTTGCCGTAACATAAAAGAGTACAACGAAAAATTTGTGAGCCGTAAATTGAATCCCGAAAAAGGACACCAGTACCTGCCATTTATTGTTTTGGTGGTGGATGAGTTTGCCGACCTGATCATGACGGCAGGTAAAGAAGTTGAAATGCCGATAGCCCGTTTGGCACAGTTGGCCAGGGCAGTGGGCATTCATTTGATCATTGCTACACAAAGGCCGTCGGTAAATATCATTACCGGTACCATTAAAGCAAACTTCCCGGCACGTATTGCATTTAAAGTGAGCAGTAAAATTGATAGCCGCACCATTTTAGATACCGGTGGCGCCGAACAGTTAATTGGTAAGGGCGATATGCTCATCAGCTATAACGGGGAGATCGTTCGTTTACAATGTGCATTTGTTGATACACCTGAAGTGGACAGGATCGTTGATTTTATTGCCGCACAGCGTGGCTATCCTCAACCATTTTTATTACCGGAATATATTGATGAAAAAGATATGGAGGGTAAGGATTTCGACCTGGGCGATAAGGATCCGCTGTTTGAAGATGCAGCCCGGTTAATTGTTGCCAGCCAGGTAGGTAGTACATCTTTATTGCAGCGCCGCATGAAGTTGGGTTACAACAGGGCAGGCCGCTTAATGGATCAACTGGAAGCAGCAGGCGTTGTTGGCGGCAACCAGGGAAGTAAAGCCAGGGAAGTACTGGTAAAAACTGAAGCCGACCTGCAGCAGATGCTGGATTCGTATACTTGAGTTGGGAGTCGTGATTCGTGAGTCGTGAGATAGTGCATCCGCTCACTCTCAACTCCTAACTCCTCACTCCCAACTCCTAACTAAGTTCACATATGTCTAAATTTCTCTTCGTTGGCCTGGGTAATATTGGTGCTGAGTATGCGAATACCCGTCACAATATTGGTTTTGATGTAGTGAATGCATTTGTATTGAAGCATGGCGGTACTTTTAAAGTAGACAGGCTTGCATACGTGGCGGAAGTAAAATTCAAGGGAAAGCAAATTGTTTGTATTTGCCCTACTACCTATATGAACCTTAGCGGCAGGGCTTTTAAATACTGGCAGGATAAGACAAAGCTGGCTACAGAAAATACACTTACCATTGTAGACGACGTAGCCTTACCATTAGATAAGATACGGTTACGCACCAGTGGTTCTGCAGGCGGGCATAACGGGTTAAAAGATATTCAAAACATTTTAGGAACTGATCAATATCCAAAACTCAGGTTCGGTATCGGCAATAATTTTCCCAAAGGCATGCAGGCCGATTTTGTTTTGGGTAAATGGTTTAAAGAAGAAGAACCCCTGATACTTTATAAAATTGAAAAATCTATTGATATCATGGAGAGTTTTGTAACGGCAGGTATTGAGCTGACCATGACGGCATATAATAATCTTAGCTTTAAGCCATAACAATTTCTTTTCATATCCCTCACATAATTGTTTTTTTTAAGCTATTTGTCTATATTCGTGCCTGAACCGAGCTACCTTAAAAAAACACCAGATGAAGATAATTTGTGTTGGACGTAATTACACGGATCATGTCAAAGAATTGGGTAACAGTATACCCGATGAACCGGTCTTGTTCATGAAACCCAAAAGTGCATTGCTTCAGAGCCACACGCCATTCTATTATCCTGAATTTACAAATGAACTCCATTACGAATGCGAACTTGTTTTACGGGTTTCCAAGAATGGAAAATATGTACAACAAAAACATGCAGCCAATTATTACGATGCCATTACCGTAGGCATTGATTTTACCGCCCGTGATATACAGGATGAATTAAAAAAGAAAGGATTGCCCTGGGAAAAGGCAAAGGCTTTTGATAATTCTGCAGTTGTTGGAAAGTTTATACCCATGACCCCTGATTTTAACCGCAAGAGCATTAATTTTTCTTTATTGAAGAATAATGAAAAAGTACAGGAGGCCAATTCAGAACAAATGATATTCAACATTGATAAGATCATTGAAAATATCTCGAATTATTTTTCATTGAATATTGGCGATCTCATTTTTACAGGCACACCTGCAGGGGTTGGCGAATGTGTAACCGGGGATGTCCTGGAAGGATTTATTGAAAAACAAAGCCTGTTCAGTGTAGAAGTAAAATAGGCTTGTTATTTAACCTGCATGCTGTTCGCTGCCCGTATCGTTCAGCGATTTTTTATTTATACCTTTGCCACTCGCCTGGCATTTTTCAACAACATGCTGTTAATTACATGATTGATACAGATATTTTATTAAGAGCTTATAGACTAATGTGTACAGCCAAAAACATGGCTGATACCTATGAAGATAACCGGCAGGTATGTAAATATGTACATTCTACAAGCCGTGGCCACGAAGCCATTCAGCTTGCTGCTGCTTTCCAGTTATTACCCTGTGATTACGTGAGCCCTTATTACCGGGATGAAAGCCTTTTATTGGGCCTTGGATTTTCGCCTTATGAACTGATGCTGCAATTGTTAGCCAAGGGCAATGATATTTTTACAGGCGGTCGTGAGTATTATTCGCATCCCAATTACAAAGGTGATGATAAGCCAAACATCATTCACCAAAGCAGTGCTACCGGTATGCAGGCAATACCTACCACAGGCATAGCACAAGGCATTAAATTTCTGGCCTCCCTGCCCTCCAAAGGAGGGTTCTCAGCAACATCAAACTTCGCAGATTCTATTAATCTTTCAGGCTCTAAAGCCCCTCCTTTGGAGGGGTTTGGGGAGGCTGTAGTCATCTGCTCACTGGGCGATGCCTCTGTTACCGAAGGAGAAGTAAGCGAAGCGTTCCAGTTTGCGGCTTTGCACCAGTTGCCTATAATTTACCTGGTACAGGATAATGGCTGGGGCATCAGTGTCACAGCCGAAGAAGCCCGTACAACCAATGCCAATGAAATGGTGAAAGGTTTTAAAGGGATAAAACGCATCAGCATTGATGGCAGTGATTTTTTACAGAGTTATGAAGTGATGAAAAATGTGGTGGATGAAGTGAGAAAAGAACGTCACCCCTTTTTAGTGCATGCAAGGGTTCCGTTACTTGGCCATCATACAAGTGGTGTGCGCAAAGAATTTTACAGAACAGAAGAGGACCTGGCAAAACATTATGCTGATGATCCCGGTCCAAAACTCAGGAATAAATTGCTGGAAATTGGTATTGCAGAAGAAGCGCTGATCAATATAGAAAAAGAAGCTACTGAAGATGTGGCACATCATTTCCAGGGAGCCGTGGCTGCACCGGAGCCCGATCCTTCAACGGTAAGCGATTTTGTATTTGCTCCAACACCGGTTACGGAAGAAGCCGGTGAAAGAGTACCGATAGCAATCGGGAGCAGTAAAGAAAAAATATTAATGGTTGATGCCGGGCTTTTTGCCATCAGGGAGATCATGGAAGACTATCCTGAATCCCTTTTTTACGGACAGGATGTAGGACGCAGACTGGGCGGTGTTTTCAGGGAAGCCGCAACACTGGCTGAACAGTTTGGCGATCACCGTGTTTTTAATACAGCCATACAGGAAGCCTATATCATCGGTTCAACTGTGGGCATGTGTGCAGTTGGAGCAAAGCCGATCGTGGAAGTACAATTCGCCGATTATATTTACCCTGGACTGAACCAGTTGGTAACAGAGATCTCGAAAAGCTGTTATTTGAGTTGCGGAAAATTTCCCATTCAAACTTTAATTAGAGTGCCCGTTGGGGCTTATGGTGGGGGCGGACCTTACCACAGTGGTTGTGTTGAAAGTACCTTGCTGACCATTAAAGGAATAAAAATAGTTTATCCCAGTAATGCTGCCGATATGAAAGGACTTTTAAAGGCTGCATTCCTGGATCCCAACCCGGTTGTGATGCTGGAGCACAAAGGTTTGTACTGGAGTAAAGTGCCGGGAACTGAAGAAGCAAAAAATACGGAACCTTCAAGAGATTATGTCATCCCGTTGGGTAAGGGCAAGGTTGTATTGGCAGCAAGTGAAGATCATATTGATGCAGGTGAAACCTGCTGCATCATCACCTATGGCATGGGTGTGTATTGGGCCAAAGCTGCGGCAAAGAATTTTCCTGGTAAAATTGAAATTATTGATCTGCGTACTTTATTCCCATTGGATGAGGCGTTGGTTTTTGACACTGTAAAAAAACATGGTAAATGTTTAATACTAACTGAAGAGCAACAGAATAATTCTTTTGCTGAAGCATTGGCAGGTAGAATTTCAAAAGCATGTTTTCAACAACTTGATGCGCCGGTAGAAGTTTTAGGCGCCATGAATTTACCTGCAGTGCCAATGAATGTGATCTTAGAAAAAGCCATGTTACCCAATGCAGAAAAAGTGGCTACAAGATTAGAAACTTTACTCAACTCATAATTATGAAACTATTTGGGTCTCTTATTTTTTCTTTGATATTTACTGCCGGATTTTCTCAAAATAATAAAAAAGACTTTACCCAATATGTAAACCCGTTCATTGGTTCTGCATCACAGCAAAACAGTTTATCGGGCAGTGTTTTTCCGGGGGCTTGTTTGCCATTTGGTATGGTACAACTCAGTCCGGATACCTACGATGCACCGGAAGACCCGGCTTCGGGCTATAACTATAATGAAAAAACAATTGTTGGTTTCAGTCATACGCATTTGAACGGAACAGGTGTGGGTGACCTGTATGATATATTGGTGCAGCCTGCTACCGGCACGCCTTTGTGGCAACCCGGAGATGCTGCAAAACCACGGAGTGGTTATCGTTCTTCTTTTTCCCATGCAACAGAAAAAGCCTCACCCGGTTATTACGCAGTTGAGTTAGACGACTATAAAGTAAAGGCTGAACTTACCGCAACGCAGCATGTTGGTTTTCATAAGTATCGTTTTCCGGCAACAGACAGTGCTTATGTATTATTTGATCTTGATCACTCACTGGATAAGAAACGCACCTATTGGGTTTGTAAAGTGATTGCCGCACATATGAAGCAGGTTGATGGGTATACCGTAGAAGGTTACCGTGTTATTACCGGCTGGGCAAGATTGCGTAAAGTATATTTTGTTGCAAAATTTGATCAGCCTGTTACCGGGGCTTTTTTTGCAAATGGCAAAAAAATATTTGACGGCACCGATCTTATTAATGGTAACAGCAGTAAAGCTGCTTTTAAATTCAATACAACTAAGAATAGCAGGGTACAAATGAAAGTGGCACTTTCAACAACCAGTGTTGCAGATGCGTATAAAAATTTAAGTGCCGAATTACCTGGTTGGGATTTTGAAAAAACTGTGGCCAATGCAAAAGCTACATGGAATAAAGCTTTATCTGTTATTGATGCAGAAGGAACAGAAGCTCAAAAACAAATTTTTTACACAGGGCTCTACCGCAATTTTATTCAACCCAATAACCTCGCCAATGCTGATGGGACTTATTCTACAACTGATTTTACAACAAACCATGCAGCTGATAAAACGCATTATTCAACTTTTTCTTTGTGGGATACTTACCGTGCTACGCATCCTTTATATACTTTAACTGCACCGGCCAAAGATGCTGCATTCATCAACAGTATGCTGCGCCAGTACAAAACCTATGGTTACCTGCCCATCTGGCAATTGTGGGGCGATGAGAATTATTGCATGATCGGTAATCACGCTATCCCGGTTATTGCAGATGCCATGCTGAAAGGGATCAAAGGATTTGATTACGAAGAAGCTTATAAAGCCTGCGTTGCTTCATCCACGGCAGATCACCCGGGTGCGCCATTCGGTGTATGGAATAAATACCATTATTTTCCTGAGAATATTCAATCGCAATCGGTATCGTTAACATTAGAGATCGCTTATGATGACTGGTGTGTTGCCCAAATGGCAAAAAAACTGGGCAAGGCAAAAGACGAAGCCTTCTTTACAGCAAGAGCAGCTTATTATAAAAACCTGTACGATCCGAAAACAAAATTCTTTCGTGCAAAAAATGATAAGAGCGACTGGATCAATCCATTTAATCCTTTGCAATACGGTGGCAATGGCGGTAACCCTTTTACTGAAGGAAATGGATGGCAATATTTTTGGTATGTACCACAGGATATGCCCGGTTTGATATCATTGACCGGGGGCACAGCAAATTTCAATGCAAAGCTTGACAGCATGTTCACCCTCCAGGCAAAGGACAGTGATGTTAATGGAAATGCATCCGGATTTATCGGGCAGTATGCACATGGTAACGAACCCAGTCATCATGTGGCATATTTATATAATTACAGTGGGCAGCCCTGGAAATCGCAGTACTATACCCATAAAATATTGACTGAACTCTATGACAATACTGTAACCGGTCTGTCGGGTAATGAAGATTGCGGCCAGATGAGTGCCTGGTACATTTTCAGTGCGATGGGTTTTTACCCGGTTAACCCCGCCAGTGGTATATATGTTTTTGGATCGCCCCTGTTGAAAAATACTACACTTAACCTCGCTAATGGCAAATCATTCCGCATTGATGTGACCAATGCAGGCAAAACATATATTCAGTCTGTAAAGCTTAATGGCCGGCCTTATGCAAAAACCTATATACAGCATAGCGATATAGAAAAGGGTGGATCATTAGAATTTGTAATGGGAGATGCGCCTAATAAAGAATGGGGTGTGGGTGCTGCTGACAGCCCTTTTTAATAATTCTTCCACATCGCAATTTAGCTTTTGGTAAAATCGCCTATATTTGCACCCCATTTGAAGCTATTGGCTATAAATTGTAGGAATACGAAACAAACAATTATGATGTCGGGGTAGCTCAGCTGGTTAGAGCATCGGATTCATAACCCGAAGGTCGGCAGTTCAAGTCTGCTCCCCGATACACATGTAAGTTTATGTAAGGTTGCGTAGAAATATGCAGCCTTATTCTTTATTATGGCTGCTTATGCAGCATTTTACAGCAGTAGCCTATATTTGATCGGTTATAAAATAATTGGCTAAACGAAATCTTAATTTAAAATATAACCCCTCCCAAAATATAGATAGCAATCAAATCGAACTTTTTCAAGTCTGTTGATGTAGGAAAATGTTATCTCATGTCGCCAATTTCCTTCAAATCAGATAGTATCTGGTTCAAGTCTCTTACACTTGGGGATACGCAGAAAACCCTCATAGAGGGTTTTCTTATTTTTATAGGTAGGGCCGGCAGTAACAATCCTTATAAAATCTTTATATCGGCGGACTAATTCTTTATTTATTCCTTATAAACTACGTTCTACCTTTGCATTTGAAAGCTCAAAAGGTTATGGAATTGTTCATTAACAGAATAAGCAAAACAAAGCAATATATCCTGAGTGCCTTGTTTATCTGCATTGTTTCCCTGGTTTGTTATTTATCTTCTTCTTTTATCAGTTACAGAATAGTTGGGTTCCTGCTACTAATAACTGTTTCACTCCTCGCCGTACTCTTTGATATTTTACCCGTTTTGTTTGCGGCAACTTTAAGTGCAATTATATGGGATTTCTTTTTTATTCCGCCACATTTTACTTTACATGTAAATACTACAGAAGACCTGATCATGCTGTTGATGTATTTCTTAATAGCATTGGTAAATACGGTTCTTACATTTAAGATCAGGCAGATCGAAAAAATTGCAAGGGATAAGGAAGAAAGAGAACATACCGTAAAATTATACAACACGTTGATCAATTCATTATCACACGAATTACGTACCCCCATTGCTGCAATCATAGGAGCTACAGACAACTTACAATCTAATAATTCAAAACTTACCCCGCAAAATCGAAATGACCTGCTGGGAGAGATTTCAAAAGCATCTTTCCGGTTAAACCAGCAGGTAGAGAATTTGCTGAATATGTCCAGGTTGGAATCAGGGTTTATTCAACCGAAAAAAGATTGGTGCGATATCACCGAACTGGTATATGATGTTGTTAAAAGAATAGAGGAGAACAATATCACGCAAAGAATATTCATCAATATAAACCCTAACATTCCTTTCTTTAAGATTGATAAAGGGATGCTGGAACAGGTACTTTACAATTTAATAAATAATGCTGCACAATACAGCAACGAGCACAGTAATATTAATATCAATGCTGCATGCCATGCCGATGTGCTTCAATTGATAGTTGAAGACGATGGCAGGGGATTCCCGGCAGAGGAAATAAAAAATGTATTTGACAAATTCTACCGACTTAAAAATTCAAGAACAGGGGGTACAGGCCTCGGTCTGTCAATTGTTAAAGGTTTTACAGAAGCAATGAATGGTTCTATAAGACTGGAAAATATTTCAACCGGCGGAGCAAGGTTTACCGTTGAAATAGTTACCGAAACCAATTATATAAAAAACTTAAAAAATGAGTAACAAGGCAGAGATATTGGTTATAGATGATGAAGCGGCCATGCGAAAGTTATTGGAGATCACATTGCAAAGTAATGACTACAATGTAACAGAAGCCGCAACTGCAAAGAATGGAATGATCATGGCCGCAAATCATCCACCAGACCTTATTATCCTCGATATTGGATTGCCTGATGCCAGTGGACACGAGGTATTAAAGGAATTACGGCAATGGTATACCAATCCGGTCATTATACTTTCTGTTCAGAAAGATGAAGAAGCTATCATTAAAGCTTTGGATAATGGGGCCAATGACTACCTGGTAAAACCATTTCGCACCGGTGAATTACTGGCCCGAATCCGCTCAGCCCTTCGTGCAACACTGCCTGAAGACAACAACCCGGTGATCAATAATGGCGACCTGCATATAGACTTACAGAACAGGGCTGTTAAAAAGAATGGAGAGCCCGTTAAACTTACTGCAACAGAATATACCCTGTTTGCTTTGTTTGTAAAAAATGAAGGGAAAGTATTAACGCACCAGTATTTATTGCGTGAAGTATGGGGGCCCGGATATATCAACCAATCACAATATTTAAGAGTATTCATTGCGCAGCTTAGAAAAAAAATTGAACATGATGCAAATCGCCCTGAATATATAACTACAGAATCAGGCGTAGGCTACAGGTTTGTAGCAAAAGAATAATTCAACTACCATATTAAAATTTAGAAAATGAATTTGAACACAAAACGTTTGAACAGGATATCTGTTGCCTCATTGCTTGTGGCATTGGGTATTATTTACGGAGATATCGGTACCAGCCCGTTATATGTTTTAAAAGCAGTTGTTGGCGAAAGAAAGATCGATGAGGTATTGGTTTATGGTGCTGTATCACTCATCTTCTGGACATTGGTTTTTCAAACAACGGTCAAATATATAATACTCACTTTAAAAGCAGATAACCAGGGTGAAGGGGGTGTATTTTCTTTATATGCTTTGGTAAGGCGTTATGGAAAATTTCTAGCTATTCCAACCATACTTGGAGCAACAACCTTATTGGCAGATGGCATCATCACACCTCCTATTTCTGTTGCATCTGCTATAGAAGGTTTAAACAGCGTGAATGGATTAGAGCATATTATTGTTCCCGGTAATAATTTAACCATAGGTATTGTGGTTGCCATCATTTCAACACTATTCTTTTTCCAGCGCTTCGGAACACAGAATATCGGTAAAGTATTCGGGCCCATTATGGCTGTTTGGTTTTTTATGTTACTTACAGTTGGAGCAATACAGATCATGCATTATCCGGATGTACTAAAAGCAATAAGCCCTCATTACGGGTATGAATTACTTACCCGTTATCCGCAGGGCTTTTGGTTGCTGGGTGCAGTATTCCTTTGTACAACCGGTGCCGAAGCTTTGTATTCCGACCTCGGTCACTGCGGTATTAAAAACATCCGGATCACCTGGATATTTGTGAAGATCAGCCTGGTCATCAATTACATAGGGCAGGCTGCATGGATCATGCACCAGCAGCATACACATTTGAACGGTGCTAATCCTTTTTTTGAAATGATGCCGCATTGGTTCTTATTGCCCGGTATCATCATTGCAACAGCAGCTACTATCATTGCATCACAAGCCCTGATCAGTGGCTCTTACACCCTGATCAGTGAAGCCATGAATTTAAATTTCTGGCCACGTGTTACTGTCAGACAGCCAAGTAATATCAAAGGGCAGATATATATACCCAGTGTTAATGCGATCTTATGGATCGGGTGTGTATTGATGATACTTTACTTCCGCAACTCATCGCATATGGAAGCAGCCTATGGATTTTCCATTACCATCGCTATGATCATGACAACAATATTATTAAATTATTACCTGCTCTTCAGGTTAAAATGGAATCGCTGGTTTGTTGCATTGGTCATTGGTGTATTTGCGGTCATTGAAACCTCCTTTTTCATAGCCAATGTTGCCAAGATAAAAGAGAGGTGGATGTTCCTCTTCTTTGAGCTGTTCATTTTTATGACAATGTATGTTTGGTATTATGCAAGAAAGATCAACAATAAGCTTGTGAAATTCGTTGACCTGGGTAAGTACACTCCGCAATTGATCGAGTTGAGCGAAGACGATTCCATTCCAAAATTTTCTACCCACCTCATTTACCTGACAAAGGCCAATGTAAGGACCCAGGTAGAAGAAAAGATCGTCCGGTCCATATTTTCCAAAAAACCCAAACGGGCAGATGTGTATTGGTTTGTTCATATCAACCGAACAGAAGAACCTTATACAAGTGATTATGAAGTTTCCGAATTGGTAGATGATAAAGTGATCAAGGTTACGATCAATCTTGGTTTTCGCATACAGCCTAAAACAGAGATCTATTTTAAAAAGATCGTACAGGAACTTGTGGCCAATAAAGAATTGAACCTGCATATCCGCCCCGATGGCTCAAGTAAATACAATCATGAACCGGATTTCAAATTCGTGGTTATCGAAAAATTCATTTCGGTAGAAAATGAATTTGCATTGGGTGAAGGTATTATGCTCAAATCATACTTTATTTTAAAAGACATGGGACTAAGTGATGAAAAAGCCTTTGGTTTAAATAAAAATGATGTAGTAATAGAACATGCTCCGCTCATTTATCAAAAAGCACAGCAGGTTGAATTAAAAAGAAATAAAACTGTAAAAATATGAGACGATCATTAATGGCAATATTATTGCTGATCAGCATTAATATTGTTGCCCAGGACGTTAGCCCCAAAATTCCTTTTGACAAAATGGATCTAAGCTGGGTAAATGGGCAGAACCGGCAAAAGGATTTTCCACTAACAATAAAAGATAAAGAAGGTAATGCGATCATTACAGGTGTTGCCTATCTCGACACTTATTTCAATTACAATTTTGCAGACCCAAAGGATAATACCCAAACAATTTCATCTACAATTGGACGTACAAATGAATTTACAGTTAACCTGGCAAGTATAGGCATTGAAGTGAATTATAAAAATATTATCGGAAGGCTGTGGTTACAATATGGACAAATGGCTTCTATTATACAAGACCTTGATGGTACGGTATCAAGGGGAAGGAATACAGCCGTCGGCAATTTGAAGTATATCAGGGAGGCTGCAACGGGCTATCATTTTGATAAATGGCATGGAATAAATGTGGAGATGGGAATATTCATGAGCTATATCGGTTTGGAAAGCTATGTAACCCAGGAAAACTGGAGTTACCAGCGAAGTATGGTCTGTGATTTTACGCCATTTTATTTTTCGGGTGCAAGAATACAGGCTTTCCCTTCTAAAAAATTTAAAACAGAATTATGGCTGCTCAATGGTTGGCAAACATATAATAGCTGGAGCAATGGAATTGGTATTGGTAATTCAAATTATTTCCGTCCCAATGAAAACACACAATTCGTTGCTAATTTTTATTATGGAAAGGATACACGTAATAGCAATCGCATCCGGTTTCATCATGACAACAGTATTGTAAAGCGGTATTATAATAAGCCAATCAATAAAGGAATTTCACAGGCAGCGTTCAGTATTAACAGCCACTATGGATTTCAAAATGGCGGAGGAGTTAAACCCAGGGATCATTACATGACCGGCACTTCTATCGCAAACAGGATATGGTTCTGTAAAAATAAGCTGGCGCTTACCTTGCGTGGAGATTTCATAACCAATCCGGGGCTTTACCTGGCTTTTACGCCAAGTCCCGTAACGCCCAATGATTTTACAGATGCGATTGCAAATGACCCTTCAAAAAAATTAAATATTCTGCAGTTAACAGGCACATTTGATGTAATGCCCAATGATCATTTTACTTTTAGATTTGAATATGGATTCAGGAAAAGTAACAAGCCTTATTTTGCCGGTAGTAATGGCACAACTTCTCCAGATGGCTGGATAGACACTCCCGGGAATAACTGGCGGCCAAATCTAAGTAATACAGAAGGAAGGTTGACAATTGCAGCGAGCTTCAGATTTTAAGGTTGCATAAATGTATTAGATAAAGCGCTTTTGGCAGGTAAAAGACAATTTCTAAAAAATGACTTTGGGAAGGCGGGCAGAAGGGATTTAAGGTTATTCCATTTTATGAGGTGAATTTTCCGCCAGGAAACTGTTACCTCTTAAAAATTTATACACCCTTTAAAAATTTGAAAACCTGATAAAATCCTGCACAATTTGATTAGATAATTCTCTGCTCCCCGATACTAAGCCTAAATCTTTACCAGTAAGGGTTTGGGCTTTTTAATTATCCCTTGACTACCACCGTCGAGCCTTAAGGCTTTAAAATATTTTGTCAATTAAAGGTATTGGTCTCTTTGCCTGATCCTTAATTTTTTCTCTTTAAATTATCAGCAACTAAAAAAGCAATACCAATAGCTACCCAAAAAATTGACTTTAGCCAGTTTTGTGACTGGAAAGCTTCCAGCAGTGCAACTCCGAAGAAAAGAAGAAAGACCGCAAAATTTGTTCCCAGCCTTACTTTTTTCATACCTATGGTTTATTTTAATAAGAATACGTGATGGAGACAGAATTGATATTCGTCGCTTATCGGTCAATGCAATACCGTTACATTCACTTTTTCAATTCCTTTTACATGTAATTCAATATGCCTGTCGTGAGCTTTGTTTCCAAACTCACTAATTGTTTCAAGGATATCATGGTCAATAAAATTGCATTCACTGCCGTCAATTGTCAGTACACTGTATTGCGGGATCTGGTCTAATGATTTACGTAAATTCACCTTATTGAGAAATGTAACATTACTATTGAGTTTGATCAGGTAAGTGTCAATTCCCTGGTACTTGGTTTCTGTGACCTTATATTCTGCCTTGAAATTATTGCGAACAATAAAATACGCAGAAATTAAAACCCCGATACATACGCCAATGAGTAGGTCGGTAGACAGGATAACAATAATTGTGAGTATAAAAGGAATAAATTGTTTCCATCCTAAACTCCACATATTACGGTATAACCTGGGTTTTGTCAGGTTGTAACCTGTGATGATAAGTATTGCTGCAAGTGATGCATAAGGGATCTTATTGAGTAAGAACGGGACAAGTAATACGGAAAGCAGGAGAAAGAGTCCGTGTGTAAATGCAGATAGCTTTGTTCTTCCACCTGCATCAACATTTGCTGCTCCTCTTACAACAACTGCTGTTATAGGAAGGGCTCCCAAAAGTCCGCAGGTCATATTCCCAATACCCTGTGCAACCAACTCACGGTTAATGGGGGTAATTCTGTTTCGCTTGTCTAATTTATCGATCGCTTCAATGCAAAGAAGCGTTTCTAAAGTTGCCAAAAGTCCGATCATGATCCCGTCTTTCCATATTTCTGTAGTTGAAAATAATTTAGTGAAATCAGGAAAAGATATGTTTGTAAAAACATTCGAAGGAATGTTTACCAGTTGGGTTGGTTTTAGCGAGAGCCCGGGTGCCACATTTGATAAAATAATGGTTGAAAGGATTCCGATCACAACAATTACAAGAGGCGCCGGAATTGGTTTTAGCTTTTTAGCTGCGGGAAGCTGAAGAAGGATGAGAACAGCCAGCGAAACGACAGTTATCAGTATTGTACCTCCTGTGAAATGATGCTTGAAGCTTTCAAAATTATCTTGAAGGTTATTACCGGAAAATAGCCGGAGAAAGCCGCTTCTCCAGAAGTCCGGCTGATCGTATCCCACTGCCAATGGAATTTGTTTTGTAAGAAGAATGATGCCAATAGCAGCTAACATGCCCTTGATAACAGAAGAAGGGAAATAATTAGCAATGATCCCAAGTTTCAAAAGTCCAAGTATGACCTGGAATAAACCTGCAATTATAATAGCGAGCAAAAAGACTTTATAGTCGCCAAGTGAAATAATTGATGCAGCTACCAAAGTTGTTAACCCCGCAGCAGGTCCTGAAACTGCGAGTTGAGAGCCGCTTATTAAAGAGACTACAAGGCCGCCAATAATACCTGAAAGAAGCCCTGCATAAAGTGGTGCCCCTGAAGCCAGGGCAATCCCGAGACAAAGTGGGAGCGCAACCAGGTAAACAGAAAGTCCGGCGGAAAGGTCATGCCTGAGCCATATTATCCGGTAATATTTAATAGTTCGTTTCATCTGGCTATCGAAAATTTAGTTTCAGGGATATTAACAGCATTTGTTTCCTAAAAAAATGCAGCGGGCAGATATTGTAGTAGGGCTTATGTTATTGAATACCTGTACAAATATTGGATTCAATGCTTTTGTATACTATGACGCCTGTCAGTTTGAGTATTGACTGTTATCATCATGCCCTGGCGGGCCTTAGTGCTGTTATCAAAAAAAACCGTTTGCTGTATAACCCCAATAGCGAAATATGGCCATGCCCCAAATGATGATCATGAAGGTTGTGATCATCATGGTGAATCCATATTTGAATGAATCGATCATACTGTATTGATTGCTGGCATATAATAATGCTGCGGGTTTACTATTCCGGAACTGCCTGGGGCAGATTCGAGGGTGTAAAAACTTTCGTATTTTATATAATATTCGCTTATCTTAAATATGTTAATGTGCAGGCTATTGAGTTGGATCTCTACGCCATGTGGGGGTAAAAAATTAAATAATTATGAAAATTAATTAAGATGAACGAACAACAAAAAATAAATCAGCAGGAACCAATACGCATCCTTGTTTTTTCAGCATCGTTGCGGAAGGATTCGCTGAATACCAGCTTAGCCAGGTTAGCGGGATCAGTTATTGAAAAGAACGGGGGCGTAGTTGACTTCGCAAACATGAGTGAGTTTGATTGCCCTTCTCTTAACCAGGACCTGGAAACGAATGATTTTCATCCGGCGGGAGCAACCGAACTTAAAAAACGAATTTTAGCAAATGATGCTTTCATTATTTCATCACCTGAATATAATGGGTCAATTCCCGGTTTGTTGAAAAACAGCATTGACTGGGTTTCCCGATTTCGTCCGCAACCGTTTAATGAGCGCCATGCTTTACTCATGTCTGCTTCTCCTTCTATGGGTGGCGGCAATCATGGGCTTTGGTCATTGAGAATACCATTGGAAAAGCTGGGGACAAATATTTTTTCTTCTATGTTTTCATTGGCAACAGCGCATAAGTCATTCACACCGGAAGGTAAGATCGCAGATGAAACTTTGGCAAAGCGGTTTGAAGAAAATCTTGTTGCATTCATGAACGTGGTTGAAGCTGCAAAAAATTATCCATGCATAAAAAAAGCATGGGTTGAATTTTTAGGAGAGAAACCCGACCCTGTTACTGAACGGGTGGAATAAGTTAATATGATCATTTGCCCTACCTGGCTTGATTTTCAGTAGAAGCTTTATTCCTAACCAGCCATAAATCATCCTGCAAAGGATCAATTCCCGGTCATCCATATAAAAATATAAAATATTCATAAGAGCTACGCTTTTACAATACTTTAAGAAATCAAATCCTAATTTCAACTTCTCTATGATAAACAGGACTGAATAATATCCCCGGATCCGTTCAGATCGACTAACACAGAGCCACTACCTTCTGCTTTTGGGAACCATGTTTTTATTATTCAAGTGTTCCTAAATAAAGCAATAAATGAATTCAACTCCAACGTTTTGGAAAAAGACAGGTATACAGGATTGGTTTCTTAAAAAAGAAGCCGTATTCGCTGAAACTTCTTCTATGACCCCTGATGTGGTCTATAAATACATCATTGAAAAATTCCAGTCTTCTATTGCAGAACTTTCCTTTGCAGACAGGACAATATTCTATCATGAATACATTATTTGTTTCAGTCCGCCTGATTACAATAAGTTCATGGATAACAATAAAGGCATATTTGCCATTATCATCAAAGAATCTGTAAAAGCATTCTATGAAATATTACAGCAACAAAAGCAGAAAGGAAAAAAGATAACTGCTTCCGCCAATAAATGGGTCTTCCGTTTTGTTTCACATCCTGATTATGAAAAAGGAGATAAAAGTTTTATCGGTAAACTCCTGCCCGGTAATGTTCACAAAAAAGAGGAGAACCTGCGGGTTACTTTTATACCCCGTCAAACAGGTATTGCACAAACATTCGACATCTCGGATGAATTATTACAGGACTTTACTTTTTATAGCGATGGTTATTACGAGATCCCTTTTGATAAGACACTGGTACTGGATGATTCCCGCATAGCTACAACAGCAGCCTGTTTTGCCCGCCTGGAAACAACGATCCCCGATAAGCAATACGCCGGAAAAAAATTGGAATACCTGATGAAGCATGAAGAGATCACCGTATCCGGCAGTGATGAAACAGCCAATGATACTGCTGTTTTCCGTGTGCCCTCAGAATGGGTATCCACGCCCCATCTTTCGATCCGCTATAATAAAAATACAGATGAATATTTTTTGGCTGCATACGGTGAGAAGACACTGGTGAATGAGATAGAGGTTAAAGCCAGCACTAAGGCTGAGCCGGAATGGACCCTGCTTCCGTTGAATTCAAGGATCGTTATGAATGGTATCGTATGCATCAACATTTTCAAATCCTGACATGGATAAATTACTAGCCATCGGATTATTAATAACCAGTATTTTTTTACTGGTAGCTCATTTTTTTGACATTAAAAAAACGCACAACCGGTAATGGCTGAATATTTTTTTGGCATAACAGATAAAGGAAAACGTCGTGAAAAGAACGAGGATACCTTTATTGTGCAGGAAGTCTCCAGTAAAGATCTTTTGCTGGCCTGTGTAATTGATGGAGTAGGCGGATATAACGGGGGAGAGGTTGCTGCTGAAATTGCACGTTCTGTTATTTTGGAACATGTACAAAATTTGTCGGGCGATATTATTGAAACACTTCAGCTTGCTGTAATTGCTGCAAATGAAAAGATACAGCAGCAGCGGAGTACTGAGGAAGGGACTGCAAACATGGCCTGTGTACTTACCTGTGTGATAGCAGATATAAAAAATAACAAACTTTATTATTCGCATGTAGGAGATACAAGATTGTATTTATTAAGAGATGCCAGCCTGGTAAAAATATCCAGTGATCATTCTGCAGTTGGATTTTTGGAAGAATCGGGCCGGCTTTCGGAAGACGATGCCATGCGGCATCCGAGGCGAAACGAGGTCAACAAGGCGCTGGGATTTGAAACAGAGATAGCCGAAGCTGATGATTATATCGAGACCGGCGAATCTCCTTTTTTACCCGGCGATATTATTCTTGTATGCAGCGACGGCCTTTCAGATATGATCAGTTCAGGAACGATCACGTCCATATTACATAAGAACAAAACGCTTAAAGAAAAGGCGAAATGCCTGGTTGATGCCGCAAATGAAGCGGGGGGCAATGATAATATTACGGCTGTATTGGTTGAAAATAATAAACAGCCGAAAAAGCAGGTGGCTTTAAAACCCGCAGATAAAAAGAACGGGATTAATGGATTGTATGCAGTTCAAAATACAACAACAGCCAGGCAACCGGTATCAATTGCCCGTAACAAACACAAGGGGATCATTATATTTCTTACACTGCTTTCGCTGGCACTGTTGACCGCATTGGCTGTTTCATTATTTCAACAAAGGGCCCGGTTAAAAAAGACTGCTGCCATTGCAAAGCCCCCTCAAGCGAAACCGAAAGATGAAAAACTGCTTCAACTTATCTCCCACGCAAATGATACGGGTAAGGTATATGCCATGTCAGCAGGCGGATCTTTCTTAATGGGTGAATCTATTTCGATCAATAAGGATTCTTTCCATCTCCGTGGCAATGGTACACATATTATAGCAGGTACAAATTACAAAGGGCCGGCCTTTATCATCGGCAGTACTGCCAAACACATCGTGCTGGACAGCCTGGTATTTGAAAATTTTGATGCCGCTTTAATTATACAGAAGAATAATATTGTTTTCAGGAATGTGCGTTTCATTAATTGCAGGATGCCTGTGCAGTATGCGGTAACGATTCCTGATTCAACCATATCCGGCCGGTTCAAAGATTCAGTATTCATCACAATCCAATCCTTAAAAAAACGATAATGTCAATTTTCATGCAATGGTTTAGTAACAGAAAACTGGAGCGCTCCTGTCTCCTGGTCATTGCTGTGATCATGGGCCTGTTGTTCTGGAAATTATTTTCCGTTTTGCAACGTGATTTTGCTGAAGTGCATACCCGTTTGGAAAATGGTACCATGATAAACCTGAATGACAACAGGAACTATGAGAACATGACGAACCTACTTCAACGGGGAATGTATTTTGAAGATCCAAAAGACGTATCATTTATTGCATCAACGGTGGCAACATCCCGGGATACTACCGTGACCATGGCCAATGTGGGTGAACTGAATAAGAAAGACCTTTTTGTGAATGCAGATGATGCCTTTTTGAAAGGCGGCCGGTCATTCAAAAAAAGAGTGATGCTCTCCAGGAACTTACTTGGCTTTTCAGGGCCTGATTCCATATCTTTTGAAAAGGAAAGATCAAAGCCATTACCCGTTACAGCAGAAACAAATGCAGGTTTGGGTAATCATCTTATATCAGGCACGATCAAAAATAAAGATGGGCAGCCCGTATCCGGCGCCCTGGTAAGGCTTAAGGCTTTGGCCTTGCAGGACAGCACAACTGCATCGGAAGCAGAAGATCAAAAAAGCATCATACAATTTAAAGACGGTGTTCGCAAAATTTTTGTTCCTGATTCAGCCAAAAGTAAAAAGCTTGTTTCTTTTAATGCCTATGCAAGAACGGATGCTGCAGGGAAATTTATTTTTTCAGGACTGCCAGCAAACAGGTCCTATGAATTATTACCGCTGCAGCCCGGCTACGAGTTTGGCCGTTCACTGGGTGTTGAGAATCTACAGTCGAATGCCAGCTTTAGTTTTGTTCAGTCGCCACACATGATGCGTCTTTTCTCAGCAAAAGATTTTAACAGCTTTAAAAAAGAAAAAGCATTTATTGTAAGAACACCTGAAGAAGTAACCAGTTGGTTCTGGATGATCATGGTTGTCTTCTTTTCTTCTTTCTTCCTCTTACATATCATACTTACCATTCGTTTTGCGGCAGCCGATCAATTATTACTGCCGGTTATCATGATCCTTACAGGTCTTTCTTTTATAACCTTATTCAGCTTGCAGGATCCTTTGCGTGACCGCTTCCTGGCAAAAAGTACTTTTATTTATTTCTGTATCGGCATGGCCGGTATGCTGGTGATGCAATTTATTAATGTGCGGAAGTTCACCACAGATTCCGGGCTGTTTCGCTTATTTATTTTTAAGGATGGAAGAAAGGCAGCCAATGGATGGCCATGGGCATTGGGGGCCATTGCACTTTTGATCCTCACCATTTTATTCGGCACGGGTCCCGAGGGAAGCGGTGTTAAAGTAAACCTGTTTGGATTTCAGCCAAGCGAGATCGTAAAGTATATGGTCATCATTTTTCTTGCCGGTTTTTTTGCAACGAATGAAAAATTCATTTCAGAATATACATCATGGAACAAGCGACTGTCTTTTTTCATGATCGCAGTGATCGCCATTGTCGCTACCATTTTATTATTCCTTGTACTTGGTGATCTTGGCCCCGCCATTGTATGCTGTTTTACATTCATCATACTTTTTTCTTTTTCGAGAGGAGATTTCCCGCATGTGGTTGCGGCCATGGTCTTATATGCACTTTCCATATGGATATTTAAAGATGTGCTGATCGCAACCGCTGTTGCAGTTGGTACATTAGTATTGTACATGCTCATCAGCAAAAAGCAATTGAGTGAATCGGCAGCCATGGCGCTGGTTGTTGTAAGTGGATTTTTATTACTGGATAAGATAGCATGGCTCAGTAAAATAATACCCGGCCCCATACAAAGACTGGTTGACAGAAAAGCCATCTGGGCCGATGCATGGAACAACCAGGTATATGGTGGCGACCAGGTGGCCAATGGTATCTGGGCCATTTCAAGTGGTGGTCTCACCGGTCAGGGCGCAGGTGAAGGTTTTGCAAAAACAATTCCTGAAGCACATACAGATATGATACTGCCCGCTATTGGTGAAGAGTTTGGATGGGCAGGTATGACCTGTGTTTTTATTTTATTCCTGGTATACCTGCATCGCTCTATAATTATTGGAAGACAAACAGGCACCCCATTCTTATTTTATGTATGTGCAGGGATTGGTATCGGAACCTTTGTACAGTTCTTACTGATCGCAGGCGGATCAACAGGGGCGCTTCCTTTGTCGGGAGTAGCATTGCCCTTTATAAGTTATGGTGGCACCTCATTATTATGCAGCATGCTGGCTACCGGTTTTTTATTGAGTACTTCAAGATGGAGCGGCACCCAGGCCCAGATGAAATTCATTATGGTGCGCCAGGATAAAAATTTAATGCCGGCCCTGCTCTCAGCCTGCGTAGCTATTGTTTTACTCATGGTGAATGTATCGGGCTATACTTTGCGAAATAAAAAATGGATCGTAGAACCTGCACTTGTTGCTGACAAAAGTGGAGCAAGGATGTTCAGCTATAATCCAAGGATAAGTATTTTGATGAACAGGTTGCAGGCGGGGAATGTATATGACCGAAATGGAAAATTATTGGCAACAAGTGATCAAAAATTGTTGCAGGATCAAAAAGATTCTCTTTTATTCCTGGGTATATCAGCAGCAGATGTAACCTCCCTGGATTATAAAAGGGCCGACCGGTATTATCCTTATGGTGCACATATGTTCTTTTGGACAGGCGATGCAAATACAGGGATCTTCTCCGGTGGCAGCAATGGATATTTTGCAGACTATACCCATGCTTCCGAGCTCAGGGGATTTCCTACACCCGATACAAAATACGAGGTTAGTGCAAACCATTTCCGGGCAGAAAAATTTTTGCCGGTAACCAATACGGAAATGACCATCACAAAAAGAGATTACAGTGCCCTTTCAGATCTCCTGATCGCGGGCATCAACAGTAATGAAGTAAAACAGTTTAAAAAACGCAACAGGGATATTAAACTCACGATGGATGCTGCCTTGCAGACAAAGATCCAGCTTTCATTACAGGCTGATGACAGTTTGAACAAAAAAAGGATCTCGGTTGTGATCATGGAAGATAATACCGGGGACGTGATCAGCTCTGCATCGTGGCCATTACCACCCGTGAACGATTGGGAGCGCATGACCCTCAGTGAAAATGAATTGAACAAATTACCGGGCTGGAATGTAAATGCTGATATGGGGTTTACGCATGCTACACAACCCGGATCTACCGCAAAGCTCGTTACAGCACTTGCGGCATTTAATAAACTTGGGCAACCTGCTGCAAAAAAACTAATAAGGGTTTATCCAAAAGATCTTATCCGTGTTACCGGCCCTGAACCAGATGAAGCCGGGCTGATCAATATTGAACGTGCCATTGTAAGGTCAAACAATTCATTTTTCATTCGCCTGGCCAATGAAGAAAAATTACAGGAAGAAATGGGAACGCTTTATATGCAGTCGGGTATGTTCCTTCACCAGGTGGGAGGATACTATTTTGAAAATGAGACCGGCAATAACAAACAACAGGAAAAATGGAGAGCGCTCTGGAGAAAAACTGAATTCAAAAGTCTTAAGCGTTACAACCCGGAAAATATACGCCGCACCCGGGCCATTGGCGTTTCGGGCATGGCATGGGGACAGGGAGAACTGGTGGCAACACCTGCAGCCGTAGCCCGTGTTGCATCGGGAATTGCAAATAACGGTATGATGATGACAAACCGTTTTGTACTGGCTGTAAATGGGGTTGCTGCCGGGGCTAAGCCAGGGGTTTCTATTGTTAACGATCCGGCCTATGCCCAACAGTTAGTGCTGTATATGAAAAAACAAAGCGCTCCAAAAAAAGGAAAACTGGGTATCCTGGTTGCAGGTAAAACGGGTACGCCTGAAAGGATATTCAAAGGAGAACAGATCAATGATGGCTGGTATGTTTTTTTTGCACCTAAGGCAAGCGGCGAGGGGCACCTGGTGGTTTGCATACGTATTGAAGCTGCAAAGGGTTCAAGCGATGCGGTAAAACTTGCAGGCAAATATATTATCCCGCTCTTACTGGAACGCAATTACATCAAAGGTTTTGAGCCATTGGAAAAACAGGAGCCTGTTATTGACAAACAATTACTTGGAAGTTTAAATCCCGAATGAAATAATTTATAAAGAAATAACCTATGCTTAATCTATTTAAAGAACGTGCCGGCGACGTAAAACAGATCCGGAATCACCTGATCCAGTTCATCAAGGAAAAATTACAAAGAGCTGAGGGTGGCGAGGGAGCCAATATAACAGGCGTGCATCTTTTTATCAATTGTCCTGACAGTGAAAGGCATTTATATGAAGCAGCCGTGTTTGCCAATGTACCCGGTAAATTTAAAGCAGACGAGATACAGCGTATGGCAGATGACTATGCCATCAAACTTCCTGACTCATGGAAATTTGAAGTTGCATTTACAGATAAATTTCCTGAGCAGGCATATATCGCAAAAGACCTTGACGCCGCACTTTTTTTTACAACAAGAAAAGCGGGCCTGGCACATAAAAGATCTCATGCCTTTATAAAAATATTGAACGGCCAGGCGGAAAAAGAAACCTACCTGATCGATTCCTCCATTGGGAAAATAAATATCGGCAGGGAAGTAAAGGCACAGGTATCATCAGGTTTTGTAAGAAAGAATACCATTGCTTTCGTATCATCTGGGTCAACGGATATGAACCAGTCAGTAAGCCGCCAGCATGCCCACATTGAATGGGAGCCGGGCAGTGGCTCATTCCTGGCTTTTGCAGATGCAGGCGGCATACCACCTAATAATAAAACAAAGATCCGCACTGTGGAAGGGCTGTCAATAAAAATGCAGGCCATTGAAGTTGGCCATCGCCTTGAAGAAGGTGACCAGATCATTTTAGGCGATACTGCAGTATTAGAGTTCAGCTATTTTGGAGAGGAGAAATAATTATGGCAAAAGTATTTACAATAACAGAAGGTTTGGAAAACCTGGGCGCATTAAAGTCCGGCGGGCAGGGCTCTGTGTATAAAGCAAAGCGTACCGGCGGGCTCATATCTGCAGTTAAGATATTGCCTACACCTATTTCGAGTGAAAGTGATGCAGACAAGAATTTTACATCTTTTCAGAACGAGGTAGAAAAATTAAAAAAGGTAAATGAGATACCCAATCCAAATGTGGTAGGTATCATTTCTTCGGGCATTACAAGTTCGGGCAACCTTCCTTTTATTGAAATGGAATATATTGAAGGGCCTGATCTTGGAGAGTTGCTTACCTCCCCGCATGATCCTGCTTTTACCATTCAGGAAACCATCAGGGTGGCAGATCACCTGTCAAATGCATTGGCTCATTGTCACCGTGCTGATGTAAAGCATGGAGACATTAAAAGTAATAATGTAAAATACAACGAGCGTACTGGTAATTATATGTTGCTTGATTTTGGTTTATCAGTTATGTCGGATGAGCAGCGGCGAACAAGCATTCGCTATGCAGGAGCAATAGAATTTATGGCGCCTGAGCAAAGTGCCGGAGAAACACTTTTTGAAACGGATGTGTATAGTTTCGGTATCATATTATATGAGTTGTTGGCCGGCACTGTTCCTTTTCCATTATTAAATAAAGGTGAAATGGCACGCAATGCAGTAATGGTTGCGCATATGGAAAATGCTGTTCCCGACCTGCTCAACCTTCGCCGGAATACCATATCCGGTATTTGGAGCTATGATAAAAGAGAAGTGGAGATGCTTGTTCCGGAATGGCTGCTGCAAATGATCAGCAGGTGTTTGCAAAAAGATCCTGCAAAGCGATTTAAGAATGGTATCGAATTACAGGGCTTTATCCATTCAAGTATTATTGCAGAAGAAAGCAATTGGGTGCAGCCATCAGCAGTTATTATCTCCGGCCCGGTAGATGATCATATATGGAGAGTGCAGGTACACGAACTGCAAGCACAAGTTGAAAAATATGAACACTTGATCAACGAGTTAAAATACCAGGTAGAGGTTAAGGACAGGGAACTGTACCAGTTGAATATGGAACGTTTTAACCAGCCACAGTCACGTGGAATTTCGAGGGCAGTGTTTTTTACCGTACTTATTGTTGCCCTGGGTTTAGGTGCTTATGCTACGTATTACTCTTTTATAAAGCCAAACGGTGAAAGCAAATCCAAAACTGAATTGGAGGCGAATAGTAATATAAAAAGTCCTGTTGATTCATCATTGACCTCGCAGGCAAAGCCGAAGAAAAAGCTGAGGACCAAAGCAAAAAGAAAAGCTGACCTCCCATTGGGCCCTGCGGGCAGGTCCCCGGGGGTGATACCTGTTGCGAATGAAAAAACAGCCACTGCGGCTCAAACGAAAAAGAAAAAAGAGGCAGCTTATGCCAGCAATGAACTACGCAAGACCAATAGGTTTCGTATTAAACGTAATGCTTTTTTTTATGAGCGGCCCGATAGGAATACCAGGAATAATTATTGCATCGTTGACAGGGAAGCTACATTGACCGCGATACAGGAGGAGGATGAATTTATTTATGTGAAATTTGTAGACGGGAAAGGAAAAGCAACCCAAACCTGGCTTGCAAAAGATGACCTTAACCGAATTTATGAGTAGCTGGTAAGCAGCGGGCTTACCTATTTTATGGGCTGGTCCACACCAAAACAACCATTTATTTTAAAGCCTATTCTTTTTCCCACATTCCAATGATCCTAAAGAATTTTTCTTTGAACTGCACCCCAATAGGGATCTCCGTATTATTAATGCTGACATGAGTTGGGGTGATAGCCTTGATGTTTTTCCTGGAGATTAGATACGAGCGATGGATCTGTATAAAGGATCCGCCAGCCTCCGAGAGTAAAGTCTCAAATTTCGACAATGGTATCAGTGGCATCAGCTTTTGTCCACTACTTAGTATTACCCTGGTATAATTCTTCATCGCTTCACAATACAGGATATCATCTATTGATATCGGATAATTTTTACCGTCTGATTTAATGTAGATAGTAGGCGCCATTTCCACAGTTGCCGTATTACTTCCTTTATCATCATAACGGATAACTCCTATTGCTTTATAAACTGCTTTTGTGAAGCGCTCAAACGAAAAAGGCTTTAACAGGTAATCAACTGCATTCAATTCATAACTTTCAACGGCATACTCGGCATACGCGGTGGTAAAAATAACGGGTTGCAACGGCTGTACAATTTTTACTAGCTGAAATCCGGAAAGGTTTGGCATATTAATATCCAGGAATATAATATCAATACCTGGATGGGTGCGTAAGTGTTCAATGGCATCCAGTGCATTTATACGCTCGGCAGCAAGCTGCAGAATGGGCATCTGGTCTATATAATTAATAATGATCTTACGTGCAATTGGTTCATCATCCACTACCAGGCAGTTGTATTTATCACGCTCCATTATTTAAGATTATCTGTTTCCAATTGTAATTCTAAGTTAACGGTATAATATACTGCATCCTGGCTAATGGTTAATTCATGCTGCCGGGGGTAAAGAAGTTCCAGTCTCCGTCTAACATTAGTTAATCCTATTCCCTGTATGGAATCCTCCTTTTGGCTGTTATAGTTATTTTTTACGATCATGGTAAACCGGTTGTTCTCAAGAGAAGTTTTAATGGTAATGTCTACAGGCTGCGATTGTACAAGCCGGCTATGTTTAAATGCATTTTCTACAAATACGATCAGGAGAAGCGGAGCAATGTTGTTCGTTGCACCAGGAGGCACAGCATTTTCAAAGTTAAGTTCCAGGTCATCTTCCAGCCTTACTCTTTCCAGCTCTATATAGCTTTTCAGCATTTTTATTTCTTCATTAATATCCACATGTGGCTTTTGGGTTTCATATAATGAATGCCGCAACAGGTCGGAGAGTCGCAACATCAGGTCAGGTAGCTTATCAGATTTCTCTACCGATAGCCCATAGAGATTATTGAGGGTATTAAATAAAAAATGAGGGACAATTTGCGATTTCAGGTTGTTCACTTCCGCCATCAGTTGTTGTTCTTTTCTTTCAGTCTCATATTGCTGGGCAATATAGCCATCTTTAAAATATTTACAGGCTGTGATAAACAGGAAGAAAACAATAACCACAGCCACGTTGTTTATAAATATATCTGAAAAAGTATTGTTTTTAAAAGCGGGCTGATCCTGCAGGTAATAGAACTGGAAAGCCGTTCTGACATACAGGTAAAAGATCCATAAAACTATTCCGGCTATAAAGTATACCATGTATTTCCGTGGTATAAACAACCGCTTATATATATATATCGTGAAGTATAACGGCGCCACGAAAAAAAGTTCGGACAATAACATGTACTGCAGGAACACATGGTTGAAATACGTAACGGTTATGTAATACGGCCAAAGGCGAAATAAGGAATACCCGCTCCAGAACATTACATGCCAGGGCCAACGGTTATACAGCAATGGATTTTTTTGTGGTTGATTGGTAATGAAATTCACTTTTATCTTTATTGATCAAAGTTAGCCGATCTCATTTTCAAACGAGGGAATATATGTCCTTAAAAAAAGCATTTCGTCCTTTAATAGCGATGTAGTTTATCCGCAAAAATCAGTGTAAGTCAGGTAAAGAATGTGTTCGTCCTTTTGAAAAAAAAAGAATGAGGTACTGTTATAGTTTAGCTTAACTAAACAATTTTAAAATGAAAAAATGTCTACTAGCTACAGCAGCATGTTTAATGATGTTGTTTGCAAATGCCCAATGGCAGATTCAAAATCCCGGGTTTACTGCCGACACAGTCGGTTTTTATGAAATGTCACTTCCAGACAGGAACACCGTATGGGCTGTTTGTTATGATGGAAAGCAGGGTTTACTCAGTGGCAATCCTGTACTTAGTTTTACCAGGACCACAGATGGAGGAGCCACCTGGATACCCGGCAAGATGGGTAGCGACAAAACCCTGCGGTTCTCCAACATCAGTGCTATTGACGCCCAGGAAGCATGGGTGGCCATGCACAAAATTGGTCCTGTCAGGGGTAATTATTCGGTAGGACCTGGAGGTAGTTTTGGTTATGGTGGGGGTGTCTTTCATACCACAGATGCAGGCATTACCTGGGAACATACCAACCCCGGTGAACTTTTCGACAGCAACTCAGTTCCGCGGTTTGTACATTTTAAAGATAAGAACCATGGTATTGCCATGGGAGATCCTAATGGTGGATATTTTGAATTGTATATCACTAACAATAAAGGCAAAAAATGGAAAAGGGTGCCACAGGAAGATCTCCCTGCACCACTTGCAGGTGAAGTTGGATGGATTAGCGGTAACGCTGTCGTAGGCAATACTATTTGGTTTGGTACTTCAAAAGGAAGAATGTACAAGTCTATTGATTTTGGAAAAACATGGACCGTCCATGTGGTTGACCCATTACCAGGAACATACGTACATGAAATTGCTTTTCTCGATGACGGCCTGCGTGGTGTTGCACATTTAAGAAATCCAAGTATAGGCCGCACCTATGTATTCTCCACTTCTGACGGTGGACTTACCTGGACAAATTATTTTCAACCTGCCAACTGGAAAAACAGCCGGGTTACGGCAGTACCAGGCACCAATGCATTCGTATCTACGTCTACTCATCCTAATCCATTATTCACGGGCTCTTCGATTTCCTACGACGTCGGACAGACCTGGACTCACATCGACCAGACCGCACAAAAAGCTGCCTGCCGCTTTTTTGATGCGTATTCAGGTTATGCTGGCGGCTTTCATGTAACTGGACATCCTTTTTATGGCGATAAAGGCATTTTTAAATCAGAAATTGTTTTTGACTTGCCCCTCGCACAGCTAACAAATAGCAGCAATACACAACAGGATATACAACAAAGCAATGTTAGTACAGACAAACTGGTACACGTTTACCCTGTACCTGCAAACAATATCGTTAATATTTCATTCCCTGATAAAACAATTAATACGATGCATGTAATAAGTATCATCAGTATGAATGGAGAAGTTATTGAAACAAGAAAAGCCACGGGAAAATTAATTCAAATGGATGTTTCCAGGATGATTCCCGGAACCTATACGGTAAGAATTACCGGTGGTGGTGAGCCGGTTAATAAAGTAATTACCATTGTCAGGTAATGACGACCGATGATGTAAAAATAAGAGCAACAACAGTTGCTCTTATTTCTGTTTATAAACCTTTTCAAATGCCTTAAACATACATATGAAATATATACTGTCAATTGCCATCCTATTATTTTCAGCTCGGTTGGGTGCACAGGTTCCTTATAACCCTGCCGTTCCGAACGGCTATACAAAAAAAGCGATCGTTGCCGAACAGGTTGGATTAACGCAGGTAACAATAACTTACCACCGGCCCGCCGTGAGTGGCCGTGAAGGAAAGATATGGGGCGGCATAGTGCATAAGGGTTTTATTGACCAGGGTTTCGGTAACCGTAAACCGGCGCCCTGGAGGGCTGGCGCAAATGAAAATACTATAATAGAATTTGACCATGATGTGAAAGTGGAAGGTCAGCTATTGCCAAAAGGGAAGTACGGTTTTTTCATTGCATACGACCCGGTAGATTGCATGCTTATTTTTTCGAACCGGACAGACGGCTGGGGATCTTTTTTTTATGATGAAAGAGAAGATGTATTGCGGGTGAAAGTGAAACCGCAAATGTTGGACAAAAGTGTAGAGCACCTGAAATATGAATTTTTAGATCAAACAGTAAATGCTGCAACTGTCGTCCTTTCCTGGGAAAAACTTTCCATACCGTTTAAAATAGAAGTAGATCAACTCCGGCAGCAATTTGAAGCGTTTGTAACGGAATCGCAAAACCCCCTTGGCTTTACCCCCCAAAGTTTAAACATCGCCGCCAACTGGGGCCTGCAAAATAATTACCGGCTGGATAAAGCATTGGAATGGGCAACCCTTGCAACGGGAACCGATTTTCCCGGTGACCCAACCTTTTTTCCTGCACTAATTACCAAAGCCGGGATCCTTTACAAAATGGGCAAAACGGCTGAGTCTGATGCAGTAATAAAAAAAGCTTTAACCTTTGGCAGCATGAATCAACTGCAACAACTGGGGCGACAATTATTAACTGCAACACGACAGGCAATTGCATTAGAGACCTTCCAGTTCAATTACAATAAAAATCCGAGGCAGTTCGTATCTCTTATGGGAATGGCGAGAGGGTTATCAGCAAATGGGGAATACAAAAAGGCCCTGGAATTTGCGAACAAAGCTTTACCGTTAGCGCCGAATGAAGCCAACAGGTTAGCGGTGCAGGCGATGATCGATAAACTTATGCTTGGAAAGGATATTAATTAGTGTGGATATGGCAGAAGCTATGTGTTAGTAGCAGCCTCACTTGATCTTCCTCGCCAACTCCTCACGATAACTGGCGCCGATGGGTATCTTGTATTTATCAACAGATACCTGGTGTACTTCTATGGTATGAATATGTTTGAGTGCAGCAACAAAGGATTTATGAATACGGCAAAATTTTGATTCCGGCACATGATCAAAAACTTCTGCCATATTTGCCCTTACCAGTATCTTTTTATCCGTAGTTTGAAAAGCCAGGTAGTTTTCTTCTTTTTCTATGAAAAGGATATTATTGATGTTAACCTTATGGGTGAAAGCCCCGCTTTTTAATAGAATGAACCCGGGGCCGGTTTCTGAAATGCTTGCGTGTAAAGGTGCCTGCTGTTTGCTTTTAAATTGGAATAATTCTCTTGCTTTATTAACTGATTTGATAAAACGGTCAAATTCTATGGGTTTTACCAGGTAATCAACCGCATTCAGCTCATAACTTTCTACTGCATATTCAGAATAAGCTGTGGTAAAAATGATCAATGGCTTTTTTTTGAGTGACCTCACAAACTGTATTCCTGAAAGGTTAGGCATATTGATATCCAAAAAAACCAGGTCAATATTTTGTTCCTGCAGGTAACCCATTGCCTTAACCGGGTTACGGAAAGTTTCACGCAGGTTAAGATAAGGTGTTTGCTCAGCGTATCTTTTCAGTACGTCAATGGCATGGGGTTCATCGTCAATGATTATACAATTCATATCAGGTTTGCAGTTCAAGGTTCACCGTAAATGTATTGCCAGTGCCTGTACTGGTTAAAATGTGTTTACCAGGATATAAAAGGCTCAACCTTCTTTTTACATTTTCAAGCCCGATACCTCCATATTCATCTGGTTTCTTTGCGCTTGTTTCATTAACAGGATTGCTGCAAGTAAAGATAATTTTATTGTTGTTTGCTGCAAGTGAAATGTAGATATTGGTAACCTGCTCAATGCTTACCCCATGTTTAAATGCATTTTCTACAAAGGGTAGCAATATCATGGGTGCTATAAAACTGTTTTCCATATTGCCACTGGTATTTACTACTGCAACCACTTCATCATTCGGGTACCTAAGTTTACTCAGGGCAATAAAATCATTAATGTTCTTTAATTCTTTTTCAAGTGATATCCGGGTTACACTGCTGTCGTACAACATATACCGCATTAGTCCTGCCAGCCTCGAAATACCATCGGCAGTTTCCATGTCTTTATTCCGCTGGGCAATTGAAAAAAGATTATTGAGTGTATTAAACAGGAAATGGGGATTTACCTGGTTCTTTAAAAACATCAATTCCGTGGTGAATTGATTTTCTAGCAGTTCTCTTTTTTGCTTTTCATTTTTAACCCATTCTTTGGTAAAATGCCAGGCAAACAGAACCAATAAAATAAATAAATAGAGAAACAGGTTTATCCACAGGAAAGGATTGTTGCTGAGTGCGCTATGTTCGTGTGAACCGGCGGGGTTTATAAAGAAAGACTGTATATATTGTTCTGTTATGAAACAAATAGCCAGCCAGGCCAGGATCTGGATGATGAAAAAAGAGAAATTTCTTTTTTTTGACAACTGCGGTAATAAAAAGAACCCGATGACCAGGACAAAAACTGTTTTAGCCAACAGTGATACCAATGCCAGGTAAAAATGCTGATGGTCACCAACAGTATTTTCCCTGGTTGTCGACCCTGATGAAAATATCGAGTTCAACAATACCAATAATAACAACCAACTGCCAATAATAACAGCGTATTTGATCCACTTATTTTTTTTCATGGTATTTATCGGGTGTAAAATAATAAAGCCCCGGCAGCTTTTGCTGTTATGGAGATAAAATCGGACAAATGGTAGGCAAACTGCGTAAAACTGTGATCGCAGTGGCAGATCGCAAAAAAAGGATCCTTTAGGTACAAAATGCTGCTGTTGGCAATATTTGTTTTCCTGCTGTTGTGTGATGGGCTAAAATTGTGGAATGAAAATAATAAACGTGAAAATAAAAAAGACAATTATTGTATTATTGATGCAGGCATTTTTGTTTTGCACGGCAATTGCCCAGCATGGTTCTGTAAACGGCAAAGCATATGAATTTAAGAACGGGCAATGGTTTGACGGTGCAGCATTTGTTCAGAAGACCATGTTTGTTAAAGACGGGTATTTTACAGATGCCAGGCCGCCTGTAATTGACTCGGTAATTGACCTGCAAAATAAATTTGTTGTACCTCCTTACAGCGAATCACATACCCATCACCTGGAAGGAGTGGGGGCGCCGCCTGAGCAACTCATCAATAGCTATTTAAAAGATGGTGTGTTCTATGTTAAGAATCCGAACAACGTGCTATACTTTACAAAAAATCTTTTTGATAAGATCAATAAACCCACAAGCCTCGACGCAAGTTTTGCCAATGGCGGTTTAACGGCTAATGAGGGGCATCCCATGACCATGTTTGAAGACCAGGTCAGGCCAAACATAGAACCCATGACGGGCAAAACGGCAAGAGGTTGGTTTCATGGAAAAGCATATTATACAGTTGACAGCGAAAAAGAACTTGACGAAAAATGGATGACCATACTGGCCGATAAACCTGATTTTATAAAAATTTATTTAGCCAATTCAGAAGACTATGGCAAGCAATCTCCGCCATCAAAATATAAATTACGCAATGGGCTTAACCCGGCTTTATTACCAGCCATTGTTGCCAAAGCACATAGAGCAGGTTTGCGTGTGGCTGCACATGTGGAAACTGCATACGATTTCAGAACAGCTATTAATGCGGGTGTAGATGAACTGGCACATATGCCCGGCTTTTATTTATTTGATGCGGCATACAGTGATCGTTATGTATTAACTGAAGCCGATGCAAAGCTGGCTGCTGATAAAAAGGTTTTTGTTGTAACTACGCTCATGACAAGAACCCTGGTAGAAGATAAAAACCTGTTGCCAACAGTAGCAGCAAACCAAAAAAAGAATTTATTACTGCTTAAAAAATACGGTGTAAAGCTTGCTATCGGCAGCGACCACAGCGATTCACCTGTGGAAGAGATCAAAGCGATCAGGGAGTTGAATGTATTTACCAACCTGGAATTGTTGAAGCTATGGTGTGAGAATTCTGCCCAATACATTTTTCCAAAACGTAAGATCGGTTTTTTGAAGACGGGATATGAAGCCAGTTTCCTGGTGCTGGACGGAGATCCGTTGAATGAGTGGAGCAATACCGGGAAAATAGCGACAAGATTTAAACAGGGATACTTTATACAATGATCAGTAGAGGTGACACCTTTTAAAAGGTGTCACCTCTCTCCCCTGAACGCCCGGCGTGGTCTCCGACCAGCCGGAAAAATAGTAGCTGTGAAATACTGCGGCCAGTATTCTGGGTAGGATTGTTTCATGCCACTAATCAATAAAATCCGAAGCAGTATTTTCCTGTTTTTGTGGCTGGTCGGAGACCACGCCACGGGGCTCAAAGTTGTTAGTACGTTTATTTTTCGTGGTAAGTTCCTGTCTCCGCACTTAAAAGCGATTTGATAATAATTTCATTGTCGTCTCCAAATAAACCATACACTTTATCTATAATTTTTGCAGTTGTTTTATTATTAATAAAAATTGTGTCATTTCTCAAATTATTATTGTCAAACCTTAGAACGTCTCCCATGTGAAAGCCATTCCCATATTTCCACCAATGCTTTTGTATTCTGTCATTTGTTAAAGTACAACCACAGCATGCAAGTGTTAAGAAGGACATTACTTTAATATTTCCTTTGTGTAACATCATGATCTGTTTGCAAAGGCTTAAGCCAATACCGCTGCCGGTTTTGCGGGTGCTGAAGAAGGGAATGAAGATCTTTTACATCACGTCGGCAGAAATGCCGATTAACATTATAAGGTGACACCTCTTGAAGAGGTGTCACCTTATAATGTTAAAACAAAAGCGAAAAAGCAGTTCCTTCTCCATCCACACTCTGCACTTTAATATTCCCTTTGTGTAACATCATGATCTGTTTACAAAGGCTTAAGCCAATACCGCTGCCAGTTTTGCGGGTGCTGAAGAAAGGGATGAATATCTTTTCCATCAGGTCGGCAGAGATACCGATACCATTATCCGACACTTTAATAACTACTTTATTGTTGGGTGTAATGTAGGCAGAAAGTAAAATGCGTGGATTGGTTACTTCTTTTACTGCATCAGCAGCATTTAAAATAAGGTTGATCATTACCTGTTCAATAAGATCGGTGTCTGCTTCCAGCATGAGGTCGGGATCCTTTAAAATAATTTCCAGTTCAATATGCTTTTGCTCAAATGTAGGTTGCATGAGGCGATGCAGGTTCTCAAACATATCACGCACATATATTTTTTTAACATTGGGCGTAGTGATCTTATTGAGGTTGCGATAGGTCTCCGCAAATTTTAATAAACCTTCGCTTCTTCTTTTGATGGTATCAATGCCCAGTTCAAGATCGTCGAGCGAACCGGAATTATTATTCAGTTCTTTTAAAGATAATTGCAGGCGGCTCTTCAAGGTGTCAGCCAGGGAAGAGATGGGCGCAACAGAATTCATGATCTCGTGCGTCATCACACTCAATAATTTTTGCCATGCTTTTGATTCTGTTTCATCCAAAGCCTCATTGATATTTTGGAAAGCGATGAGCTTAAATACTTTCCCTTCTGTTTGAAATGCCGTGGCCGAAAGTAAAACCTTTAAACTATTCTTATCTGTTGTAATGGAAACCACTTTGGACTCACCGGGTTTTAATTCTGCAATTTCTTTATATAAAGCCTCATCTCTTTTCTCTAAAGAATGAATGGTTTTCAGGTAAGGGATATTCAACAAATGTTTAAGTGATTCATTCATCCACATCACGCCGCCATCTTTGCTGTCGTAAGAAAGAATTCCGGTATCCACCAGTTCCAGTATTTTTTGAAGGTATTGGTATTGCGTTTCCCGTTCTTTACTGATGATCTTGAACGTGCTATTGATCTCATTAAATCCTTTGCGCATGGGCTGGACGGCCACCGGTGCATTTTTTTCATCAAAGTGGCGGGAAAAATCACGGTAGTGAACCGATTCAACAAATTGCTCCAGTTCATCCCTGCTTTTATTGGTGAACCGGTACAGGTCAACGGCCTGCACAATACTGAGCATCAAAAGTACCCCCATGATAATGAGTAAGCCTTCGGCCAGCAATAACGCTGCTCCGCCCATGGTAACAAACAGCAATGCTATTCGTATTATTAAGCCCCAGTCGTATTTTTTAAAGTTCATAACCTCATTCCCGGCCCAAGGGGCCAGGCTTTTGTTTATAGATTTTAAGTGTTGACTCAGCTTGAAAATCTGAGCATCCAATTCCTGTCATGTCGACGATAGGAGACATCTGTTCATATACTTAATATAGATTTCTCTCCCGCTAAACAGCGGGATCGAAATGACAAACAAATTTTAATTCTGCGGTTGGTGGGACACCAACCGGGGCCATCGCCGAGGCCGGTGTTCCCACCGGCCACACTTACCCGGATCTGTTCATAATTCATACTTACTTAACCGGCGGTATAAAGCAGTGCGGGTAATACCTAATTCTTTTGCTGCTTTCGAAATATTGCCATTATGTTTTTCAATTACCCTTAGGATGGTATTTTTTTCAACCACACCAAGGTTCATATCCCGGGTTTCTGCTGCTTCCTGCACGGCCGTTTCAATGGGAGAAAAAATAAGATCATCGGCAGTCAAGGTTTCTTCTTCGGCCATGATCACAGCTCTTTCCATCGTGTACTGCAGTTCACGCACATTACCGGGAAAATGATAATGCTTCAGTTTCTCTATAGCTTTTGCATCAAAATCAGGAACGGGTTTTAAGTATTTGGCTGCATACAGCTGTGCAAAATGTTTGGCCAGTATCATGATATCCCCATTACGTTTGCGTAAAGGCGGCACCAATATCTCCACGGTGTTTATCCGGTAGATCAGGTCTTTCCTGAAACGGCTTTCGTTGGCCAGTTCAGCAAGCGGAAGGTTTGTGGCGCAGATGAGGCGGATATCAATATTTATAGCATCATTACTTCCTACCCGTGATACCTGCCTGTTTTGTAAAACACTAAGTAGTTTTGCCTGTTGGTGCATGGATATATTTCCTATCTCATCTAAAAACAAAGTTCCGCCGTTGGCGGCTTCAAATCTACCGGCTCTTCCTTCGGCTGCGCCGGTGAAAGAACCTTTCGTATGTCCAAATAACTCACTTTCAAAAAGTGTTTCAGTCAATGCGCCCACATCAACTTTTACAAAAGGCTTGTCTGCCCGCATGGAATGTTCGTGAATGGCTTTTGCGATCAGGTCTTTTCCTGTACCATTTTCACCAAGGATAAAAATATTTGCATCGGTAGGGGCTATCTTTTCTATCTTGAAGAAAATATAATTCATCACATCCGAGTCGCCGATCATTTCCTTGCCGATCGCAGAGCTATTGATAACAGGCAGATCACCCGGACTCTTTTCTTTTCTTCTTAATATCTCTTTTATGGCTTCCAGCAATTTTTCATTATGCCAGGGCTTTACAATAAAATCAGCCGCACCTTCTTTTAATGAACGCACGGCCAGGTCTATGTCTCCATAAGCCGTGATCATGATCACAGACAAATGTTCATCAAACTCTTTTATTTTCTTTAACCAGAAAATGCCTTCATTGCCTGTATTGATGCTGCTCTTAAAATTCATATCAAGTAAAACAATGTCGAACTTTTTTGAAGCCAGCAGGGATTGAATAAGCTCGGGATTCTTTTCTGTCACCACTTCCTTTGCTTCGGTCTTTAATAACAACTTCACAGCCGTTAATACATCTGTGTCATCATCAATCACCAATATGTTCGCATTTTTTAAGATCATCATTCCTTTTTTCTAATCTCCCACAAGTATACCATATTTAAAAACATTTATTTGCTAAACACAAAAAAAAATTTGTGAAGAAAAAACATTGTATCAAAAACGGATACAGGCTGTATCAAAACCGTACACTATTTATGTACTAATAAATTTCAGCCTATTGAGAAACAGGCTTTTAGGTTTTGGCACAGCATTGTATAAAGAGAAATTGAAAACAATTTTTAAAAAGTATAAAAAAATCAAAGTCATGAAAAGTAATTCAACCGGTTTATCACCCCTCAGCGAAGAGACAGTATTAAACCTGGCAACAGATGTAAAAGAGATTTTAGCAACAGGATTTAAGAAAAGCCCTAACCGGATCCTGAGCACGGCCGACCTGTGGAATATTCAGCGCCGCCAAAAAGCCAGGGTAATAAGGAGATTTATTTAAGGGCTGGAAGGGATTTCAAAAACTGTATCAAAACCGAACACCTGCTGTATCAATTTCGTACAGGTAAATGGGTTGACCAGATCTAAGTTTTTGATAATCAGTGTGGTAGCTTCTGGCATAGGTTTGTATATTCATTGTCCGGAACTGCTATATATACAAGGAAACTAACCGAAAATAAAATACAAAGAAGTTTATGGACAGAGTCATTGAAAAAAAAGGTTGGAGCAAAAAAAGGATCATGCTTGTTGTTGGGGTTGTGGCGCTCCTTGTTCTTATATATGCAAGTTGGAAACTTACTTCGGGTAAATCCAGGTTAAATGTAAATACAGACCGTATCACCATCAGTGAGATCAAGCAGGGTGCTTTCCAGGAATTTATACCGGTTAATGGGGTGATACTTCCAATAACTACGATCTACCTGGATGCTTTGGAAGGTGGCCGTGTGGAAGAAAAATTTGTTGAGGATGGCGACTTCATGAAAAAGGACCAACCCATTCTCCGCCTAAGCAATACCGATCTTGAATTAAGCCTGGTTAACCAGGAAACTTCTGTATTCAACCTGCTTACACAAATGCAGATATCACGCAATGCGGCACAACAAAATACCATTGGCAAATTAAACCAACTTACTGATGTTGATAATGCATTGAAAGAAGCGGAACGTGTTTATAAGCTGAATAAAAGATTGGTTGATCAGAAAGTGATCGGTTCGCAGGAATTCAAACAATCGGAGAATAATTACAATTACCAGTTGCAAAAGAAAAAATTGGCCGACCAGGTCTTGAAAAAGGATACCGTTTCTACAAGAATGGAAGAAGACCAGGCCAGGCAATCTTTCGGCCGTACACAAAATGCACTACAGGTAATGCGTAAAAAAGTAGGAGACCTGATCGTAAGGGCGCCGGTTGACGGGCAATTAACTTCATTGGACGCAGAGATCGGGCAATCAAAAAATAAAGGAGACCGTTTGGGACAGATAGATGTAATGAGTGGATTTAAAGTAAGGGTTGATGTTGATGAACATTATCTTTCCCGAATCTTCATCGGGCTGGTAGGCGAAGCTTCTTTTGCCGGTAAAAATTACAAGCTTACCATTAAAAAAGTATTTTCACAGATAACCAACGGACGCTTCCAGGTTGATATGCAATTCAACGACTCTGTACCCACAGGAATACGCCGTGGCCAAACGCTGCAGATTAGGCTGGCATTGAGTGATGAGACACAGGCCCTGCTTTTACCTAAAGGCGGTTTTTACCAGCAAACAGGCGGTAACTGGATATTTAAAGTATCAGAAAATGGTACTGTTGCCTACAAAATAGATATCCAGCTGGGCAGGCAAAACCCCGATTATTATGAAGTGATGCAGGGTTTAAAACCGGGAGATAAAGTAGTGACATCCAGTTATGAGAATTATGGGAACATGCAGGAACTGGTTTTGAAAAAGGAATAGCAATTCATTCATCATCTATAAAAAACAAGGGTATGAAAAAGCAATATCAAATAGTAATAGCAATACTTATTACGTGTATTTTTTTCTGCACCAACCAGGATGACAACCTGAAAGCCTGCGGTACAAATGCAACAGCCTGTGCAATGAAATCAAAAAAAGATACACAAAAAAAGAACATGGATAGCAAAGATATTCCAACTGAATATGCCGAAGACACAGATACCGGTATTTATATGTTTATGAACCCATTTGTACAGTAATTATAAAACAGGTTTTTTAAAATTTAAAAGATAACCATGATAAAAATCTCTCAACTAGAAAAGATCTACCGCACTGAAGAAGTGGAAACAGTTGCATTGAACAAACTTTCAATTGAAGTAAAAGAAGGGGAATTTGTTGCGATAATGGGGCCATCAGGTTGCGGTAAATCAACGCTCCTGAACATACTTGGGTTGCTGGACGATCCCGATGCAGGAAGTTTTGTTTTTAACGGCACCGAAGTGGCCAAATACAATGAACGTAAAAGGGCCGACCTGCGCAAGCGCAACATCGGCTTCGTTTTCCAGAGCTTTAACCTGATCGATGAGCTGACCGTTTTTGAAAATGTAGAATTACCATTGATCTATACCGGCATTAAAGCAGGCGAAAGAAAAAAAAGGGTAGAAGAAGTATTGGATAAAATGCAGATCATGCATCGCCGTAATCATTACCCACAGCAGCTATCGGGCGGACAGCAACAGAGGGTTGCTGTAGCAAGGGCTGTAGTAAATAACCCTAAGCTCATTTTAGCTGATGAGCCTACAGGTAATCTCGACTCATCAAATGGTAATGACGTAATGCAATTACTTACCGACCTGAATGAAAAAGGAACAACCGTAATAATGGTAACTCACTCTGAGCATGATGCAAGGTATAGCCATCGGATCATCCGCATGCTGGACGGGCAAGCTGTTATTGAGAACATCATGTTGTAGAACCGGATTGCTGATATAACAGGTTTTGCAATGCCATGAAAAGCCGATCGATCATCAATTTAAAGTATAGCCATGATTAAAAATTATTTTAAAATAGCCTGGAATAACCTGAAGAAAAATAAAGTTTTTTCTTTCATTAATATTTTTGGTTTGTCTGTGGGGCTTGCCAGTTGCATGCTCATCAGCTTATACATTTTACACGAGCTGAGTTACGATAAATACCAGCAGAACGGGAAAAATATCTACCAGCTGGGCACCATATTCATCAACCAGGGAGAAGAAAAAACAACTGCTACCACTCCTGCCCCCATGGCGCAGGCTATGCAAATGGATTTTCCGGAAGTGGAACAAACAACCAGGCTGCTTGCTTTATTTTCCGAAGACAAGACACTGCTGCAATACAATGAAAAGAACGGCATACCCAAATCATTTTATGAACCCAAAGGTTACCTGGCAGATTCTACTTTCTTCAGGATGTTTACCTACAAATTCATTGAAGGAAATCCTGCAACAGCACTCAATGATCCCAAAACAATTGTGCTGTCAGAAGAGATCGCTAAAAAAATATTTGGAGACCAAGCTGCACTGAATAAAATGCTACATATCAGCAGCAGTTCAAACGGCGATCATGATTTTGTGGTGACCGGTGTTTTTAAAACTAACGAAAAGCCATCGCATATTGATGCCCGGTTCTTTTTGTCGATGAAGGGCGGGGATATGGAAAGATTCACTCAAGGGAATACCAACTTTGCAAATAACAACATGTTCTATACGTACCTGCAATTAAAACCCGGCAGTGATACAAAAACCCTTGCTGCAAAATTCCCGGCTTTTATTGAAAAGTATGCAGGCAATGACCTTAAAGCACAGGGCTTTGCTAAAAAACAATTTTTAACATCACTGGATGATATACACCTGCGCTCGGTCCTTGATGGGAATGTTACGCCACCGGGCAGCATGACCTATTTATATATTTTGGCTTCCATTGCTTTATTTACATTGCTCATTGCCTGCATCAATTTTATGAACCTGTCTACTGCACGTTCTTCCAAACGCAGTGCAGAAGTAGGTATCCGCAAAGTGCTGGGAGCAGAAAAAAATTCACTGATCCGCCAGTTCCTCGGCGAATCGGTATTCATGAGCCTCATCGCGTTTGCCTTTGCATTTACAATAACACAATTGTTGATACCTGCTTTTAATACAGTATCCGGTAAAGATCTTTCCCTGTCTTTTGGGCAGAACGGTTTGATCATTGCAGCGTTCTTTTTATTGGCTGTTGTTGCAGGATTAATTGCCGGCAGCTACCCTGCATTTTATTTATCTTCTTTTAAACCCATTTCGGTGTTAAAGGGAAAATTAACCAATTCACTTGCAGCAGTGTCATTAAGAAAAGGATTGGTTGTTTTCCAGTTTGTGATCTCTGTTGCATTGATCATTGCTTCGGTGGTTATTTCAAACCAGATGAAATACCTGCGTTCGGCTGATCTTGGGTTTGATAAAGACAGGCAGATCATTATCCCGCTGAGAAGCGGCACAGCAAAAAATATGTATCCTTCCTTTAAAAATGAATTGGCCAAACAATCGCAGGTACTGGGTGTAGGTGCATCCCAGTATAACCCGGGCATTTTTAATCCTGCAGATAACCTGTTGTATAAAGAAGGACAGAATATGAATAATGCAGAACGCACCCGTATGAACTGGGTAGATGCGGGGTACCTGAAAGCATTGAATATAAAACCGGTTGCCGGCCGCATATTTTCGGAGGAGTTTCCAAACGATACCAGCTATCGTATGATATTGAATGAGACCGGGGTTAAAGAAATTGGTTTTGCAAGTGCCCGGGAAGCTGTGAATAAAAAAGTATTCTTCGATTACCAGGGCCGTCAATATGGATTTGAAATAATAGGCGTTGTAAAAGATTTTCATTTCGAAGATCTTCACCTGCCAATAACGCCCTATGGCTACCAGCTTAACAATACAAACACTGGGTATAATTATATGGTGGTGCATGCAAAACCGGGCGATATGGCTGGGTTGCTGAAGACCGTTGAAGCAAGCTGGCATAAATTAAATCCCAATGAGCCGTTTGAATTCAGTTTCCTGGACGATGATTTTCAAAAAAATTATGATTCGGAGAACCGGCTTGCAACCATCGTTTCCTATTTCACTTTAATAGCAATACTTATCTGCTGCCTCGGTCTGTTTGGCCTGGCAACCTTTAGTGCAGAGCAGCGCATAAAAGAAATTGGCGTGCGTAAAGTTTTGGGTGCAAGTGTTGCAGGCATCGTTGGATTACTATCAAAAGATTTTTTAAAACTGGTTGTTATAGCCATTGTAATAGCGACACCGCTTGCCTGGTATGTAATGAACAAATGGCTGCAGGACTTTGCCTATCGAATTACATTGGAGTGGTGGATCTTTTTGCTGGCAGGGATCATAGCTGCGGCAATTGCATTTGTTACGATATGCTTCCAGGCCATTAAAGCTGCCAATGCAAACCCGGTAAAAAGTTTACGGACTGAGTAAAAAGATTATAATCAAATGACAGGAAATAATTTCGGGCCTTAACCATAAACATAAATAAAATGATAAAGAACCTTTTCCTGGTTGCGATACGAAATTTTAAAAAAGACAAGGGATATAATTTATTGAATGTGCTGGGGCTGTCTATTGGTATCACTTTCAGCTTGCTGCTCATCTTTTATATTATTGATGAATTGAGTTATGACAAGTATCATAAAAATGCAGACCGGATCTTCCGCATTGTATCTTATGTAAATGAACCCGAGAATAAAATGAAATGGGCTTCAACACAATTCCCACTCGGCCCAACATTAAAAAAGGATTATCCTGAAGTGGAACAGTCAGCCCGTTTTGTGAGTGCCGACAGGGCCATGTATAAAAATGGGGACAAGGAATTTTACGAGGAAAAGATATTTTATGTTGATAGTAATCTCTTTCAGATATTCACTTATAAATTTCTGGAAGGTAATGCAGCAACGGCATTGATAGCGCCGCATTCCATGGTATTAACAAAAAGCCTGGCCGAAAAGTATTTCGGAAAAGGTCACAATGCAGTTGGGCAGTCTTTGCGTGACAACTCTGGTGAAACTTATAAGATCACGGGTGTGTTGGAAGACGTACCTATGAATTCCCACATAATTTTTAATGGATTGATCTCCGTAAATACATTACCAGCGGATTTTGCAGATAACTGGGGGCAATTCAATTATTTTACCTACGTACTGCTTCGTCCCAATACAAATAAGGAAGCCTTTGCAAAAAAACTGTTGCCCATGTATGATAAATACATGGCTTCAATATTTGGAAAGTTCAATATTAAAATTCATTATGGTGTGCAACCCATCACATCCATACACCTGCACAGCGATATGCAGGGTGAGCCCGAAGAGTTGGGCAGCATGTCTTATATCTGGATATTCTCAGCCGTTGCTTTATTCATGCTTATCATAGCGTGTATCAATTATATGAATATGGCCACCGCACGTTCGGCCCGCAGGGCAAAAGAGATCGGTATAAGAAAAGTGGCGGGCTCCACAAAAGCACAATTGGTTGTTCAGTTCCTGTCTGAGTCAGTGCTGCTTACAGTAATTTCTCTTTTATTAAGCCTGGCAGCTATTTATTTCCTACTTCCGTTTTTTAATACTTTGTCGGGTAAATTCATTGCATTTGGATCATTATTCAACTTAACTACATTACTTATTCTTTTAGGTATTGTTTTGTTTGTTGGATTGCTGGGTGGAAGTTACCCCGCATTTTACCTGTCTAAGTTTCAACCGGTTACTGTGCTGAAAGGTGCATTGGCTAAAGGTTCCAGTAACGTAGTGCTGAGGAGGACATTGGTGGTGGTACAGTTTTCTATTTCGATGGTGATGCTTATTTGCACCCTGGTGGTGTACAACCAGTTGAAATATATGCAAAACAAAGACCTTGGTTTTAACAAAGAACATGTACTTACTGTTACCGCAAATGGCGACGGTGATATGCGGGGAAAAATATCATCATTTCAAAATGAGATCCGGAAAAACCCGGGTATTATTTCTATGAGTGCAGCACAGGCCTCACCGGGCGGAAATATCAGTTTCAATTTGTTTTCGGTGGAAACAAAAACCGGTTTTGCTGAGAAAGGAATAGATACTTATGGCATTGATGAGAACTACCTGGATAATTTAAATATTAAACTGGTTAAAGGAAGAAATTTTTCCGGGCCATCCGATACATTACACAGCATGCTGGTTAATGAAAGTATGGTAAAGGACCTGGGTTGGGATGAACCCATTGGCAAGCGGGTTAAACCAGCAGGTGATACAACCGGCAGGTATTTTGAGGTTGTTGGCGTGATAAAAGACTTTCATGTAAAGTCACTGTACAATCCTATTGCTCCATTGTTGCTCAGTTACCGGCCAAACAGCCGTGTGGTACAGATCAAACTGGGAGCAACCAATATCCCTGCAACAATAAGCTCAATAGAAAAAACATGGAAAACGATTTTTCCTGAACTTGCTTTTGAATATAAATTCCTCGACCAGGATTTTAATTCGCAGTATGCCGCCGATCAAAAAAGAGGAAAAATATTCACCAGCTTTTCAACCCTTACAATAATTATTACCTGCCTTGGTTTGCTTGGACTGATTGCATTTACAACAGAACAAAGAAGAAAAGAGATAAGCATACGAAAAGTGATGGGGGCAGGTACCACACATATTGTATCACTCATCACAAGGAATTTTGTGTTACTGGTTTTATTATCCTGTGTAATTGCATTTCCGGTGGCTTATTATTTTATGCACAAATGGCTGGATGTATTCCCTTATAAAGAAGGGTTGAAGCTGAGTACTTTTTTACTTTCGGCACTGGCGGTTTTGGTGATAACCATGCTTACTGTCAGTTTTCATACCATCAAAGTAGCAATTTCTAACCCGGTCGATAGTTTAAAGACCGAATAAAGTAGCGTTATGTTAAAAAATTATTTTAAAACAGCTTTCAGGAATTTATGGCGAAATAAAAATTTCACCAGCATTAATGTTGCCGGCCTTGCCGTGGGCATTGCCGTATGCCTTGCTATTTTCCTGATCATTCAATTTGAATTAAGCTTCGACAACTTTCATGCAAAGAAGGACCGCATTTACCGGGTAATAACCGAACAGCAAAATGCAGATGGGCCCTTGCCTACAGCAGGTGTGCCTTACCCGCTTCCACGGGCTATGCATAATGATTTCCCTTCCATAGTTTCTACCGGTATTTATTCAGACCGCGACGACCAGATCATAATTCCGGACGAAACCAATGAACAATCCTTTAAAAAATTCAAAGAGGACCGGGGCGTTTTTTTTGCTGAGCCTTCTTTCTTTAAAATATTTGATTTTCCATTGCTGGCAGGAGAGTATGCATCTTTAAAGAATCCGAACACGGCTTTGCTGACGAAAGCAACAGCCGAAAAATATTTTGGCGATTGGAAACTGGCCATCGGTAAAACGATCAGGCGAAACAATAAGCAGTTGTTGAAGATCACCGGCATACTTGCTGATGTACCTTATAATACTGATCTGCAGATCAGGATACTTGCTTCCTATGCAACCTTAACAGACCTCAGCAACAGGGATGACTGGCAAAGTGTGGCCAGTAACCACGGTTGCTATATTTTATTGCCTGAGGGCATGAGCGCTGCTGCAATGAATAACCAGCTTGTGTCATTTACAAAAAAATATAGGAAGGAAGAAGCTACCCATGGCAGGCAATTGGTTCAGTCTTTATCAGATGTACATTATAACGCGGATATCGGAAATTTTAGTGACAGAACCGTATCTAAAGCATTGATCAATACCTTATGGCTCATAGCCGCATTCATTTTACTAATAGCTTGTGTTAATTTTATTAACCTGGCCACAGCACAGGCTTTCAACCGGGCAAAAGAAGTGGCTGTAAGAAAAGTGATGGGCAGTAGCAGGCAGCAATTAAGGTTCCAATTCTATAGTGAAACAGCATTGATCACTTTAACAGCGATCGGGCTATCGATCCTGCTGGTCATGGTGGGTCTTCCATACATAAGTTCAATTCTCCAATTACCATTGACCTTAAGCTTCACAAAAAATCCGGGCATCCTACTGTTCCTTTTAGCAACGGCGATTGTCGTTATCCTACTGGCAGGTTTTTATCCTGCGCTCGTATTATCCCGGTTCAACCCGGTTACTGCATTGAAAAGTAAAGTAGCAGCAGGAAGATCAAAAGGTATTTCTTTAAGAAGGGGACTTGTTGTATTCCAGTTTGTGGTTGCACAGGCATTGATCATCGGTACCATCATTATTGTAAATCAAATGAATTATTTCCGCAGCTATTCAATGGGTTTTGACAAAGAGGCGATCGTAAATATTGCTTTTCCCCAGGATAGTGCGGGACAGGCAAAACTGGATTACCTTAAAAATAAACTGTTGGCTATTGATGGCGTAAAAGCTGCAAGCTTCAGCTTTGCAAGCCCTGCGGATGATGGCAACTGGTCCTCTAATTTTAGGTTTGACCGTGCAGCGAAAGAAACAGACTGGAATGCCAACCTTAAGTGGGCGGATGCTGATTATTTAAAAACTTACAGTATACCCCTGGTAGCAGGAAGAAATCTTAATCCCTCGGATACAGCAAAAGAATTTTTAGTAAATGAGACACTGCTAAAGCGTTTGGGGATCACGAACCCGCAGCAGGCGCTTAATAAGGAAATTGACCTGTGGGGAGGACAAATGAAATATTCTATCGTGGGAGTCATCAAAGATTTTAATGCCATGTCATTGCGGGAAGGGCTGGTGCCCGTGCTTATAACAACTGTGAAGAATTTTTACGGCATTGCCGGGATTAAGCTCGCTACAAAAGATATCAGCGGAACATTAAAAAAAGTGGAAGCGGTATGGAATGAAACCTATCCTGATTTTGTGTACGAACAAAAATTCCTGGATGCAAAGATCGAGAATTTTTATGCCCAGGAGAGCAAACTTTCAGATCTCTTTAAAATATTTGCTGCATTGGCTATATTCCTCAGCTGCCTCGGACTTTACGGCCTTGCTTCTTTTATGGCTGTTCAAAAAACAAAAGAGGTTGGTATCCGGAAAGTTTTGGGCGCATCGGTACAGAATATCATCATGCTTTTTTCAAAAGAATTCTTACTGCTGATAGGTATTGCATTCCTCATAGCAGCGCCGCTGGCCTATTATTTCATGCACGGCTGGCTGCAGGATTTTATTTACCGCGTAAATATTTCCTGGTGGGTGATCGCATTGGCAGGGTTGATAGCCATTACTGTTGCCATGATCACCATCAGCTTTAAAGCAATTAAGGCGGCTATTGCAAACCCGGTCAAAAGTTTAAGATCAGAATAAAAAATATTGCCATGATAAAAAATTATTTCAAAACAGCCTGGAGAAATCTTTGGAAGAACAAGACCTTCTCTGCTATAAATATCTTTGGCCTGTCAATAGGAATTGCTGCCTTCCTGTTGATCATAAATTACCTGAGGTTTGAATACAGTTACGATGATGCCCACGCAAACAAAGACAGGATCTTTCGTGTGCCTATGATCGTGGCAGAAAAAGGAGGTAAAGAACAAACCTTTGCATTTACATACCCGGCCGTTGCACCTGCCATGAAAAAAGATTTCCCTGAAGTGGAAGAGGCAGCACGTTTTCGCAGGCAGGGCGGTATTGTAAAGCACGGTGAGCAAAAGATAATTGAGGCAGGCACTTTATACTATGCTGATCCGGCACTTTTTAATATTTTTTCATTTCATTTTATTAAGGGTAATGCAGCAACTGCTTTTACAGAACTGAATGATGCGGTCATCACCGCAGAAACGGCAAAAAAATATTTTGGTGAAG